>CAYGVX010000018.1:0-30481 GCA_964353725.1 uncultured Candidatus Bathyarchaeia archaeon
GAGAAATGCTTTATACCGTTGTTTGGGTATTAGACAAGTTCTTCGGCGTCTAGGTGCTGAAGGGTAGCTGTATGGCTGAGGAGAAGCTTTACACCACAACTGTCCTAGTTTTGGGTTTGGTTGCGTTCATCGAATCCCTCGCTTTCTCGTTGCCCTTGTCCTTCTTTCCTCAATATGCTCTTTCTCTGGGTGCATCTGTTGCCTCTATCGGCTTGTTTACTTCTAGCTTCATGGCTGCGTCGGCTCTGATGTCGCCTAAGCTGGGTGGACTTTCTGATAGGATTGGCAGGAAGAGGGTTATGCTGTGGGGGCTGGTGGGCGATGTTGTGTTTGGGGCGCTGACGGGGCTGGCGCCTTCGTGGCCTTGGCTCCTACTTATTCGTACGCTCAACGGTGCCATGACCGCAGCCGCCACACTATCTGCTGAGTCGATGCTCATCGACCACATTTCGCCGTCGAGGAGGGGCGAAGCTGCAGGGTTTGTCATGTCCTGCGGGATGGTGGGGAGGAACATGGGGCCTATTTTTGGAGGTTTCGTGCAGTTTTCAGCCTACACCTCTGGGTTAACTGGCTTGAGTGATAGCTACAGGATACCGTACTTTGTGGATGCTGCTCTGGCTGTGCTCGCTATTAGTGTGGTTGCGTTGAAATTGAGAGAGGGGAAACATGAAGCGAGGCTTGGTGAATCTGAGTCTACTGGCGGAGCGCCTTCTTCGATTACGGGCAGGCGGAAGGCGAGCAAGGTTAGACTCTCAAGATCCTTCAAGATATTGCTGGTCTGCACTTTTGCCAACGGGATAGCCCTGGGCTTCATACTGCCCGTTGCGGCGTTGTTCTTCCAGGACAAGTTTGGTGCTGAGCCTGTTGTTATTGGCACGATCCTGAGTTCAGCTGGGTTTGTGGGGCTGCTTGCCAGCTGGATTGCGGGGCGCCTCTCAGATAGAATTGGTCGTAAGCCCCTAATCGGGGTGGGCGGAATGTCAGCCCGTGTGTTCGGTTTAGCTCTGCCCTTCACCTCGAGCGTGAGTCAAGCCACACTCGTCTTCGTGTTCCGCAGCTTGGGGTTCAACATGTTCATGCCTGCAATGCAAGCCCTGCGGGCCGACCTCGTTCCAGCCGAGCAGCGGGGTAGGCTCTTCGGGCTTTACAACATGTTCTTCAACGCTGGAGACATCGCTGGACCTTTGTTGTCCGCCTACCTCTACGACATCTACAGGACGCAAACCTTCTACATCGGTTCGATAGCTATCCCCGGGCTCGGCATGCCCTTCTACGTGAACTCAATAATAGGGATAGTCACGACAGTCGTGCTACTACTGTTTGTGGAAGAAACTAAGAAGACGAAGAGATGAAGCATGGTGCGGCGGGCGGGATTTGAACCTGCGAACCCCTTCGGGAAAGGATCTTGAGTCCTTCGCCTGTAATCAGCTATCCCTTTTGACCAGGCTTGGCTACCGCCGCCCAAAACAGACATAGACACCCCAAGAAAATAAAAACATTGCCGAACACCACACTGGATCCAAAAGGCGGCCAACGGCTACCTGTCAGGATCACACAGTAGACGTTTACCTCAAACCACATGCACGCAGTCATACACAAAAAACGACACTTAAAAGCAACGACATACACAAGCAACTCGATGAAATCCGATAGGCTACCTCCAGGACAACACGAAGTAAACCACATCCTAAAATGGAACATAGAACACCGGGGCATAGCCCCACAAAACCCAAAAACCGACCTACAAACTTGGACACTGACGATAAGCGGCGAGATTCAAAACCCGAAGAAACTCACGTGGCAAGACCTACTAGGACTGCCAGTCACCCAATCAACAAGCGACTTCCACTGCGTAGAAGGATGGAGCGTCAAAGACTGCAAGTGGCACGGAGTCAAGTTTGACGAAATAGTCCAATTAGCCAAGCCTAACGAGAACGCAAAACACGTCCTCTTCAAATGCTCAGACGGTTACACAACTTCCTTTGCCGTTCAAGAGCTCCTCGGAGACGACGTACTCCTCGCCTACAAACTCAACGATAAGCCACTAGAAGAACCCCTCGGCGGACCGTTGAGACTCGTCTTCCCGCAGAAATACTCATACAAAAGTGCCATGTGGATAGAACAAATCACCTTCACAAAAACAAAAGAACTGGGGTTCTGGGAAAAGAGAGGATACAGTGACACCGCAGACGTCTGGAAAGACGACAGATATGCAGAATAGGGGTCTAGGATAGGCGAAACACTAAAGTCTAGAGAAGACAAATAACAACGGGAACCCCTGATGCCCATCACCAAAAGTGAATTCGAGAATGGAAAAATCCACAGCACACTAGAAGAGGAAATAGTTACCTTCCTGGACGAAAGAAAAGACCGCGCCTTCACATCCCAGGAAATAATGGAAGGACTAAGCTACCATGCAGCGTTCAGCACCCCAGAAATCTCCAGAATGTCAACCTTCACAATAGCAGACTTCACAACCTTTCTCCACCACTTAGTGGAAAAGGAAAAAATCAAGATGAAAATAGTCAGGGGCCGAATGTACATCATGGCGGCGAGCAAAAGACTGGCAAAATGTCCAAAATGCGGAGGAGAAATTGCAGCCAAGAAGACCTGGAACATGACGAGCCGCCCTAACAAGAAAGGAGAAAAGCTCCAGTTGCAAATAGGACTTTTCCAATGCCCCAAACACGGCGCCTTTAGAACAGTCCTACAAAAACAAAGAATCTCATCGACCCCAGCCTACAGAGCCTCTGTGAAAAGGCGACCATCAAAGAGGAAACCTGCAGAGAAAAAGCAGAAATCAGCCGCTTGGACACCCATCTGAGACCGCATTTCTGTTCAAGGTTTCTTTTAGCGTCAGATAAGTTGCGGCACCAACTCCTCTGCCCACCGCGGATATGAGATAAACGACTTGTAGCCCCAGAACCACACCAAGCAAGCCGATCGTGTAGTCTGCAAGATACCCGCCTAGAAGAGAACCGAAGAAGGAAGCCACACCGATCAGAAGATTGTGGAAAGCCGCGAAACTGCCTCGATATTGCTCAGGAATCACGTCGAGCAGATACGCAGTCATCGAAGCTTGTCCCACAGCCAGGGATATTCCCCAAAAAGCTTCTAAGGCAATCAGATAGTACACGTTGGGAGCGAAAGCATAGCCCAATGGAACAGTAACCAAACTAAGCCTAAAAACAACAAGCAGGGGCTTTCTCCCAAAACTGTCGGCAAGCTTTCCCATTTGCATCTGAAAGATTATCGTGACAGCCAATTGCGCTGCCGAAAGCAAAGCGATCTCCCACATCGAAGCCTCCAAAACCTTAACCAGAGTTATAGAAAAAAGCGGCCACCCGATAGCCATGAAAAAATTGAAGACCACGCTAGCAAGGGAATACTTCATGAAGTCAGGCACCTTTCTAGCGTGTACAAAGACGCTGAATAGGCCCTCCGTTTGACTACTCGAAGAATCGGGTCTTCTGTTGCCCCGCTCCCTAACGGGAATCATGACGAGCGCGGAAATCAAACCGCTGAGAATGGCAACAATTAGAGGTATGAAAAACATCTGCTGCAGACTTCCGCCCACGCTTATCATGACAAACCCTGACAGCAAAGTGGCGACCAGAGTGCCAAGGGAAGCCCAGAGACTGATGGAGGCGCTTACCCTTCCAAGTCTGGCTGATGGGACTAGATCCCCAACCAACGCGATCCACGTGGGAGTCGCCATAGAGCCCAAGAGAGCCTGAATTACCACTAGGACGATTAGCTGGGCAGCATTGGTCACAAACATCATCGGAATCCAGAGCGCCATGATGATCAGATTGCCCAGAATTATGTAGGGAACTCTCTTGCCGAGCCTGTCGCTCAGTTTACCCCAGAAAACCTGTAGAACGTTGTTTGAGATATTGGCGGAAGACTGGAACCATCCCATTTCAGACGATGAAGCCCCAAGTTGAACAGCGTACGCACCAATGAAGGGGTTGACCATCCCCATACCGAAAGAGTTCACTACTGAACGAACAAGAAGTGGACTTAAATCAGTCGAATCAGACGATTGCTCATTTCTTCTGGACAACTGATCGACACACTTGATGAGTTAAGACATGGTTTCAGCGGACGCATAAAAACTCATCGTCCGGAGAACGGAGTTGCTGATGGAATGAACGCGTCAGCTTGCTGCAATAGAGTACTAGCTCTTCACGCGTTCTCTTTCGAGAAGCACCATAACGTCAGGAAAGCCGATTCCAAGCTCTTTCACCTTCTGCAGTGTGGGAACCCCGTTCTCGTCCCAACCTCGTCTCTTGTAAACAGCGTCTTTAAGCTTCTCATACATGCATGCATCACGGTATTTCCTTAAAGCCGTCATTCTTTCTTCGATAGACTTGCCCTTTGGGTCGTAGCCTACTTTTTCAAGTTGTTTATCGCGCGCGATCTTCGAACAAGGAGCGACCTTTCTAAGTCATAGTCATGAGAGAACTTCACGAGAAAAGTGGACTAAACGTGAAAGGAAAAGCGGCTGAAAGCTTCGAATTCACAGAGTACGTAACAACTGCAAGGCAGAATTACTTGAAAGAGAGAGCTACGCAGGAGTCAAATAGATTTGTGCGCGCGCGCCAGGAGCGAGTAGAAAAATGGAAAAGAAAGTCAATCATGCAGCTTAATAAGTGGCTCAAGTCGTCTGGCGACAGCTTCCAATCCAAGCTTTTTCAGCGTCGCTTTTGTGGGAATTCCACGCTTGTCCCAACCCCTTTTTCGATAGTATTTCTGCAGCATATCATCATATTTTGCTCTATCGAGACTTGCGCCTTCTAATGGACCTTTGGTTAACGGCTCGTCAAACCATCTTGCAGGTGGAACATCCATCTCACTCGTCCAGTTTTCACCATACTCACGAATCCAGAAGGCTCGAATTAGATTATACGTCCTATCAGCAACTACATATAGGCTGTCCAATGGCATCTCTAAACCTGTCGCAGCCTTGAGAAATCGTGGGTACCAGCCAAGCTCAAAGCCCAGCTCTACCCATTGCAGTCGGCAAGTAACTAGGCTCTCAAACATCCCTCCTCTGATTCTCTGAAGCTCAATCACTTTGTCCACTTTGGCTTCACTATAAGTGTCCCGCCCAGCTGATACTTCCCATGAAATGACCCAGGCATCTTTATGATGAGCACCTATAGGCGATGTCCCGTAGGCTAGTGCCATTGCCGGTGCCATGTGGCAGTCATAACCCGAAATCTCCAGTCCTTTTACATGCATTGCCCACTTATGAGCATCGTTGCCGAGCTTACTGGCCGTTGACCGTACTCCTTCAGCAAGGAGAGCACCTATTTCGCGTCTATACACAATGTCTTCTGTAAGAGATTTTGCCTTGTTAAAGTCTCCCCACTCGATCTTGTAGTCAGTAAGCTTTTTTTCTGAAGCTTCCATTACGAAGCCGATGGCGCTTCCAAGAGAAATCGTATCCAACCCATAGTCATCTGCCATTCTATTAAGAACTGCGACCTTTTTGAGATCTGCTAGACCTATGTTGGAACCCAAAAGCGCGACGTTTTCGTAGTCCAGTTCTGAATACTCGTTCTCAGCGTCTTTGATGATGTTGCCGCAGATTGTATTACAGGTGAAGGCTGGGCAGGTTTCATAGCAGTTGTAGCAGACGTTAGCACAAGTCATGTTGCCGCAGTCCCTTTGTGTGACCTTCAATTTCTCCATCGTGAATCCGTTTATTGCTTCTGCTTCGTCGAAAACGCCTTCTCTGAAGTTAAGTGTTGGTAGAACACTGTTTGTTTGGCTCCAGTCGACAGCAACCATAGTCCCTTGACGTCTCCAGAAATCATAGCCTTCTCTGCTCACAAGCGCCTCGTACGCGTCAGTACCAATAGCCTTCAACTCGTCAGGATCAGCAGTTGGAATTGTCTGTGACCCTTTGATGACAACTGCTTTGAGATTCTTAGACCCCATTACGGCGCCAATTCCAGGCCTACCACCGGCTCGCCCTTCCTGCGAAACCACGACGGCAATCTTGACCATGTTTTCTCCAGCGGGTCCTATTTCCAGAACACCTGCCGTATTGCCATGACTTTCCCTTATCTTTCGTTCAGTCTCAAAGGCGCCAAGCCCCCAAAGATCTGCGGCATCGATGAAATCCGTCTTGTCGTCATTGACCAAAAGAGCAGTCGGTTTATTGGCTTTTCCTTCAATCACTAGTGCGTCGTAGCCAGCTCTTCTCAACTGAACAGAAGCTATCGTTCCAATATTACCGTCTCCATAGCCGCCTGTTAGAGGGCTTTTCGCCGCTATTACAAGCTTGCCGCTACCGGGCACCGGGAGTCCAGTCAGGGGTCCAGAAGCAAAAATCAGCCTGTTTTCGGGCGACAAACCATCGATGTGTGGCTCCAATTCATCCCATAGAATCTTAGCGGCAAAACCTCTTCCTCCGAGGAATGCCAGAGCGATGTTGGGACTGTACTTTTGAGGAATTGCCTTTTCCTTAGTCAGATCTATTCTTAAAAACTTGCCGTTCCAACCGTGCATTTTTATCCCCACATGTCTGCCGATTTTTGCAGTATAAGTGTCTGGTTCATTTTAATGTTTCTGTCACGCAAGGGTTATAAAGATAATTCAGAACAACACTACCGAAGGTGCGCAGTGACCGTAAAAAGTCCATCAAAGCAGGAACGTGCAGGCAGGTTATGTTACGAAAGAAGGGAAATGTGCTTCGTTACTGGCATTATGGAGAAGTCATATAGCACGGTTCTGGGTTGACGGAGATGGCGGACATGTATGGATATTCTGGTAGAGTTCTAATCGTAGATCTGACTTCCAAAGAGACGAAGACCGAGGAGATTTCTGAAGGCTTTTGTAGGAATTTCATAGGTGGAAGCGGGTTTAGTATGTATCTATTGCACAAGTATCAGAAACCCGGAATTGACTCGTTGAGCCCGGATAATGTCCTGGTTTTTGCCGTGGGACCTTTTTCCGGAACAACCGTGCCAACGAGCGCCAAATACGTAATTCGGGCAAAATCTCCTTTAACGGGTTTTCAAGGGAAGTCAATTGGTTCAAGCTTCTGGAGTCTGGCCTTTAGAAGAGCTGGTTACGATGCCCTTGTGATCAAAGGCAGAGCGGAGAGACCGACTTTCCTATTCATAGATGATGACATAGTCGAGTTCAAGAACGCAGCGGGACTGATGGGTAAGGACTGCTGGGAAACAGACAAAACTATTAAGGAAACTGTGGGTGACAATAATGTTCAAGTGGCAGCTATAGGACCTGCTGGAGAGAACCTTGTACGTTTTGCATCTGTTGTTAGCGATCATTACCATGAAGATGATGGCAGAACAGGAATGGGCGCGGTTATGGGCTCAAAGCAACTCAAAGCAGTAGCAGTCAGAGGATCTAAGACTGTGGAGGTCGCCGATCTTGACAAGTTGCTGGACCTGTGTGGCGAATATTATAGGAAGATAGCCAAAGGCTTAATCACCACAGTAATGACAGACTTGGGAACCATCGGCACAGGTATGGAATATTTATCACACTGTGCTACGCCAATAAAAAATTTCCAAAGTGCCGATTCCTCCAAGGACCCCCCTCTCATAAGTGAAGACGTTAGAAGAATATCAACGAAGTGGATGCAAGATCAATACATCCATAGAAGCATGGCATGCGCTACCTGCCCGATAGGATGCGACCACATGGACCTCATAAGAGCAGGCCCTTACAGCGGCGTAACCTACAAGGTTGAATATCAAGGATTGTACGCCCTTGGAACAAACTGCGGAATTTGGTACTTACCGGCGATAATCAAAGCTGGAAATCTTTGCGATGGTTTAGGAATGGATGTTATAAGCACAGGCGTTACAATCGCTTGGGCAATGGAGTGTTTTGAAAAAGGGATACTCACGTTGAACGACACCGAAGGGATCGATTTGTCGTTCGGGAATCAGGAAGCAGTGATGGAGCTCATCCCCAAAATCGCGAACAGGGAAGGACTGGGCAATATCTTGGCAGAAGGAGTGAAAAAAGCCTCTGAAAAGATTGGCAAAGGGTCCGAGAAGTTTGCCATGCACTCAAAAGGTCTCGAGTTTCCTGGATTTGATGTAAGAGGGTTGAAAGCCACTGCTTTGTCTTTCGCTGTTTCCACAAGAGGCGCAGATCATATAAGCGCTGCAGTTTTTGGACCTGAGATCAGAGGGAGAATTAGCAGGCTCAAGTTTGAGAAAGGTCAGGGCCAATTCGTTGCAGAAAAGGAGAATAACCTGACCATTTACGATTTGCTGATGGTATGCAAGTTCTCTGGCAACCTCTGGATGAATGCTTGCAGTGACTTGGCCAAACTATACACTCTGGTCACTGGAATTCCTTTAACAGCCAAAGAGCTGTTGACAGCGGGAGAACGTGTCTGGAATATGGAGAAAATCTACAACATGAGAGAAGGATGGACCAGAAGAGATGACACTCTTCCACCCAGGGTGTTCGATGATCCAACTCCAGATGGTTGTGCTAAAGGATCACATTTGAGCAAAGACGAATTTGATGCTATGCTTGACGACTATTATGCCGCTCGAGGTTGGACGGCTGATGGCACACCAACGAGAGAAAAGACGACGAAGTTGGGATTAACCGATGTTGTAGAGGAGGGAAGTGCTTAAAGTGCAGAGGAAATTCCTCGTTTCGGACCCTGAGAAATGCACCGGCTGCGGAGTCTGCGAACTGGTTTGCTCAGCGACTAAAGAAGGTGGGTTTAACCCCTTATTCTCCAGAATTCGCATGAGCCGCATAGAACCTTTCGCGAATATGGCCATAGCCTGCCGTTTATGTGAAAAACCTAAATGTGTCAAGAGCTGTCCTAGGAAGGCTTTGACGACAGATGAGGAAACTGGGGTAATATTAGTCGATGAACAGAAATGCGATGGATGCCGATGGTGCATGGAAGCCTGCGAATTCGGAGTCATCTCTGTGCATAAAGACAAAAAAACCTCGACGGTTTGCGACCTATGTCAGCTTGATCCAAAATGCGTCGCCTTCTGCCCTCAAGAAGCCCTGAGTCTCATGACCGGTGAAGAGCTCGGACAGAAAATGAGGAGAAAAGCTTTCAAGAAACTGCTTTCGGAAACACTTGAAGCGAAAAAAACGTCGAAAACTTCCAGGAACACGTGAAGTCATTCAAACCAGCAGCCTTGGAGATAGAGAGGAAGAATTGAGCAGTTCATCAAAAGACAAGGAAAATTCGAAATCCCACATTGATAAAGAGCGCAGAGTTGGTGTCTACATATGCCACTGCGGGACAAACATCGCCAGAAGCGTTGACGTTAAGAAAATCGCAAAACTTGCTTCTGTCCTTCCAAACGTCGTTGTTGCCACGGATTATGCCTATGTCTGTTCAGACGCTGGCCAAACGCTGATTGCACAAGACATCAAAAACCTCAAGCTTGATAGAGTCGTGGTCGCGGCATGCTCACCTACACTCCATGAACCAACCTTCCGCAAGTGCGTTGAAGAGGCAGGGCTGAATGGCTACTTGCTCACAATTGCCAACATAAGAGAGCAGTGTTCATGGGTTCATTCGGATGAGCAGGAACGGGCTACGGAGAAAGCAATGGACCTGATAAGAATGGCTGTCGCACGCGCATCTCTACTCGAACCACTTGAGGCTGTAACGGTTCCAGTCAAAAAGAGCTGCGTGATAGTGGGCGGAGGCATTACCGGCATACAAGCAAGTCTTGACCTTGCTGAGGACGGATTCGATGTCTACTTGGTTGAGAAGAACCCAAGTCTTGGGGGCCATATGGCTCAGTTAGACAAGACATTCCCGACAATGGACTGCTCCCTGTGCATACTGTCTCCGAAGATGTCCTCAGTTATCCACCACCCTAAAATCCATGTCCTGACAAACTCTGAGATCAGTCGAGTCACAGGTTATGTAGGGAATTTTAAGGTTCAAATCGCTGAAAAACCGCGTTATGTCATCGAGGATTTATGCAACGGTTGCGGGGAATGCGCCAAAGCATGTCCTATCCAAGTTCCAAATGAGTTTGACGAACAACTAGGACCTAGAAAGTCTATCTACATACCATTCCCTCAAGCCGTACCTCTAGTTTACACCATTGACATTGACCACTGCATCAAGTGTTACAAGTGTGTTGAAGCTTGTGGGCTTGCAGCCATAGATTTCTCTCAAGAGCCAAGAGAAACGGAGATCGAAGCAGGCACCATAATCTTGGCAACAGGTTTCGATCCATTCGACGCATCAGTAATCGAAGAGTATGGCTATGGCACATATGAGAACGTGATCACAGGTGTTGAGCTGGAAAGGATCATTAGTCCATCAGGACCAACCGGAGGCAAACTAGTAAGGCCCTCTGACGGTAAACCTCCAAAGCGAGTTGCATTTGTGCAGTGCGTCGGGTCAAGAGATGAGAAGACGAACCCCTATTGCTCCCGAGTCTGCTGCATGTACGCAACAAAACAGGCATTGCTGGTTAAGGAGAAGACCCCTGATGCTGACATCTTGATTTTCTACATCGATATGAGAGCGTTTGGGAAGGGATATGAAGAGTTCTATAAGAGAGCCCAGATTGAGGGAATGCAATATATCAGAGGTAAGGTAGCTGAAATCGTTGAGGACTCTGGGTCGAAGAACCTGAGACTCCAAGGGGAAGATACACTTCTCGGGACTCTGGTTGAAGCTGACGTTGATTTGGTGGTTTTGTCAGTAGGAGTAGTTCCGAGCATCGGAACAAGCTTGTTACGTAGAGTCTTCAACATCTCGATAGGTCCAGATGGCTTTTTCAGAGAGGCACATCCCAAACTTCGACCAATGGACACGTTGGTTGACGGCGTATTCATTGCCGGAGTTGCTCAAGGACCGAAGGACATACCTGACTGCGTAGCTCAAGCGAGCGGTGCAGCACAGAGAGCAAGTAACCTTATGTCGGCTGGAGAAGCAAAAATCGAAGCCACAACTGCAGAAGTAGACGATGATTTATGCAGCAAATGCCTAATATGCTATACCAGCTGCCCGTTCAACGCAATAACTGTCAAGGACAAGGCAGTAGGGGTCTTAGAAACCTTGTGCAAAGGTTGCGGTTCTTGTTCTGCAGCATGTCCATCAGGTGCCATCCAAATGAGACACTTCAATCGTGGACAAATACTTGCCGAGCTAAAAGAAGCATTGGAGGGTGACTAGTCTGACTGAATCAGCAGCCTTCAAGGAATTGGATTTCAATAAGTGTATGCAGTGTGGCGTCTGTACTGGTTCCTGTCCCCTCTCCTCAAAATCAAAAATCAACCCAAGAAAGCTAATGCTTGAGCTTTCTTATGCGCTTTCACATCCAGCAATCAATCCTCAACCGAACATTTACCAGAAAAATGAAGTCTGGGATTGCACAACTTGCTCCACCTGCTCAGGTCGTTGCCCTAGAGAAGTAAAGCCGATGGATGTGCTTATAGGCCTACGTAGTCTTTTTGTTGAGCAGGGACTGGTTCCGCGTACATTGATAGACGCTCTAGAAGGGGTTTTCAAGTATGGGAACCCATGGGGACTGAGCCGCAATGCGAGATCTGACTGGGCGCGAGATTTGAACGTAAAATACGCATCTGATAGCGAAAAGTCCGAAACACTCTATTTCGTTGGATGTGCTGCATCTTACGAGTCTAGGGCGCAAAATGTAGCTAGGGCAATAGTGAAGACATTGAATATGCTGGGCACAGATTTTTCTCTGCTGGGGAACCAAGAAACATGCTGTGGAAACGAAATATACTCTATCGGAGAGAGAGGGCTTTTCGAAGAGTTGGCTGAGAGCAATTTGGGTCTCTTCAATCGATACGGAGTTGAGAGAATTATAGTCACTTCACCACATTGCTTTCACGCATTCAAGAATCGTTACAGAAAAGAACTACATGTCAAACACTACACTCAGTACTTTGCTGATTTGCTTGATTCTGGAAAGCTTGAGCTTTCCACAAAGGTTGAAAAGGTCATAACCTATCAGGACCCCTGCTTTTTAGGCAAACACAACAATATCTACGAAGAACCAAGAAAAATCCTCGAAAGCATCCCAGGAGCAAAGTTTGTTGAAATGAGCAGATCGAAGGCTCGAAGCGTCTGTTGCGAAGGTGGAGGAGGCAGAATGTGGCATGACATCCCTGGGTCGCGTCTCGCAGAGAGGCGCATTAAGGAAGCACTCGATGCTGGAGCAGAAATAGTAGCTGTGGCATGTCCTTTCTGTTTGTTGACATTTGATGATGCTATCAAGGCAACAGGCAACGAAGAGAAAATTCAAGTTAGAGATATTATGGAACTGATCACAGACGCACTTTGATCTGACATTTCACAGACAAAGTCTCGTAGGGTGTTAACTGACCTTCTAGAGTTCTAAAGCTATCTTTCAATCGTGCTTACAGCTTCTCGTGACTTCTTTGCAGATATCGCACTGAATTTCTTGAACATAGAATCAGAAGAGGTCAACTTCTCTAATGCCGTAATCCAAGCTCCTGATTTTACTTCGGAGTGCAAAACCCCTGTTCTCCAGACAACTACTGCATTCTCCGGACATGATGTCTGGCATGCTCCACAATAGATACAGAATTCCTCAAAGACCGATGGCTTTTCGTCTTGCCTTGGTGAAATAGCTTTGCTGGGGCAAACATCGACGCATATTCTACAGCCTTTCGGGCATAAGCTTGAATCCAGCCGAACTGTACCATAAATCGGCTTTTTAACATGAAACGCACTTCTGGTGCATAAAGACTCGCATCGCCCACAGAATATGCACTTCTCTCTGTCCACTTTGACCTCAAGAATCTTCTCAATGACGTCTCCTCTTTTCTCAGTAGTCACGCTCACGGCCTTTGTCGGGCATTCTTTTTCGCATGAAAGGGAACAGACAGGATCACATTTTCCCATATCAACCGTAACGTCCTTCAAAAGAACTGGAAAGACTTCTGCATCAACTACTGGGTTTTTTTCTTCGCCATTCTTTTTCAATTTTAAGGCGTTTGTTGGGCATAGGACAATGCACTCGCCGCAAAATGTGCATTGGGTGGGTTCAAAATCGACGAGGGGTTTCTTCACTAATCTTCCATCTTTTACCGTTGCAGGAACATGTTTAACGGCTTCTTCTGGGCATATGCTCTCACAGATTCCACACCCGATGCATTTGGTGTAATCCAGCTTAAGAACCTGATGGAAAAGCAGCATCTTTCTTTCTAGAATCAGTTCATTGTTCATCTCATGCTTGACGGAAGCTCCACGCTTCATGAAATCCCACACTAGCCAACTGCCCAAGAGAGCTTTAAGGTTTTTCGTGACTAGGCCGTCTGCAGCTTGCGCGCACGTAAGGTGCTAACGCAAAACCTAAACATAGAGCTTCGATTTCAGAAACCTATCTATGATGCGAGTCAAGTTTTTTCTTTCTTAATCATCGCTGCTATTTTTGCAGCGACCGCAATGTTCTTTTTCAACTCACCCATCGATGGTGAAGAGTTTTTGTAGTATTCTATCGCGCCTCGATCTACAGTTCTCAACAAAATCATGTTAGTGGGATAGAAATAATGAACAAGCAAGGCTTTGCTTCTTAAGGATTCATCCTGTGAATTGGGTGAGTACTTGACATGTATTCGAGTAAAAACGACTTCTTTACCGTGTCTTTTTTTTCAAATTTGTCGCTGATTCATCCAGCTTTGGCTTCTGTTTTTCGCATGCTGAGCACCGATCTCTAGTTATGGCAACAACGTATACTTTGCCGAATTCAGGTGCCAAATAGTCTAGAAGAGGTTTACCTGTCGCAAAAATATCTTTTTCAAGTTTGATGAACTCGATCTTGTCAATTGGCATAAGTTTCCATCAAACGGCATGCATACATGCATTCGAATCGAGAACGCTGTTTGTCAAAGGTGATATTGAAACTACGATGCTCTTCCCGCTGCCGGGATATACCGGAGTGCCCCCTAAAGGACCGCAGGCTATACAAAGCTCGTTCTCAGGGTCACCCCATCTAGTGACACGGTTTTTTGGCAAGGCATTCCAGAGGAGCCACAAGTTGAAACCGCGACCTCCTATGAACGTGTCTTTCATTGACTGTGATACAGGTTTGCTCGCGATCTCTGCTCTTGAGAGGTTTATGTAGAGGGTTCTGTCGTTGTAGCCCCTTCTCACACTGGTCGGCGGGTATTTGAGCTCGGCTATTACTATTGCTTCCACTTTCGCTGGTGACGACAGAAGTTAAGCAAGAGATGAAAATAGAGCTTACGCTAGAACCCTTTAAAGCACATTCTTATGGTTGAGTGCGCCAGAAAGACGATTCTACTCAACGCCCTCTATTGTCATCCTAACTGCGATCTCAATTGCCTTGATTATCCTCTCTAATTCCATACACGGTACTGTTACTCTCCTTGTTTCTTGCAGTTGCACCGCCTGGGATGGCAAACAGGGAACGTGGATGAAGCCGCCAAGCATGTCTAAGCCATCGCTGTGTATCTTGTGCATTATGTGGAAGAAAAGTTGGTTGCACCCGAAAGTGCCTGCATCATAAGAGATTTCCGCGGGGATCGCGTTTTTTCTTAGTTCATTGAGGATTTTTCGAGTTGGCAGGGTTGTGAAGTATGCCGCTGGCGCCTTCAGCTCCAGAATCTCATCTTGTGGGCGGCTTCCACAGTTGTAGAGTGTATTTGATTCTGTCAGGTCTGCGAAGTTTAGCGCCACCTTTTCGAGCGAGATCACTGGTCGATACGATTGGCCCAAGCTGATTATCACAGATGGTTTTTGAGAATCAACTATTCCTTCGATTGTCTTCCTGATTTCCTTGTGTCTTAGCGGTATCTGGAAGGATTTGACCCTGAAAGAGTTAAGTTCTAGACCGTCAAATGCTTTCGCAGCTTCCCAAGAGGGGTTGACCTGGAAATCCGCGAAAGGTTCAAACCCCGTCAGAACCACAGTGTGTCTGTTCATGCGACGACCACAAACCGAGGTCAGGCGCTATGCTTTCTCTTTTTCAATCATCGCGGCGATTTTGACGGCGATTTCGATGTTCTTCTTGAGTTCGCTCATTGTCGGTGAAGAGTTTCTGTAATAATCTATTGCTCCTAGGTCATGGGTTCTGAACAGGATAAGGTTGGTTGGATAGAAGTAATGACCAAGAATGCCTTTACTTCGTTTGGATTCCTCTTGTGATTGGGGAGTATACTTGACGTGTATTCGAGTGAAAGCCACGTTGTCCCCGTGTTTCTGTGTCATAGCTGTAGCTAGCTTGTCTAGCAGTGGTTTCTGGTTTTCGCATGCGGGGCAACCGTCCCGTGTGACTGCTATCACGTAGGCTTTACCTATTTTAGGGGCTAGGAAGTCCAGCACGGGTTTGGCTGTCCTCACAACTCGCTTCTCAAGCTCGGTAAACTCAACTCTGCTAATTAGCATAGGGTCCTATCAATAGGAAAGGATATTTAAGCAAAACGAAGACTCGCCAATCAGAGTTGCAGCAACTGCATCTCCAAACATTGATTGTGCTGGGTGATTACGTGTCGACTTTTCATTTCTTAAGTTTGGTTTCCGTCTTTTTCATCGGAACGCCGCAGCAGACCAGTTCACATGCGGCGCATCCACAGGGGTCTTCGACTACAACTACGAGGCCGCAATCTTCACACTTGTATTTTCCACCTTTCTTCTTAGCCACTCTGTTTCACCTCCCCTCCTCGGTAGTTGCTGGACACTGTCTAAGTGTTTGTTAGTCTTTTCTCCACTTCATCCCAGTTTACTATGTTCCAAAACGCTTCCACGAACTTTGCCCTTTGGTTCTTGTAGTCGATGTAATAGGCGTGTTCCCAAACGTCCAACACCATCAAGATTCTGAACATGGGGTATACGTTGTTGTTGTGTTTCTCTATCTGCATTATTATCGGTCTATTGGTCTGTCTGCAGAGTGTTAGCGCAGCCCACCCAGAGCCTTCTACGCTGTTGGCAGTTTCAGAGAACTCCTTCTTGAACCTTTCATAGTTTCCAAACTCCTTACTAATGGCTTCGCCTATTGCGCCGCCTGGTTTTCCACCGCCTTTTCCAGCAGGAGCCATACTCGGCCAGAACAACGAGTGGAGCACTTGCCCCCCGATGTGGAATGAGAGAGTCTTCAAAGCTGACTTGATATCCAACTCGGCGTTTTCTTTTCTTGCCTTATCAAGCTTCTCGAGTATCGCGTTTCCGCCAGTAACGTAGGCTTGGTGGTGGTTCTGATGGTGTATCCTCAATTGCTCCTCAGAGATGTGTGGCGACAAGGCATCGTATTTGTAAGGAAGCTCAGGCAGGGTGTAGAACTTGCTTTTTTCCATACTTTCAGCCTCCTAGCTACACTGCTATAGAGGAGCTTTCTATTTTAACGTTTATGAAAACCTGTTTTGTTTCGAGATTTTCACTAGCCGTCACACAGATTATTCAGCAAGCCTGCTGGACTTGTACAGTGCAGTGCATGGCTTTCGGATATTCTCTCCTATTTAACTCTCTACTATACCTCAAAATCCCTCAACTAACAGCCAAAGCCTAAACAAAAAATATTAAGGTAGGTGGGGACTAAGTTGATAATCCGTGTTTGAAGGTGCCTAGATGCTTGGGAAAGAAAAGGAGAAGACTGCCGACATTCGTGTGCAAGGTACTATAGCCATCGCAGCAGGGGTCATAATATTCGCTGCTCTGCTCCTACCCTGGTTATCCGGGGGGCGTGCTGCGATCTCGGGGATAACACAGTCCAGAGATAAAGCAGCAGTGGCAGTTCCTCTAACCCTAATATTTCTTGCAGTTTTGACAGTCTTCGGTGGGACAATACACTGTGTGGGATACAAAGTTGGGATAAGAATCGCAACCTTATCGTCTGCCTTAGCCTTCTTGATATCTGTGCTGGTGATAATCGCAACTCTTGCCGGCGCGGACTCTGGCGAAGGGAGCACGCTGAACCTTCTGATAGGACCATGGATTGGAGCCGCGGGAGCGGTCTTCGGCGCCCTCAGCTCAAAGCTTGAGCGAAAATAGAGAAAAAAACCTGCACTGATCTGCCGTCAATGCAAGTTTAAAATACCTCCAAGTCAGATTAGTACAGGGGAAACTCATGAGTGGAGTTATGAGAGGCGAAGCACGAGAGAAGAAACCAAAGCCTTGGACAAAAAAAGAGAGAAAGGAGAAGAAAAAGAAGAAAAAGCTCGCAAGATTGCAGAAGGCGAGAATTTAGCCAAGTGGTGCTAGCCCAAATCCAACGTGGCTCTTGAGACCCCTTCGTCCACAGATTCCATTTTGAAGCCTTTTCTGGAGCATAGGTGAAGCATTTTGGCGTTGCTTGAAATGACGTCGCCGTAGATGCTATCCAACCCCATCTCGTCGCCGATCTCGATTATGAAATCCAGCATTCTGGACCCCAATCCGAGTCCCTGCCACTTGTCCCCAACTACAACTGCAAACTCGCCACGCTTTCGGTCTGGCTGCAGTATAAGCCTAGTCACTCCGATTATTCTTTTTTCCGTTCGTTCCCCCATCTCGGCAACTATGGCTATCTCTCTGTTGTAGTCTATGTTGCAGAATCTTGTCAGCATGTCGTGTGATATTTCCTTAATCACCTGAAAGAACCGGAAACGCATTGTTTCTTCAGAAAAAGACTTGAACAAGTCAGAGAGGAAAGCTTCATCTTCGGGCTTTATAGGACGCAGAACAACAGAAGCCCCACTCCTCAAGGACCACTGAGCTGTGTACTTTGCTGGGTAGGGGGCGATCACCAAGTGTTCATGGGGGTGAACCTGGGAAAGAATTCTCTCGGCATCGACTACTATGCGCGTGTCTACGACTAGGGCGTCGTTTTCGTCGACTATGAGGGGGTTTATGTCCATTTCTTTTATCTCTGGGAAATCAATCACTAACTGAGAAAACTTGACTAGGATTTCCTCCAGAAGTCTCATGTTGACGCGGCCATTTGATTCGAGAAGCTTGTAGACAGCCGTTCTTTCCATCAACCTTCTTGCAAGAACTCGGTTGAGGGGGGGAAACCCGGTGCTTACGTCCTTTAGCATTTCGGCAGCTACGCCCCCCGTTCCGAAAACTATCACAGCGCCAAAGTGAGGGTCTTTTTTGGAGCCGATTAGGAGTTCGTATGCTTTTCTCTTAACCATCGGTTGGACTATGACGCCTTCCAGCTCTATTCCAGAAGCTTGTGATTTGATTCTCCGCGATAGCTCCTCGAAGAACTCTCCGACTTCTGCTTCTGAACGCACGTCTAAGATTACCCCTTCAACACGTGATTTGTGAGTTATTTGAGGTGAGAAGGCTTTCATCACAACGGGGTATCCGATTTTTGAGGCGATTGCGACAGCTTCTTCCTGAGTCTTTGCTATTGCCGATTTTATCGTCGGGATCTTGTAGGCCAGAAGAAATTGGCTGGACTCAGGCTCTGTCAAAACCATACGCTGTTCATCATATGCTTTTCGCAGCACTTCTCTAAGGAAGACAGGAATTGACAGCTCTACTGAAAGCTCTCCAGGAGTCTCATACAGCAGCTCCAGGTTTTGTGCGTAGCTCCACATGTACATGAAAGTTGCGACAGCTTGTTCGGGTGCTGCAAAAGCTGGGATGCCGTTTTTGCGAAGAGCTGTCCGCGCCTTCCAGCAATCATCTTCACCCATCAGAGATGTGAGGATCGGCTTGGTGGTTTTGCTGGACATCTCCACGATAGCTCTCGCGGTCTCGACCGGGTCGGATGAGCCCTGAGGGGTATAGATGATCAAGAAGCCGTCGCTATGTGGATCCTTGAAGCATATCTCCATCACTTTTCTGAACCTGTCGGTAGTGGCTTCTTCGTGGATGTCGACAGGGTTTAGTTTGCTGCAGTAGGTAGGCAGGACTCCGTCTAGGGACTTGATAGTCTCGTCACTCAAAGACGAAAGCTTCCCGCCTTTAGCCATCAAGACATCTGTCGCGATTATCCCGGGTCCCCCAGCATTGGTTATTATGGTTAGGTTGGGTCCTCTCGGGTTAGGCTGCATGGCCAATGTTTCCGCACAATTGAAAAGGTCGCTGATCGCTTCTACTCTCACGATTCCAGCCCGTCTGAAAGCAGCGTCGTAAACAGCGTCTTCTCCACACAAGGCGCCAGTGTGACATATGGCGGCTTCGGCGCTTTCACGGTATTTTCCGGCTTTCACCACTACAATAGGTTTGGCTCTGGCGAATCCTCTGGCAGCACTCATGAATTTTCTTGCATTCTTAATGGATTCAACGTAAAGCACTATGCTTTTTGTTTGGGAGTCTGCCCCGAAATAGTCGACTAGGTCTCCGAAGTCCACGTCCAGCATCGAGCCGACCGAGGCGATGGCGCTGAATCCTACGTGGGCCGCTGAAGCCCAATCTAGGACAGAGGAGCACAGGGCTGCGCTTTGAGAGATGAAAGCTATTCTTCCTAGATTGGCTGCCTTGTTCGCGAAAGTGGCGTTGAGTTTTATGCTTGGGCGCATAACTCCCAAGCTGTTGGGTCCCATTATGCGCATGCGGTAATGGTCTTTTAACTCGAGAATCTGTTTTTCGAATTCTTTCCCTTCTTCTCCGGCTTCTTTGAACCCGGCAGAGATTATGATTAGGGAAGGCACCTTGGCTTTTCCGCACTCCTCCACTATCTGGGGCACGGTGTGCGCTGGGGTAGCTATGACAGCGAGGTCAATTTGCCACGGGATGCGTTCTACCGTGGGGTAGGCGGTTATGCCTTGAACTATGGGTTTGAATGGATTAACTGGGTAAACTGCGCCTTTGTATCCGACTCCGATCAGGTTTCGGAGCAGTTTGGCGCCGACGGAGCCCTCTTTGTCGCTTGCCCCTATAACGGCGATTCTCTTTGGGTTGAACAGCTTGTCGAGGTTCTCGACGCCCAACCTTTAAGGTAGCCCTCCAAGATACAACAATCTCTCTGCTTTAATATATATACCATTGTTGTCACAGAAATTGGGCTTCCGGCTGCCTATTCGTAAAAGACGCAAGTCATCAAACAGGCTGAAGTGACCGAGAATTCAGACGGTAAGCGGGGACAAGCAACCTCTATTCTGGTGAAAGCAGCAGCTTGTCCTTTGTCTTCAACCTACCGTCCTTGGAGTGAGGTGTCCTCAACAGAGTATCACCGTACTTTTCTATTTCCCTGGCTTCTTCGGCTAACCTTGCGCTTGCTTGGACCAACTCATGTGCACAAGCCACGAGAGGTATGTATTTTTCCTTTTCTTTTTCGACGAAACAGGCTTGAACGTTGATTTCGGCAACTTTCTTCAGCATTTCGTACGCGGCCATCGCTTTCGCCTTTGCGTAGGGGTTCTTGAAAGCATAGGAGTCACGAATGCTGTCGGTGTCTATTATTAGTCTTGGAAGAGAGAGATTTGCCCCTGCTTTCGTTGCCTCAACAAGCTTATCGATCTCCTGAACCACAAGCCTGAAGACCCCTGTGCCCGCAAGGATTTTTATCACGTTGGCATTGAAAATCGCCATCTCCACTGGGTCGAGGAATTCCTTTCGCGCCCCAATCAGCGGGTCACCCGTGATGATTATGTAGCCTACGCCCTGCTGCTCCATCTCGTTCTTCACGCGTTTTCCAGGAGCGTCGGTTAGGACGACAGTCGGCACTTTTTTCTTCGACAGCACTTCTCTTGCTTTCGCTGGGCCTGGCGCTGACGTGTTGGGTGAAACGAAGAGCACAAGAGTGGGGCTGAATTCGAAGATTTTTTCTATGGATTCTTCGATGGCGTCAACGTCCATTTTTGACCCGGTGGTCAGAGTTCGCACTGCCAGGTCTTTGCGGTCGGCTAGCTCGTCTAGTAGCAGCTCGAGTAGTGGAGCAGTTCCAATGTTGCCGCATTTGAAGACCACGATTTTCACCATCTAAACCCCAGCGTAGCGGTGGAGTCTATATGGGTATTTATTATTTATAAAAACATTCAAAGGCGTCCTAAACTTGTTCTCCCAAGGAGCAGTAGCCAAGTTGGTTCAGCAAGGTTTATATTTTTGTTGAAAATTGCATACTAGCATCTTACTGTAAAAGAGGTAATGGCAATGGCTTATTTGACCACTCAAGGCGGACAGCCGATCCTCATTCTGAAAGAGGGAACGGGTCGGAGACGTGGACGAGAGGCTCAGAGAAACAACATCATGGCGGCACGGATAATAGGCGATGTGCTTCGCACCACACTTGGACCGCGCGGGATGGACAAGATGCTCATCGATTCCTTAGGCGACATAACTATCACAAACGACGGAGCAGCCATTCTCGACGAGGTGGATGTTGAGCATCCGGCGGCGAAGATGATGGTGGAGATAGCTAAGACTCAGGATGACATGGTAGGTGACGGAACAACAACCGCTGTAGTCCTCGCGAGTGAGCTTCTTAAGCGGGCAGAGGAGCTTATTGACCAGAACGTCCACCCCCTGATAGTAGTAAGTGGCTACCGCAAAGCAGCGCAGAGAGCAGTGGAGCTTCTAGACAAAATAGGCATCATAGTTGACCCCGAAGACCGTGCAACTCTACGGAAAGTCGCGTTGACCAGCATGGCCAGCAAAGCAGTGGGCGCCGCAAGAGAACCGTTGGCAGACATTTCCATTGACGCAGTGAAGATGATAACCGAGAAGCGAGGCGACAAGTTGGTTGCTGACATCGACAACATTCAGATCATCAAGAAAGAGGGAAAAAGCCTCTACGACAGCCAGCTAGTCAAGGGCATCATAGTTGACAAGGAAGTCGTCCAAGCGGGGATGCCGAAAACCGTGACAAACGCCAAAATCGCTCTCTTAGACTGCCCTCTTGAAATCGAGAAAACCGAGTTCAGCGCGGAAATCCGCATCAAAGACCCAACGCAGATGCAAGCGTTCCTCGATCAGGAAACACACATGCTGGAGGAAATGGCGAACAAGATCACCGCTTCTGGTGCCAACGTGGTTTTCTGTCAGAAAGGAATAGACGACATGGCGCAGCACTTCTTGGCTAAGCAGGGTATCCTTGCAGCAAGAAGAGTCAAGCAGTCTGATATGGAGAAGCTTGCCAGAGCGACTGGAGGAAAGATTGTAACAAACCTAGAAGACCTTGGCGCTAAGGATCTCGGAACAGCAGGTCTCGTGGAAGAGCGCAAAGTCGGAGACGACAAAATGGTTTTCGTGGAAAAGTGCAGAACCCCTCACTCAGTGGCGATATTGATCCGAGCAGGGTTGGAGCGCATGGTAGACGAAGCAGAGCGGGCGATTAACGACGCACTTTCAGTGGTTTCAGATGTCATCGAGAAAAACAAGGTAGTTCCAGGTGGTGGAGCGATTGAGGCTGAGATGGCGAAAGAAGTCCGTGAATACGCCACGAAAATAGGCGGGAGAGAGCAGCTTGCAATGGAAGCCTTCGCAGAGGCCCTGGAAGTCGTGCCGAGAACATTGGCGGAAAACGCTGGCTTAGAACCAATCGACATACTGGTAGGCCTAAGGGCTGCACACGAGAAGGAGAAAGGACACGTCATGGGCGTGAACGTCTTCACTGGCAAAATCGTCGACATGGAACGCAGCGGTGTCATAGAACCCTTGGCAGTGAAGGAGCAGGCGATAAAGTCCGCTACGGAAGCTGCGTCTATGATACTACGCATAGACGACGTGATTGCTGCAACAAAGCCGAAGGAAGGCAAAGGCCCAGGCGGGATGCCTGAAGGCGGAGACGAAGAGTACTAACCACCTTCTTTTTTATTTTCTTGTCCATAGTCCATGTAGTTAGCCTTAGTAAACCGATTGCGCCTATCGGAATCGTAGCATCTTCTTCTGGTATCAGCCCTCAGAGCGCGCGCAACCAACCAACTTCTTGAGGGGTGACAAATCTCCAACCCGCCCGCCAACACAAGTCATCCTTTCAGAAAACAGAGTCATGGCCCGTTCCAAACCGTGGTATTATAAGGTTCGGTTTGATTCTAACAAATGTGTGGAAAACAGCTTCAAGACAGCAAAGGCGGCGCCCAGAAAGGGTAAATTGCGGCTCTTGGCTGTCGTTTGTATAGTCCTGATTTTCGGGGTCGCTGCACTAATTCAAAGCTTTGAACGTGACGGAGTTCCACCGAATGAAAGCACGATTTCCCAGATCATCTCTGAACCGACAGATTGGGAAAACAAAACTGTGAGAGTTAGGGGAATCGTCGAAGACGTCCTAATCGGAATAGTTCAACCCTTCAATTACTGGTTATCTGACAGACAAAATCAGACGATACGAATTGGGTTAAGATGGCATTCGGATACTAATCTGTCTGGGAGAAGCATGACGGTTTCAGGAGTTGTAAGAAAGGGCTATGCATGGGTCAATCCCAACTACCCAGGTTGGTGGACATACTACATCGAGGCAACCTCGATTAGTCAAGACTAGTGGACTCCGCTCCAGATAAGTTGGCTGGTTGGTTGGGGCAAAGTTTGCGCGCGCAAAGGGTCTGTCCACAGAACAAGGAGGTCATACAGTGGGTAGGAGAGGAAGAAGAGTTCTCTGAAGAGGAAACGACCATGCTCTTGGAAGGCACATTACATGACAAGCTGCCAGCCTCGACGCTAGGGAAACTGAAGCGTCTGAGCCTAGTGGAATATCTCGACAGTCTTCCTCGCAACTTGGGCATTTTCTTCAAGAAACGTGATTAGCCCGAATCCAAGTGAGCTCTCTAAGTGTGTTGGCACGCTAGCAGGATTAGTCAATCGCGCGCGCATGTGGGGGACTAGGTCTTGTTCCAACCCACATTCTTGTTTCATGGATATGTGAGCAAAAGATGTTTATGAATGGAGTCCAATAATCGTGTTGGGGCAGAGAAATGGAGAAAGCGGCTGAAAGACAGATCAGAGATCTCTTGAGAAAGTATCAGTATCCGCCTCTCAATGTGATTATTCCCATTCTTGAAAAGTCTGGGCGTGGAGAACAAGAACTGGTGGCGCAGATCAGTGAAATCGACTTCAGTGTCATCAAGGGAATAAAGGATATCCTCGGGCTGAGAGACAGCGACATGAAGACGTTGGCAAAAGCGTTGGAAATCTACCTTGCCTTTGCAGGAGCAGAGTTTCAGCCAGTCGAGTTGACAGAGTCGAGGTTCGCCCTTGCCATATCAGATTGCCCTATGCTTCATGTCGGCAAAGACGTTGCTATGAATGTCAAAAGCAAGTTTTGCGATTTGATCTGCGCAAGCGGAGCCAAGGCATTCAATGAGGTTCTGCTGGGACCGAACGGAGGCATCTGCACTTGGAACAAGGCTCTAATAAAAGGCGCTGGCAAGTGCACCCTTGCATTCGAACTAGCGACGGGCAGGTGAATCACCTGAAGAGTTCCCTGTTTCTCGTTTCCATTCTGTTGGCAACTGCTGGGGCAGCTGCCGCTTTGACGTGGCTGAGCCTAGCTAGATCCATAAGCTATGGAGATCTGAAAACAGCTTTGGAAACAACCACGGCGACATTCGGAACACTGCTAGGGATAATCACCGCAGGACTGATGTTTACTCAGGGAAGATTCAGCGAATTAGCAAGCGAACTCGCCGAAAAGGCTCCACATTATCTCTTTGAAGTTCTTTCATTAGAGAAAACGCAATCGATCGCAGCCGACTTGCGCATGGTGGAAAAAGCATTCAGTCGGCTTGCAACGATTACAGCTATTGCTGAGGAGAAACAGCTGTACATCAGAGTCTCCAGAAAAGCATCTTTGATGTTTGTCAATTTTGCAGTGCTGTTGAACTTGAAACTCAGACAGCAGGGACTGCCAGAGACAGGGCTTGTCCTTTCAGAAATGGACTCTAACGTCTACGAGGCTTACGGGAGAAGGAGACAAAGAATCAAGAAGGAATGGCAGATCTTCGAGCTCATCAAGCAAATAGTGGACACGTGGGAAGCGCCTTCCACGTTCTTTTCTGGTAGATCAGCGGGTGAATCAGGGCTTGAGGCTGATCTCAAGGATTCTTTGGCTGTATTGAAGGTGAAGGAAAGCGTTGACGAGAATCTAGCAGACGTCAATCGTGATGTTGTCAGAGCTTTAGGTGAGTTGGATGCTGAAATCGGGAAGATAGGTAAGAAGATTCATGAAGACCGAATTCTTCAGCTTCTACCCCAAATGCAGCAGGCAAGCGCACTGCGCGGTAGGTACTTCTTCTTGGCACTTTCTTTCATAGCCGCTCCGCTTCTCATCAACCTTCTTGTCATGCCCCAACTTTCCGAACCCACTGCTCAGCTATTTCAGCCAGTCATTCTATTCACTTGTTTGCTGAGTGTCTTGGGAGTCAATTTCCTGCTCCTCTACGTCTACAAGATTACGAGCGTGTAGCATGCGCTGCTGAACAGCGTCATTTTTCCCGGAGAAGACTGCTAACGCGCACTATTTGGCGCGCCATATCCACGAAGATATTAATAGCTGGGGACGATTCTGCGATGTTGACTAGATATGCCCAGTTCAGACAAGAAAGACGATGAGCGCAAAATCACTAGGATACTCCACGATTCCTTCGGATGGGCTCTGACCAAAGATCGGGCACTTTTTGAAAGCATCTTCGCAAGAGATGATGACTTCTTCACACATTATCCGGACTCTAAGAGCACGGTAGTAGGATGGAGCCAGTTTGAGAAGTTCTTAGATGCTTGGATGGATCCGCGAAACAAAGCCAAAGGATTCGATATCAGAAACTTGAGAATCGTGATTTCAAGGACGGGAGAGGTAGCTTGGTTTTCGGCGATAGTGGACGATGAAGGAGAGTTTGATGGAAAGCCTTGGGGCTTGAGAGACATTCGGTGGACGGGAGTTCTGGAGAAACGCGGTGGAAGCTGGAAGATATGCCAGCAACACATGTCGGAAGCAAATGACAAGAGTCCGAAATAGGCTGGAAAAGAAACGGCAGCGGTGCGTAATTAGCAGGCAGGGGAGAAGCCCTATCCAGCCAGGCCGACTGAACTGACTCAGATATCTGGATTCAGGGGTCACGTTTTCTTTGGTTTTCTCTTTATCGGCAGCAGTTTCTCTATGTCCTCGGCTTCCTTTGGTTGGGATATCCTGATCCATAGCCAGCGTCCATCGTGTAGTTGCTTCGTGTTTTCTATCAGCTTGTACATCTTGGGGCTTAATTCATTCCGCATTGTGAGAGCCTTCTCAGATTCCTCTCTGCCAAGGACTATCAAGATCCTGACGGCGCTCTTCTCGGGTGTAAGCGTGATCAGGGTTTTGCCGCTTTTGCGGTAGCGAACGTCCCATCCGTGTTTCTTGTCAAACATCATTTCGGGCTCGATATCGTAGTTTTCTTTGAGAAACCGTCTTAGCCTCACCCAAGCACCAATTGCTGGCTCTCCTATGAAGCCTGTTATTTCTTTTTCATCAGGTGTATGTGTTCCGTCCATCATTCGTGGGTATTCTGTTGCCATGGAACCAGCTCTCTTCTGAGCATCATATCTTTTTGGTTCAGCTATAATCTTTCCGCAATGTCCACCAGCCGCGGTTTCTGGTTGGTCATGCTGGACCTTTCCCCAACCGGCAGGATCGGAGTCGTGGCACCCGAAGTGGCATGCGGTCGCCTGGGCACTAGAGGACTTTTGTGACTTCTGATATTTGGCTGATTTGGAAGTCTGGTTTGAAGTTCGCGTTTTTTGCGTCCTTGAGCGTGCTGAGCCCTTGTCGAATCAGGATTGTTTTCATTCCGGTTTCTCTGGCGCCTTCGAGGTCGCTTATTTCGTCTGCTATGAAAGCGCATTCCTCAGCCTTGAGTCCGAGGCATTTGAGGGCTTCAAGGTACACGCGTTTATCTGGCTTTCTCGCTCCAATCTGGTATGATAGGATGATGCAGCTGAAGAAGCCGGCTAAGCCTAGGGCGTGTATTGTTTTGTCTGTGCCTAATGCGCAGTTGGAGACCAGAGCCAGTTCATATTTCTCCTTTAGAATGGTGAGGGTTTCGGGGACTTTGTCGTACAGCTTCCAAACCTTGTCCGCGTGGCTGTTACTGACGTCTTGGAGGGCTTCGATCAATGCTCGCCGCTGAGGGATTCCCAGTTTCCTGAGCATTACGGTCCAGAATTCTTGGTGGGTCTTCAGTTCTCCCTTCGTGCTGCTGTAATA
Organism: uncultured Candidatus Bathyarchaeia archaeon; assembly: GCA_964353725.1. Lineage (GTDB taxonomy): Archaea > Thermoproteota > Bathyarchaeia > Bathyarchaeales > SOJC01 > CAYGVX01. The sequence goes on from CAYGVX010000018.1 coordinate 27,054, forward strand.
AATGCTGGCCAAGGCGGAAGCGAGGTCTTCGGGGTGTCTCTCATAGCCGTGTTTCTTCAGTGCCGCCAGAAGTGCTACTTCGTATTCCCTGTTCTTGGCTTCATCAAGATAGGCTAAGGTGTCACCCAGATCGATGAGGACTCCTTTTACAATCAATCTTTCAGCACACCTTCCCTGCGCGCCGGGTGCATTTGCCCTTTCTCCTTTGTGTGTCTTCGCAGCACGTAGATGGTCCAAGGTGCGATTCTTGTTTCGTTGACCCACCTGTAGGGCTCGGTTGTTTTGGCCAGGGGCTTGTAAGTCTCGATTATCGCCAATCTGGCTTTCCTGTAGGTCTCTCGGTAGTACTCTGGAGTCCAGATGATGTCGTTTACGGGTCTCTTGTCCTCCGTGTCTGTTTGTATTATCCTCACCTTGTCTCCGCTTTTCGCATGTTTGTTCTCTGGAAAGTTTTTGGTGGAGAATGATGTCCACTCGTGAGTGTATATTTCGGGTGAGGAGACCAGGTTGACCATTCTTCCTCGACTTTTCAGCAGGCCTCTGATCCCTCTGAGTATCTGTACCTTCTTTTCTATCGTGGGGATGTTGTCAAAGGTGAACGCGGAAAGCACGAGGTCGAAGGTTTTGGGTTTGACTTGGCTGAAGTCGCCGTCTGCTATGAGCCGGTAGTCGCCTTTCGGATCAGTTTCCCTAGCTTTCTCGAGCATTTCCTTCGATACGTCAACGCCGACTGTGGTGAACCCGAGTTGTTGCAGGAACCTTGTTGAGCGTCCTGTGCCACACCCGAAATCCAAAGCCGCTGTTCCCTCAACGTGGGCTGATATGATCTTGGGCAGGTCCCTGTAAGCCAGATAGTAGGTGCCGGGAAACTCCAGCTTGGAGTAAGCTTCGGCGCGCTTAGAATCCTCGTAGACATTGGAGAAGTCCATGCTCTGACCCTCCATTGCATATGCTCCTAATCAGAGATTCTCTATTTATGCGCGCCCTCTGCAGGGGTTGCGTGCGCAGCTATTTAAGTTTCAAGATGTCTCCTGTTTAGGAGGATGGCAATGGACAACCTTCCGCCGTTGACGCTGCTTGGGGTTCTCCTGATCGCCATTGGGATAGTGTTGGTAGTCCTCCCACTGATTGCGAAGCACATCCCGAACGTTGAAGACATTCCCTGGATAATACTGTGGGTGTACCGCACAGACGGCTTTGTATTCGCAACTTCACCCCTCCTTATAATCATCTCCATCGTATCCGTGCTCATACACCTTGTCACGCGAACGAGAATGGGCTAATGCACCGTGCTGGGTGCCTGATACTCCTTCGAGAGCCCCGACCGCAATGGAGATACTGCCCTCGACTGCCTCTTCGCGGGCGTAGTCAAGACGAGAAGCTGCGGAGAAAGCTGGTGGCCCTTCAGGCTTTTCATCTGGGGATTCTGCTCGGTTTGATTTGATGGTTTCGTGTACCCAGTACTAGAAGGGTGCCGGGCGGGATTCTTGTCCATTTTCCGTTGAAGCTGGGGAGGGTCTCGGAGGACACGATGGTGTATTGCGGGTGTTCGATGTATTTCATCGTGTAGTAGTCGGGGCTTTTTTGGTGAGCGACGAGGACGTAGGCTTTGTCTTTGTGGGTCATGATCAGGTTTAGTGCTGTGTATTCTTTCATCTGGCTTGCTGCTTGCCTGATTGCGGCTTCGGGATTCTTGCTTTGGTTTAGGAGGTCGAGGATCAGGTGGAAGAAGTTCTCCGAGTCTCTTTGGTCTTCAAACGTGGGGTCCAGTACGGTTCCGTTGTGGCAGAAGTATGATCCGCTCCTTTCGAATGGGTGGGTGTGGCTCAGGTCCACGGGGCTTCCAGGCGATGCTCTTCTAGCATGAAGCAGCACGAAGTCGGAGACCAGGTTGTTGTATGCCTGGTACTTAGGGTCATGCCAGCAGGGTACATCTTTCTTGTAGAGCTCAGTGAAGTCCCCAGATTTCCCCAGGACGATGCCCCAGCCGCTGTCATGAATGAAGTTGGGGTTGTTCCTGTTCAATTCGTGTTTCTCGTTTCTGTTCAAAGCCACGAGCTTGAAGTCGTCAAGCAGCTGCGCCATCGGAAACTCTCCCACCGCGACAAGCATTCGACAAGGCACTGATGACAGCTCCTTCAACACTCTTTCGCTGTTGGGGCATTAAACCCCTTTGCCCAAAGCCACGACACCGTAGGGGCGGTCCGAGAGTTTTGTCGAACGCGACACCAGTGGAGGCATCGCCCGCAAAACCCCACTTTCTCAATACGGCTTCCGGGTTTCACGTTTTCTGCATTATGTAGAATGCTGAGCTGTATTTTCTGGGATTTGTCTTCACCATGTCTATCTCATCTTGATGTTTTCTGAGCATCTTGAGGACTCCAGAGTTGTTCTTATGTTTGGCTCGAAGTTCCTCAATTCGGATTTCCAGAGGCCTATAGTATTCTGTCCAATGCGCGTCCTCAGGCAACAACAACTGATCCAGAAGCTTGTACCCGAAACCTGGTATCTTCCCGAGTTTATCTGCCATACTCTCAGTTTCAGCGTGGACGACGAGGAACCTGCCAGGCTTAAGTAGTCGCCTCCACTCCATGAGCCCTCTTTCGAAACCTATCACAGAGATCGAACCCTCCGCCCAGATGACATCGAAACTCTCATCTGGGAAGTCCATCTCAAACATGGAGCAGTTCCTAGTCTCCACTCGATTCGAAAACCCTTCTCCCGTAATCTTACTGTTCAGTTCGTCGAGGAGGGCTTGATCGATGTCTATTCCCACTACTTCGCCCTCACTCAGCTTGGCCAATTCAAGGGTTGGAACACCTGAACCGCAACCGACATCAAGAATGCGTGGCCTATCCAATTCAGGAAGCAGCAGGAAGGCCTCTCTCGTGTACTTGAGTAGTCGCTTTCTGAAACGATCAAGGTCTATCTCCGAACGCAAATCTTGGATCATAGATTCACGCGCGCATCGACATATTCGACATCATCCATGCATCAGGCGACCACGGCAAAAGCGGGCAGCACCTATATCCTTTTTCTCCCTCTTCATAAGATTGACGGTGCGGGAAGTGGGATTTGCACCCCACCAACCAACATCACTTGCTATGCCTACGAATCACTTATCCAATCACCAAGCCAATGCCACTACCTATGCCTCTATAGCTATACCTACCCACACAGCACACACTCACAGCGTGTGAATGTGACAAGAGCGCGCACGCTTAATGCCGACTCAGAGAGGTTCCGCGAAAAGCGAGATGTCTACGTTTCTGCTTTTCTCAATAGTTCTTCAGCGTTCTTGACTGAGATTCGATAGAAGATCAAGGTTATGACGGTAGCGATTATTGAGCTCAAAATAACAGCTACATAGAGGTCCATGAAAGGTTGAGCCAGACTTGGGACAAAAGATGAGAGTAGATACGGCACGA
>CAYGVX010000019.1:0-23890 GCA_964353725.1 uncultured Candidatus Bathyarchaeia archaeon
TGAACCCATCGTTTTGGTTGGATAAAACTTTACCCCAACCCACCCAACCCAACCCAACTACATGGAGTAGAAAGAATCTTATGAGCAGCTAAGCCCCAAAAAAAGGCAGGCAAGATACATGTGTGAATGGGATAAGCAAATCAGCTTCCTTCCCTATAATAATTAGTATGCTTGAGGAGTATTTGGTTTTCACTGGAAGACCTAATGCAGGTAAGAGCAGCATCATCAGAGAAATTGTAGGCTTAGATGTAGTAACCGGAAAACATCCGGGAACAACACGAAACATATCGAAACATCCTTTAAACAGTGGCCTGGTTCTTGTAGACATGCCTGGTTTTGGCAGGATCATGGGTGTCTCTAAGCCCTTAGAGAATATGAGGAAGAATCGGATCATCCGTTTCTTAGAGTCTAACGCTCAAAACATAGCCTTAGCTATCCACGTTCTCGACATATCCACGTTCCTAGAAACATCATGGCGTTTAGAAAAGAAGGGGATAATCTCGATAGATGTTGAGATGATCCAGTTTCTAGCTAAGACGTTACGTGAGTTTCCCTGGGTGGCTGCTAACAAAATAGACAAAACGGACGAGAAGGAAATAGATGCTAACCTAAAAGAGTTCATGCACAGGATCAGCAACGGACATATCTCAGCTGTTGCGGATAAAGTGTTCCCAGTGAGTGCAAAGACTGGAGAAGGATTAAGCGCCTTAAAGAGCGCGATTCACGAGAAGTTGGTAGCAAAGGGGTATAGAACACCGTTTAGAGTGCGATGAATTCGAGCTTTAGTAATATCGTAGAATCTTGAAGTATACTCCGGCTATCTTGTAAATAACAATGATTTGCTCGCGCGCGAAAGTGACGTTTGACCGTGCGCGCAAAAGAAGAAAAGATAAAAAAGAAAAAGGATTGTGAACGAAGAATAGGAAATCAGCTTGTGAGCTTAATATCTATTTCTTCTTGGGGGACTTCTCTTTGCATAACATTCTCGGCAGTATACGGGTCTGCTTCCGTCAGGTTTGAACGGAACTTCACATTCCTTTCCACAGTCAGCACAGACTGCCTTATGCATTTCTCTTGGTTCCCTACTTCCATACGACATCTAGACTACACCTCCGATTCGCTGAAAGAACTAGCTTCATCAGAACACTAATTCTGGAATGCTTACCTTAGAGTTGCTTATAAACTGCGCGCATCTTGACACCGCACTTTCATTCGAGCAAGTCAGCCCTCAGTTCGCAAAACATGTGTGTGTGCATAAAACTACACCCCAACCAACCAACCAACCAAAAACGACGACAAATGCGGAAAAGTACACGCGCTTCGAGACGTCTTCTTTATAGAACCCCCTGATTATATGGCACTGGTGCTGCACCACAGCTGCACCAGCGTGTGCAAGTAGTCTTTTTTATTCTGAGGAGGGTTTTTTGTATGGTGATCGTATGTCCTTAGGGGAAGATATTTGGGGATGGCAGGGCCATGCCTAGTCGCCGTGTTCATCTTTAAGCTGACAGGTTGCTTTTGGCAGGACTTATCCGAATATGGAGATGAGCGTCCTTCTTTGGTTGGGGCAAAGTTTTACCCAACACACACTTTCTGGTTCGTTTGCGCTGAAGCTCAAAAAAGACTGATGTTCAGCGCATTAAATGTGCTTGCGTACGCCTAGTGGCTGATTGCAGAATGTCATTTAAAAGATTAATCGCAAGCCAGTAGAAAGAGATGGAGTAGAAAGCAGGCTGAGACAAGCGCGTGGTGTAACCATTGATTATGTTAGCATATTCGTTCATACTTCTATAGTAGTTATGCCTAATATTTCGTTGAGCTTTCTCAACTGGTCTGTGTAGTCACCGTAGACTATCACGTGATGATTTCCAGAAGCCTTGTGGACAAACTCTCTTGGATTGTTGATTTTCACTTTTGTTTTTACTCTGCAATAAGTTTCGCCCTTGTATTCTGTGCTATCGACGATTATTCCTTTTGCTATTAACATGCTTTTGAGATCGCCGCTAAGGCGCCACAACGTTATTTCTTGACCTTTTTTCATCTTGACGAAAACTGTCAGGCTGCCTGCGAATTTTTGAGTGTGATAGGGTCTTAGCATGTATGGTGCTGGTTTGGTGTTGTATCCTCGCATTCTTCGTGGGCACACGCAGTGGCTGATGATCAGGTTTTTGTCAGCTGGGTCGATGAATATGTTGCCCATGAAGCTTGGCTTGTCTGCAACGTAGTGCATGATTGTCATGGAAAGGAGAGAGTTGATGTCTGCTTCGCACGCTGCTGGTATTCCTTCATCTCTTAGGTTAGTGTAGGCAACGCATGGGACGGGCAGCGGATTGTCACCGTACGCCATGGTTAAGGCCTGGGCGTTTCTCTCTTTGAGCAAATCCTTCATTACCCTGTACAATCTTGCAACTGAGACGGCGTCTTTTTCTTCAGCTCCCACGATGTCTTCTGCTCCTTTGATCCATTCTTTCGCCAGTTGACTTGCGCTTCTCTCATTCACGTTTTTCCATCTTTCTATCACATCGTCGCTTTTCACGTACTCCAAGTCTATCCCGAGTTTCTTTTTGATTGCTTCTTGGCCTCCGCGGATGCGGCAAAGGAATCTTTCCCAGTGTGGGTAGTCCGCGTTTAGAATCAAGATTTTTGTCTGTCTCAGCTTTTTCTTGGTTGCAAGGGCAGTTAAGTAGTTGTTCAGGTCTTGGTAGTCGATGGCAACCCAGACGTTTTCTTTGGGATAAATGTATTCCAATGCGTCTAATGGGTTGCAGATCAGTCCTTCATCATTGAAGATTATTGCGGGAACGTTGAATTCTGAGATTCTAACTATGTAGTCACCCAGACCCAGATGGGGCCTGTAAAGAAGTATTGCTTCCGCCTCTGCCTGCGGTTTCTTGAGAAGTGAAATGTCCTTCTCTTCATTGATGACGATAGGCTTCAGGATCTTAACGTCGGATCTCACGTTTTTTCTGAGATGCTTCAGTTTCTCATCCATAAAGTTGTCTTTGACTTGGCCTTTTCTGCAAACTAATACTGGCAGTACTTTAAGGGGTTCCAACAGTCTCGAGCTTCCTTATTGACAGACAATGCTTCTCTTTTGATTTATTAAATTAAGTTTCTCAGCTCAGCCCGCGCTTCGTTGGGTTTGGGGTAAAGTTTTATCCCCAAAACCCAAACAACTATGCTTTCTCAAACACTAACTCATACACTCACTCTTACACACACTCAACGCGCGCACGTTGGTGTTGTTAGCTATAGAATTTTCTTCCTGAAACCTCAAATAATGCATGGACGCGCATGATTTAACAGCTTGCGGCTCAGTGGCCGTATTCGGTGGTCCGCTGCAGCCGCCTATTATACTGGTACAGCCCATGCATCCAGTTCCTGCCCACAACTACACTTTTTTTGATACCACTTTATTTCAGCATCACAAGTTTTGCAGGACCATTCCTTTTCCTGCGCCTGCAGCCACTGCTGCTTACCACTTTTCTTGATGAATTCAAGACTAGGCTCCATTGTCCAATGGTGAGGCCATTCGTCATTCATAAATTTATGGAGTTCAGCACATGGGTATTCGCTACAGAAACAACAGAACTCTAAATTCTTGTCTTTCGAACATTGTCTGAACTTACACTGCTCTACAGAACCGTCAATGATATTACTCTGACAACCACCGCAGTCTGTTGCACCACATGCACCGCAATAAAGACCACAGGGACCATATCTAGACTCTTTCATTTTGATTTCCCTTAAGTAAGGGTTTATTTTTGCGAGTAGCTTCAGACTTCCCTTCCATCCATAGCGCGCATCAGTCTTTGTTCATTGTTGAGGGTCAAGTTTCCAAGTGTTTTTTGCCCCTCACGCTGTAGCATAGTGTATACTCGATTTCGATACTATATACATCCTTCCTATCCTTATACCTATCCTCTATGTCCTGAACCGTGTATACAGCCCTGACACTCACCGTCTTTTTCCATTGCATGTCATCGTAGTTTGGGTATGGGTTTGGGGGGAGGGTAAAGTTTTATCCAACCAACCAAACTGGCAGACTCAGATCTATTCATTGATAAGCGTACAGTGAGATAGGCTGAAAGGCGATCTCTCCAGGAATTCAGTTTTCGGATTCATAAGCCATAAGTCGATTCCTTAGCGAATGAAAAGACAGCGAAAGAAAATGAGTTGTCAAAAAGCTCTGATTCTAAACATGAATGAGCGTGTAGTCCATTCATGGGACGGAAACTTCGCGCGCAACATTCAGAGAGAGACTATGATTTCTCAAAGGAGGTGACGCAAGATTGTTTGGTAAGAGAAAGAATAAAATAGAATTCGATGCTCGCAAGGAATTGCCTAAAGAGATAAAGGATAATGCGTCTGGCTGGGAATACACTCACAACTTCAAAGTACATTATAAGTCAAGCGGAATCCAGATATTGGCAAGCAAACTCGACTTATCCATCCCGTCTGATACGCCAGAACTGCCCTCGCATCAGGAAGTTGAGGAGGCAGCCAATGCAAGACTTCAGGGGACCACTTTCACTATCACTAAAGGCAGTAGAGGTCTCCTTGGCACCCCTCTTGGGAGATTGGGAAAGAAAGACCTCGCTTTCAGCTATCATATCACAGACGCAGAGTACAAGGAGTCCATTGCATTCTTAAAGGGACAAGGAGCTTGGTAAGTCTCCAAAGACAAATTCCCAGATTTACTGTGCCAACAAAGAGGTTAAAAGGCTGATTGCGCTGAAAGAGAATCACTGAATCAGTTTGCCTTCCTGCCTTCTATTGCAGTTTTTTCATTTTGTTCTCATTGGTTGGTTGGGTGCAAACGCCCCTCTCTGCCCGTTGGTTCCTTAGTCGTCATCTTCGTCATCCGTCATCGTTGATTCGTCACGCCATCACGTCGTCATCGTCGTCGTCAGTTTCACACACACAAGATAAAACTTTACCCCCAAACAAAGAAACGACAGAATATGCTAGTGCAGTTGGAGCGCGTGCGTTCGTCTTAATCGTCAATGGCCGAATCTTTTATCAAGTTTCATGATCACAGTAGGTTTTTTGAGGACGGTGAAACTAGGTGTTTGAGAGCATAATAGAGGAGGTTCCTACTTACAAATCATTCTATACGGTAGACGAACTGAAATCAAGCTCTGAGAAACTAGCCACCAGACATCCAGACAAGGTGAAAATCTTCGAAATCGGCAAATCGCGGAAAGGAGAGAAGATAGAGGCTTTAAGAATCGGCAAGGGTGAGAGAACCGCTCTGCTTTTCGGCTTTCCCCACCCAGACGAGCCGATTGGAAGCATGACACTTGAATATCTGGCTCAAAGGCTAACTGAGAAGGGTCCCTTAGACAAACTTGATTTCACCTGGTACATAGTAAAGTGCATCGACCCAGATGGGGCAAGACTGAACGAAGGGTGGTTCAAAGGACCCTTTACGCCAATACATTTTGCTTTGAACTACTACCGCCCACCAGGCTACCAGCAGGTTGAATGGAACTTTCCAGTCAAATATAAAACACTGCGTTGGGACAAGCCAATTCCAGAAACGAAAGCCCTCATGAAAATCATTGACACCGTAAGACCAAGCTTGATGTACAGCCTTCACAACTCCTACTTCGGCGGAGTCTACTTCTATGTCTCAGATCCATGCAAGCCACTCTACCCCAAACTACAGAACCTCGCAAGAAGAGAAAACCTGCCACTGCATCTGGGCGAACCGGAGACGCCATACATAAAAGAACTCGCAAAAGCAGTTTTCAACATGCCAGCTGCAGCGGAAATATACGACTTCTTAAAGAAGCACACAAAGAAGGACCCAGCGAAGATAATCAGCGGCGGAACTAGCAGCGACGACTATGCTCGAAGAGTGGCCCGAACTTTCACTCTAGTATGCGAAATGCCCTATTACTATGACGCAAGAATAGCAGACACGTCAAAATCAGACATCTTTAGAAAAGACGCAGTCCTGTACATGATAAAACTTGCAGAAGAACGCTTCAACTTCATCAAACAGAAATACGCTCAAATCAAATCAAACGTGAAGAAACACAACGAGAAGAGACCGTTCATAGAAGCAATTGAAAATTCCCTGAAGCATTTCCCAGACAACATAGCAGCGTGGAAACACTGGGCGCAAACCGATCCGAAAGTGAACAGAACAGCGACGATTGCCGAAAAATTCGATTCATGCGTCATCAGTCGCTTCAACGGGCTATTGTTTTATGGGATGCTCTACCGCTGCGTCAAAGACACAAAAAATGAGAAAATCGAAAAAGAAGTGCTGAAGAGACTCTCAGAGTGGAATGAAAAGCTTGAGAAACAACTCAACTACAAAGTCATACCGATTCAGAGCTTAGTCAGGGTACAACTTGGAAGCGCCTTATTTGCAGCTGAATACGTTAGAAGCTTGCACTAAGTCTGTTCGTAAACTATGCGCGCGCTACTCCCTGTTGAGCTATTATTTCGCAACGTCGCACTGTTGGTCGCCTTCAGTCTAGCCCAACAATCCTAGTGACATCTCGCGGCTGCAAGACACACAACCACATTTCGGGTATAGTGCAGTCTCACAGCAGAATATGCGGGTCGGTCAACTAAGCCGTCACCCGCACAAAAACGGCAAAGTTGATATTCATCTCATCCCTTCTCATACTAAAACAAACCTTACAAGAGAGTGACGAACACGATGACCGTCCAACCCCAGAAACGCCTCACACTCCACTGGACAGCACCAAAAAACCTCCTAGCCATTCTCCTCTTCATACTCGTCACAATAATACTCCAATACTTCATCGTCGCCCTCACCACGTCCGCAGGAACGAGTGACCCCACAGCGGTCAAAATCCCAGCAATTAACGGCTCTATCAGCCTACTCTACCATGTCCTCCCAGCCGCGGTCACCATCACTCTCACCGCCAGCTTCATACACCTTACCAGTCAAGCCACCACCTTGTCTACGAGGTCTCAGACTCTCAAGAGACCACCCACATCGCAAGCACACCCAAAACCAACCAGACTGAAAGCCCTACGACAATTCGCCCGAAACCTCCAACGAAGTGCACGCCGAATCAAGCAAAGAATACTTCAAGCTTCAGGCATCGCCAACCTCCAGCGCCGCATGGCCCCCGCCAAAGCCATAATAAGAAGCGCCCTAATAGTCGCAGCCACCTTCACCATAATCATAGTCCTAGTAGCGATCGCCGCCTACCCACACATAGTCCCAGCAACCACCGTAGGTCTGCATACATGGAATACCGCCTTTCACGGCTTCGTTATGGCAACGATACATGTTTCCCAAAGCGTCGCAAACTCGATACCGCCAATAGGTGCAGTGGCAACCGCCATAAACAACGCCCTACTCGCAGCCTCACCCGCATTCCGCAATACCCTCGAAGGAGCAGCATCTTCCATGACGGCAGGCTTCGTCACCTTCAGCCCAGTGGAAAAATACCTCGTAATCCAGAACGCAGCCGTATGGACTACGGCGATAGTCACCCTTTCTTACAGATGGTTCGCCAAAACCCCTCGCCACAGATGGTAGGCAAGCCATGTCCGACAGGCCAAGATTTGGACCTGCAGGAATCCCCTACGTCTTTAAGCTGACAAAGGAGCCGATCAGCGAACTCCCCAATTTTCTCCAAGCAGAAAACCTGGGCGCTCTCGAATACGGAGCCGTTAGATGGGGTCAAAAACCGCAAATCAGCCGAGAAGAAGCCGAAAAACTGGGAACCAATGCTGAAAAACACGATGTCTGGCTTTCAGTGCACGGCTCCTACTACATCAACCTTACGGGCAACGAAGAAATTGTCGCTGCAAGCAAAAGACGCCTGCTAGCATGCGCCACCGCAGCCCAATGGATGAAAGCCCACACCCTAACCTTCCACACAGGCTACTTCACCCAACGACAATCCCACAGAAGCGACCTGCAAAACTGCGTAAAAAACCTCAAAGAAGTCGTCGAGAAGATACAGCAGACGGGCATCAAAACACGCCTCGGACCCGAAACCTCCGGCAAACTCTCCCAACTCGGAACTCTCGACGAAGTCTTGGCGATATGCGAAAACGTGGAGCAAACACAACCAGTCATAGACTGGGCACACCTTCACGCCAGACAGAGAGGTAGCCTAAGAGACACCAGCGACTTCCAGCAGGTCGTGGAGAAAATAGAGAAACGCCTCGGGACCCGAGCAGCCAAAAACCTGCACTGCCACTTCTCGCTCGTCGAATACACTTTTCGAGGAGAAAGACGACACCACTCTTTGGGCACACCTGGCTACGGACCCAGATTCGAGCCCCTAGCCGAAGTCATCGCCAGCCAAAACCTAAGCCCAGTAATTATCAGTGAAAGCCCCCTACTCGACGAAGACGCCAAAAAAATGCGTGACATCGTCCACCAGAAAATGGGGGAACTCGCGATTCTGCGATAAGCTTTTCCGTAGAAAACCTCTGCAATCAATTGGTGCGTTCAATTGGTGCGCCTCAAGGGATTTCAAGAACTCACACCCGTCGACAAAGCATTAGACAAGTTCTTCAACACTCTGAAACCAAAGAGATTGGATGCTCAGCTTATCCCTGTAAGCGAGGCGTTGGGAAGAACAACTGCTGAAGACATTGTCGCAAAAAGAAACTTGCCTCCCTTCAGACGCTCGGCAATGGATGGATATGCAGTGAAGGCTAAAGACACGTCTGAAGCCACGCAGTCCAGGCCTAAAACCCTCAGCCTCGTCAAGAAAAGGTCCATAAAGCTTAGAGAGGCAAAGGAAGTCTGGACAGGGAGCCCCATGCCTAACGGTGCAGACTCGGTGATGATGCTGGAGCACACGAAGAAGAAGAGCGGCGGAATCGAAGTGTTCGTACCCCTGGCGCCTGGCATCAACGTGTCCGAGAAGGGAGAGGACGTGAAGAAAGGCGAGGTTGTAGTTGAGTCGGGGCTAAAGCTAACCCCCTATCACCTAGGACTGTTGACAGCGCTGGGAACGGACAAGGTAAGAGTTGTACGGAAGCCCATAGTCGCTATACTGGCAACGGGCGACGAACTGACCCAGCCTGGTGAAGGGTTCAAATCGCATAAAATCGTTGAAGTCAACAGCATTATCCTTTCGAGCATGTGTCTAGAGGCGGGAGCTGAAGCTCTAAGCCTGGGCATTGCAAAGGACGACGTAAGCGAGATTGAAGCTAGAATACGCGAAGGTATGGCTAAGGCTGACATAGTTATCACGACGGGTGGAACGAGCGTTGGCATCCATGACTTGGTGCCTGGAGCATTTGAGAAGATAGCGCGCAATGGGGTGGTTGTCCACGGAGTTGCCATGCGCCCTGGAATGCCCACCGCACTAGCCGTCGTACGTGGGGAACCCGGCATAATCTTGTCGGGAAACCCTGTAGCGGCAGTGGTCGGGTTCGAAGTCTTTGCACGTCCCCTTATCCAAAGACTGCTGGGGACAAGAGGTGCCCTGAGGGCGAGGCTGAAGGCTAAGTTGACCCGCAGGGTCGTGGGTGTTCTAGGGCGTCGCGTCTTTTTGAGAGTGAGAGTGGCGGAGCAGAGAGGCGAATTCTACGCTGAGCCGGTTGGCGTTAAGGGCTCGGGGATTATCACGACTTTGACTAAGGCTAATGGCTACGTGGTGATACCTGAAGACAGGGAAGGGTTAAGGGAGGACGAGCTGGTAACAGTTTACCTCCTAGACTCGATGGGGATGTGAAGAGTGTTCAGAAGGCTGCTCAGTCTGGAAGATGCGGAAAAAAGAATCGCCGAGGCGTTTTCTCCAAAAACTGTGGGCGTAGAAGAGGTCTCCTTGCTGGAGGCAGTTGGGCGCGTACTAGCCGAGGACGTTGTTTCACCCGTTGACGTCCCACCCTTTAGCCGCTCCACCGTGGAAGGGTACGCGGTTAGAGCCGAGGACACTTTTGGTGCCGAGGAAAACAAGCCTGTAGCTTTGAGGTTGACTGGGAGTGCGGCTGTGGGAGAGCTCTCGGACTTGACTGTGAAGAAAGGCGGGGCTGTGGAGATTGTGACTGGGGCACCTTTGCCCGCTGGGGCTGGGGCTGTTGTGATGGTGGAGAATGCCTCAGAAAAAGAAGGAAGAATACTGGTGTACAAGGTAGCGGTTAAAGGTGAGAACGTGATGGAGAAGGGCTCAGACATCCATGCTCGAGAAGCTGTGCTGAAATGTGGGACAGTTCTCTCGTCCAGAGAGTTAGGGGTCTTGGCCGCCCTGGGGTTCACTGAGGCAAGAGTCTTCAAGCGTCCCAAGGTTGCAGTAATCTCCACGGGCGCGGAAATAGTGGAGCCCGGGAAACCTCTGCCTCCGGGAAAAATCTTCGACATAAACACCTGCACTTTGACTGCAGCTACTCTAGAAAGCGGGGGTCAGCCCATCGGCTCCGGAGTTGTCCAAGACGATGACGTAAAGCTGTTGAAGAAAACGCTGAAAAAGGCGGTAGAAACAGCGGACATGGTCGTTACCTCGGGTGGAGTTTCTGTGGGTCCTAAGGATATTCTCCCAAGAATCCTTGACGAGCTTGGAGAGCCTGGCTTGGTAGTTCACGGCGTGGCTGTCAAACCCGGGAAACCAGTTGCGTTTGCCGTCGTGAACGGTATCCCTGTTTTCTCGCTTCCTGGGCATCCAACCTCATCGCTTTTGATGTTTCACCTGCTCGTTCGCCCGATGCTCCTAAAGATGGCTGGGCGAGGGACAGTCCAACCTGTGTCTGTTGAGGCGACTATTACACAGAAATTGTTTCCGGCAAGGGGGAGGAGGACGTTCATATCAGTCACTCTTTCCCGTGACAAGGCTGGATGCTGGAGGGCTTCTCAGGTTCCAGGAGGAGAGTCTGGTGCCATCACGACGCTGGCTAAGGCGGACGGATATGTTGAGATAAAGGAAACACAGCAGTTTATAGATGCTGGAAGCGACGTCACAGTATTCCTGTTCAAGCCCTTCCATGCCTAGCGACTATCTCAGGTTCTTCCTCTTCGCAGCGACGTATACAGTTGCTATCCACGTTAGCACCAGATAGATCACCCAAGCCAGAGCGCCTAGAACGGTACTTACGTCCATGCTACTCGTGTAACTCTTCAAAGATGCGCTGAGCATGAAGGCGCCGTAGGTCGTGGCGATGAAGAACAAGCCCACGACGAACCAGAGAGACCAGCGGCGAAGCCTATAAAGACCCAACGCGGCGACTAGGCTTAAGACCGCCACCAAACCAACGTGAAAGAGACCGAGTCCGTAGAAGCCGAGAATAATGAAGTTTGCAGCCGCTGTCGCTAGGTAATACAGAGTGAAAGCGAACATGCCCTTATCCTCTACTCCCAATTTGGACATCAAAGTCATGCTAGCGCCCCTGTTTGGACTATTCGCTATACACAGTCAAGTAATAAATCTATTGCGCTCCCATGTGGAGATTTCTCCCGCACAATCCCCCTTTTTTTCTCTATGGTTTGGAGAACCAGAAAAAGGGGGGAGGGGAACAGTGACTACCAGCTTTCCCCATAGTTGCCAGCTGCAAGAACAAGGTCGAAGATGTCGATGTCCCCGTCGCCGTCGATGTCGCTGTTCAGGTCGTACTCAGGGCTTGGATATTCTACACCGTATACGCCTGCCAAGCGCACGATGTCAAAGATGTCGACGTCTCGGTCGCCGTCCACGTCGCCCGCCAACGTTAGGAAAGTCCAGCCGTAGTCCAACGAGTTATCAGCAGTGGCAATCTCGCTTGGAACGACGTCTGCAGTGGCGTTCAGCCAATAGTTACCCTTAGCGTAGCCTGTCGTGTCCCACGTGAACGTCAACGTCTTTGTCTCAGCTGGGGCCAGAGTCACCTGTTGAAGACCGACCTGCGTGTTGCTAGCGTAGACTCACACGATGAACGTTTCTGTGTAGTCGCCTTTGTTGTCAACTGTCACGTTTACATTGAGGGCTATTTTTGCGCCCACGGTTTCTTTCGGCAGACAGCCTGTCTTGGAAGTAACAATGTTTATGACGGCCACGTCACGTACGGCGGGTGGAGGCTCCGTGCAGCCCCATCTCTTCCCCCAGTTAGCACCAGTGACGGCGACCTCGTCTAAGACGTCGATGACTCCAGCGTCAGGTGATAGGTCGGCTCCTGGTAGCCAGTTGCTCGATGGCACGCCAGTTCCCTGACTTCCAAATGCCGACCCAGCGAGGATATAGTCAAATTGATCAATCTGATAGCAGCCAGTCCGGGGTGCACGATAGAGGTCTATTCTTCGTGACTCGTCGTACTCGCCCCAGTGCCATAGAAAGTCAATCTCACCCAATGGTGGTGTTTCCAAGTAGTAGAATGGGTTGCGCTTGTAGGTAGCACTACCACCCAGCCCTTCTGTGAAGGCGGTGCAGTAGTACATGCCGGCGCCTTCGAAGATGGTCTGCCATGGCAGGCTGCCTGGGGTGTAGCCTCTGAAGGCGATGGCTGTTGGGATGTACCTGTAGCTGACTTCGAGGGTTCCAGCCCCTAGGGCACTAAAGATGTAGAGGTCGCCGAGAACGATGTTGCAGTCGGTGAACAATGCCAAGGGTAAGCCGTTGAACTCGACGTAGTCTATCCAGACAGGACCGTAGGCCAAGCCGATGGAACCCGGGGTGGTCGGGTCGACGAAGCTTTCAACCGTACTGGCGATGAAAGATGGGCCTTGTGCCATCCACGTGTCCATCGGTCGTAACGGGCCCTGGCAGTAGTATGTGTTCCAGTAGCCGTAGGTGTCGAAGTAGATTTCAACTGCGTACGGGTCAACGATGTTGATGTGGTGAAGGTCTCTGAATTGCGGGGACCACCAGCCGTCGCCTACCTGGTAGTCGAGCCAAGCGTTCCAGAAGTAGTGGCTGGCGTTGACGTTTTCTCCTATGTCACCAGATACTGGTTTGGCGAAGTAGCCGTCCTCTCTGAACCACATTGTAAGTCTTGTCTTGGTCTCGCCTCCGTCATCCCAGGTATCCGTAATCCAGTCTTGAACAAAACCTGCTTGATCAGCTGCTGCGTTGTATGGTGGAATGTCGGTACCGCCGTAGAGGTTCATCCTGTCTAGGTTGTTGTAGTCGTATACCCAGCTTGAGTACACGATGTTCATCTGGTTGGGTGGGTTGATGTTTCCGACTAGGATTGGGCTTCCATCTACCTTGTAGGCGTTCATGAACGTGTACTTGTTCTCAGGGCCTTCAACCTGGGAGTTGCAGATGCCTAGGAGGTTAGTGCTCCAAGCCCAGTATGATGCGACGCTCCACAATGGAATGTTGACACATAGCTCGGTCATGTAACCCATAGCCTTCTTGCAGGAACCAACTGCTTCAGCGTAGGATTGTGCGTAGTTGCCAGCATACAATAGCTCGTCAAGGTAGGGGTAAGTTAACTGGTACGGAGAGCCTGTGACGTAGTTGCTGCCAAGTGGGAAGGCGTTGATGCTGTGGTACAGGCCGTAGGCTGTTAACGGTGGGAATCTTCCAGTGCTCCATCCGCCAGTGTAGAAGTGGTAGTCCATGACGTCCATCACTATCGGCTTGAGAACGCTCATCGGGTTCTCGTTTATGTCGAGTGGAAGCCCGATAGCCTGCATGTTCGCGTAGCAGAGACGACCAGCCTGTAGCCTGGGCGAGTGCTCGTTTCGCACGCAGATTAGCAAGGGGTCAAGCACGTTGTGGGCTTTCTGTGGGTGGTCATCTGGGTAGTTGCGCAGGTATTGAGTTGAGCCTGGTACGAGGGGGTCGAAGTAGGGGTTAGGCTGAGACGTGTTCTGCGGGAACTTGGTGTCCAGCAGGGTTGAAGCTGCCAGCGTGCTGAACTCGTACGGGTAGAAGGGGTACGACATTGACGCGTTAGCCCAGCCGTAGTAGGGCGCGGGGACCATCTGGTCGATTCTCTGCGCCTTTCCGCCCATAATCGAGTCTATGTACGTGTCTTTGTCAGAAGAATACGCAATAGCCTTCGCAGCTCACTGTAGTTCATGGGGCTTCTAATGCCTGGATAGGTGCGGACCGTCAGGTTGTTGTTCAGGTCGAACTCGTAGAAGCCTGAGTCAGGAACTTTGACAGTGACTATGTTGGGGTTGAGGAATGCCAAGTCGGCTTGTTGGGCCGTAAGGTCGAAAGCCACGAAGTCGATGTCGCCTCCTGTGAGGGCAGTGTAGGCAGCTTCTTGGCTGCCGTAGAAGTACATGGCCATGTCGTCCTCTCTGGGGCCTTTGCGGGCTGCTACGGAAGGAATCGTTACCATCATCAGTAGAACCGAAGCGAAAAGAATAGCAATAGATACTCTGCTCAGTTTCATTTTTTCCCTTTCTCCTTTCAAGTGGCACTTTCAGCTCGGCATTTTGAGCTAAGCAGTTTCCCGCTTCCAGAGCTTCTGCTCAGGCTTCAGAAGAGAACACGCAGCCGTCTAAGGCTAGGTACCCCCAAACACCTCCCCCTCGATAGTCCAGAAGGACACGAAAATCGTTTACCATTATGCCTCAGGATTCTAATATAGCTTCTGAAACTTTCCTCTATGAACACACTACAAGACGCATCCAAGTGGACATCCTTGACATAGCCAAAGTCGCAGGCAACTACAGAAAAAGCTGGTAGCCCTCCTCCTCAATCGCAAAACGTTATATTGGTATTTGTCCCTTTAAAAGGATAACGGGCGTTAACAGGGGTTAAGGATGCCTTTTCAAGATGGCTAGGAAGAGAGGCACGGAAAACCTTGTTCCCGTATCTATTTCCCCACCGTTTTTCGTTATTACCGCCCCATGGCATGGCCACTTGCGCTTCCTGAACAGCTTGTGGCCGTCTATTTCTGTGACGTATTCGAATCTGGCTTTGACGAGTTCGCGGGCTTCGTCCACGGTTTTGGCGGTGCTAACGTTGTAGTCGTCGCTGTCAAAGGTGACCAAATGCGTGTAAATCATGGTATTGTTGATGTTCTTGTGTCCCAACATCTGCATGACATGAAGTATGTTGTGTGTTCTCTGGAACTCCATGGTGGCTTTGAAGTGGCGAAGCGTGTGGAATGAGATATGCTCCAGCCTGCCCACTCCAGCAGTTCATCAATCTTCTCTCACGCTCTCTCCTCAGGCTTCATAAAAGCCAACTAAACACAGACTATTAGGCGAACCCAGCCTTGATTCTACACATTACACATGCCCAGCTTTCAGAAAAGCCTTGCAAGTCACACCTTGCACACAGCAGAAGAGGAGAGAACCAAACGAAAGCATACCCAGCCAAGGCAGCAGGAACATGAACGACATAGCCCGGGACTAGGGGGTAGGGGGGGTACCCCCTAGGCGGTCGTCGGTCCCTTGGTTAATAGCTTTAGATGTGTGCAAAGGCAGCTTCACATTTATATCTGAATTTTCGACAGATATAGCGTAAAAGGAGTCAATCCACCCACGTACAAAGCCCTGGAGGTTCTTGGTCCAGAGCACGAGTTTTCACTCGTCAACGAAGAACTGAAATCCCTTCCAATAGTGGACAAGGCGATTAAAGATTTTCATGGGCGCATAGTCAACTTCGTCGAGCAACCCACTTTCACCTTCGGGAAAGAATTGCAGCTGCACGTCATGGAGGTCAAGCCCAACGCGCCCTTCCACTCCCCCGTAGCCTTCGAGGAGACCATGCAGAACGCCGTCCTAACCCTAACAGACTTCGTAGGACGTAAATATGGAGCCAGGCTTCTGGGCATGGGCATGCATCCCTTGCTGCGGCTCGGGGAGACGGGCATTTGGCCCCATCGGGACAGGCGGATCTATCAGGCTTACAGCGCAGTCTTTGACCTCAGGAGGCATGGTTGGCTGAATATTCAGAGCTTCCAGCTGAACCTTCCCTACTCCAACGAACAAAACGGCGTCCTGCTGCACAACGTGCTCGCCAACGTCTGCGCCTACCTGCCAGCAGTCTCAGCTGCCTCCCCTGTCTACGAGGGAAAGCTCGGGGAATTCGTGGATAACCGGATGAAGTTTTACATGGAAAACCAGGTGGAAGTGCCTTCGGTGACAGGCGACGTGATTCCTGAACAAGTTTCATCGTTTAGAAACTACCGAGAAGAGGTAATCGGCAAGTACTCGTCAGACATGGAGAAGGCAGGCATGCCTGCGACTATCCTAAACAAGGAATGGGTGAACTCTCGTGGGGTGATTTTCAGGTTTGACAGGAGGGCGGTTGAGATACGCGTGATGGATGAGCAGGAGTGCGTCAAGTCTGATGTGGCGTTGAGCTGCTTTGTGAGAGCGCTGCTGAGGGGGCTGCTGGAAGAAGAGGCGGAGCTTCTGCCCCACGAAGCGTTGGTGAAAGACTTTAAGTCGACTATCGAAAAGGGATTAGACGCAGAGACCAGACATCCGCTGGGGCAGACTGCTAGAGAAGTCTGCAAACACTTCATGAGGATTGCATCAGCAAACGCGTTAGAGGAGGAGAAGAGATACCTGTCGATAGTGGAGAAGCGGATAGAGCGTGGTAGCTTATCGGAAATCATCCGTGAAAGGGTCACATCCAGAGCACAGAGAACGAGCCTCAAAGACGCAGTGATCAACGTTTATTCAAAACTCTTAAGAAGTCTCGTAGCCAATCAACCCTATTTCTGAGAAGGGTGAACCTCTTTATGTCTGCCAAGAACAAGGAGGAGAGACAGAGCAACTTCTTCGGCACCTGCAGCAAATGCAAAACAGGTTTCAGCTGCTGCCTCGGGACGAGGCCACCCTTAAGCCATGAACGCAGAAGAATAATCGAGAAGCATTTGAGGGAACGTGGAGTTCTTGTTGAAGACCCATTTGTGGTGGAGGACTATATTTACCCGAGGGAGAATGCAGATGGATATTGCGTCTTCCATGACTGCGAGACCAGAAAGTGCCTTATCCACTCCGTGAAGCCGGAGACGTGCGTGGCTGGTCCGATAACCTTCGACATAAATAGAAAGCGTGGAAAGATCGAGTGGTTTGTTAAGATGGAGAAAATCTGCCCGTTGGCCGGGGTTGTATACGGGGATAAGAGGCTGTTGCAGGAGCATGTGGCGGCTGCTGGGCAGGAAATAATGCGACTTGTGAACGAGTTGAATGCTGGAGCGCTGAGAGCAATTCTGGAGAAGGCGGAGCCTGAAACCCTCAAGATAGGCGAGGAGGATGTCGGCAAGAGGGTTCTGGATAAGCTTGCTCGTGAATAGGTTAGGCTGGGGGAGTCTTGTTTGATTCCGCTGCGTGACCAGATCCATTCCAAGACAACGCCTCATGTGACAAGATTTCTCATAATAGTCAACATAATAATGTTCATTCCACTCCTGTACCTTACGTTCTTTCCCGACGATTTGACGACGTTTCAGTTTGTGGATTCTCTTTACGGGAATTTTATGATGGTTCCAGCTGACATACTCGCTGGAAGGAATTTGCACACGCTTTTGACTTCCATGTTCCTGCACGCCGATATTTTTCACATCGGTGGGAACATGCTTTTCCTCTATGTTTTTGGGGATAATGTGGAGGACGCCTTCGGGCATTTTCGCTTTCTGCTCTTCTACTTGGCATGCGGTTTCGTCGCTGACTTTACGCACATACTTAGCCTGACTGCACCTACCGACTTCCTAACTCCAACTTTAGGTGCCTCGGGAGCCATTTCGGCGGTGATGGGTGCTTACATTGTGCTATACCCGAGGGCGAGGATACTGGCTCTGCTGGTTTTCAGGTTTTTCTATGTGACTCCGGTTCCAGCCGCGATCTTTTTGGGCTTCTGGTTCCTCCTCCAGCTACTTTACACGTTTCTAGACATGGGCGGCGGTGTTGCTTACTGGGCACACATCGGCGGCTTTGCTGCAGGGGTCATTATAGCGCTGTTCTTCAAGAAAGCACGAACGTCTAGGAAGGAGGAGGGCTTGCTCTCAAATCTCCAGTAAGGTTCGGGATGAACAACAAAAGGGTGGATGATGCCATGCTTGAATGCATCTCAAGACGGTCGGGCTTCACAGAGCTTCGAGTCTACGCTTCCATTAGGAGAGGCGTTTAACGCCGTGGACTAAAGTTCCTTGCGATAGAAAAAGCCTTATCAAAAAGAGTACAGAGAGTTGAGCACAAGACTAACGGTGGAAGCATATGAGCCGATTTGAGTTACACGTTTCCCACACCCCCGTCTTCGGCGGGTGCCAGAAACCATTCGAGAAGGCAGACTACGTCGTCTTTGGCGTGCCCTTCGACCTCACCAGTACCTTCAGAACAGGTGCAAGATTCGCTCCCGCGGCCATCCGTGAAGCCTCTCTGAACTTGGAAACCTACAGCTTCCGCACTAACCGAGATGTGGAGGACTTGAAAATCCACGACGCAGGAGACCTAAATATCAGCAACAATGTTGGCACGCTCACGAAACGCCTCGAAGACGTCGTGAAAGACCTTCAAGAAGCCGAGAAAACGCCTGCAATCATAGGCGGGGAACATACAATCACCCTCGGCTCGATGCGAGGCATAGGCGGCAAAGATGCCGCAGTGATAAGCTTCGACGCCCATCTCGACCTTCGGGACAGGTACATGGACCTGACAACGAGCCACACTACCTTCATGCGACGCCTTAACGAGACCGTGAAGCCGGAAAGGATCGTGGAAATAGGCACAAGGGCTGTGTGTAAAGAGGAACTAGCATACGCCAGGAAGATGGGGATACAATACTACACGGCGAAGGAAGTACTCGATAAAGGAGTGGAGGCTGCAACAAAAGCTGTCAAGAAGACAGTGGAAGGTTGCAGGAGGGTTTATTTGACAATCGACATGGATGTGCTTGACCCCGCCTTCGCCCCTGCAGTGCAAAACCCCGAACCCGACGGGATATCGACCCAGACATTGCTTGGTTTCATCTGCAACCTCTGCGACAATCGAACTGTAGGCATGGATTTGGTGGAGGTGACCCCACCTTACGACCAAGGAAACACCGCAGTCCACGCGGCGAAGATCCTTTTCGAGACTCTTTGTGCTGTTGAAAAGGCCCGAGAAGGCTAGCCTTTCCTCTCGAGCTTCGCGATGAAGAAACCGTTGCACCAGTGAACATGTGGATACAGCCGCTGACAGTCGGTTAAGCCCCGCAGCCCTGGCAACCCGATTCTCGGCTCGGTCTCCACTAGCCTAAAATCCGGGTTCAGCTTCAAGAAACGTTCCACCAAGAGCTCATTCTCTTCAACCGTTATGCTGCACGTGGAGTAGACCAAGCTGCCGCCCTCCTTCACGTACGTAGCACAGTTATTCAGCATCTTCCACTGAAGCTCCGCCATGCCCCGCACCGAGCGCTTAGACAGCCGCCACTTTGCTGAAGGTGCTCGACCGAAAGCTCCTGTGCTGGTGCAAGGCGGGTCGAGGAAGACGAGGTCTGCTTGGACGTTATAGATGGGCAAGGGATTGAAGGCGTCTGCGACTATTGGAGTTGCGATTTTTACGCCCATCCTTCGTGTTTCACGCTGCCAAACATCCATCCTGCGCTTGGAGTAGTCCACTGAGTATATTGTGCCGACGTTGTCCATAAGCTGGGCAATGTGAGCGGTTTTCGCGCCTGGAGCCGCACAGACATCCAGCACAGTCATGCCTGATTTGGGGGAGGCCGCTTCGGTGGCTAGGCAGCTTGCTTTGTCTTGCACGTAGAATAGGCCTTCGCTGAAGCTCGTTGTTCTCGTCAGGGGCTGCTTGGTGTCTGTCACCTTGTACGAATATGGTAGTCCTATCTCCTTTTCTAAGGTGACTCCCTCGTTGCTCAGTTTCTCTAGTGTTTTCTCCTCGGGTATCTTCAGAGTGTTGAGGCGCATGTAGGTTGGCGTGTTTGTGAGCATGCTCTCGAAGTACAGCAATGCTTCGTGGCGGCCGAGAAGCTTGATGCAGTATTTCACGAACCAGAGCGGCTGGAACACCCGCAAGGACAGTCTCTCCACGTCTTCCAAACCCTTCATCGTTTCGGTGGGGTCTAGGCCGATCAGCGTGCCCAATGCTTCCTCGGCGTTCACGAATTTTCGCCAGCCTAGGAGTGAGCGTCCGGTTCTCGCCATTGCCGCTGTTTGCTCGTAGCTGTTCTTGCCCATGACTTTTGTTTGATAGGTGTAGAGTCGCAAGAAGGCTCTGATGTTTGGGCGGAAACCGCTGATGGAGTCTGGCTGCAGCGTGTAGTCTAACAAATGATCGAGGAAGTTTTGTCTCCTGACTGTTTCCATGACCAGCTTGTGCGCCAAGCCCATGGCACTTGGGTCGTGGATGCCCAGTGTTTTCGTGGCTTTGATTAAGGCGAGTCTTTCACTTAATCCTCTCAGCTCTATCCAGCATAGGGCCTCGATGGCTAACGCCCAGACCTCGCGAAGCAACAGATGTCACTCCCCGCAATTGATAGCTAGCGTAGGAGATGCTATTGATAGGCGTTCTCCTTCTTTAGAGGTTTTTCACTCCTTTCCGTCGATGGAGCGCCAAGGCACCAAAGATTATGATGAGACTGATTATCCTCAGCGACCATGTCAATGATAGGCTAGAGAG
Source organism: uncultured Candidatus Bathyarchaeia archaeon (assembly GCA_964353725.1). Lineage (GTDB taxonomy): Archaea > Thermoproteota > Bathyarchaeia > Bathyarchaeales > SOJC01 > CAYGVX01. The sequence goes on from CAYGVX010000019.1 coordinate 20,459, forward strand.
GATATCGTTGCTGATAGGAGTGGCTATCAACGTCGCAGCGGGGAATAGAAACAAGAAGAGTAGCACCGAGTAGAAAACCGCTATATCTCCCTACAGTTAGTGGTCGTGATTCCCTGCCCCGATAAGGCCTCGCTCTGCAGACTGACCACTGAACGCCCCGTCAAGAACAAAAAACCTTGCAACAGCCATCTTCGACAAGCTTATTTGCATCCGTCCCATAGTCTTAGAGGGTTTTCTCTTTGGTTTTCCCAAGAAGAGGGCTGTTCAAGATGCTTGGATATTATCTTTCATTGAGTGCCGGAATCCTGAACGTGCTGACCGAGTTGCTTATGATCCGCTTATTCAGCTCATATTACTTTCTTCTAGCGGTCTTGATAATCGTTGGCGCCTTGCTGATACGAATAAAATGGTTCGAAGTCATTGGCGGTTTGATCGTAATCCTTTTCTCGAGCCTTCAATGGTGGATGAGCACACGCGGAGTGGGAGTGGGATCCACATTGTGGATCATAGGTTCAACAGGGGTTGTCTTAGGAATACTGGGTGGAGCCATAAGCATAGTAGTAGGGATATGGCGATTGCTTCCCTCAAGCGCATCAGCGAATTGAAACGCAACTAGAATCCCCGGAAGGCCTGTGAGCTCCTTCAAGCGCAGTTTATTAAAACCTAAATGCGCATATAGTGTGAAAGGGACTAGAAGGAATGGCGGAGCAGAGACGGCTTGACGAGTTCGGGAAAACCACCTGCGTTAACGTAGAAGGGACCAGAAAGGAACTCCTAAAACGGTCGACCGCATCCAACGAAGAGAAAGCATTCAAGATTCCGAGAAAGGAGCATCCGAAGCAGCTTCCACCTTCCTACTTCGTCTCAGCCTCCTACAGCGGCAAGCGAGGCGCCGCTTGCATCAAGCTGTATGAGCCCGAGTCACAACAAATCTACTTCTGGTACGACACGACCGGACACAAGCCGTATCTCCTCACGAACCTCTCGCAGTACGAGTTAGACCATCTTGCAAAGGTCAAAAACCACCCGAGCTTCGACCACTTTGAGCAAGCGAAGAAGTTCGACCCCCTTCTCGACACAACCGTGACCGTGACAAAGGTCGTGACTAAGGACCCTCTGGCAATCGGAGGAAGACCTCAAGGATGCCTGCGCGACATAATCCCACAAGAACACGCAAGAACAGCAGCACACGAGCAGCCGGAAGCCAAGGTCTGGGAAGCCGCCATCAAGTACTACCAATGCTACCTCTACGACCGCGGACTAATACCCGGCATGCTATACAGCATTAAAGACGGAGAGCTCACCCCTTCGGAGGTAGACCCAGCGGAAAAGACCGTGGACAAAATCAAGAACATCTTCAGCGACGAAGGAAAGAAGGAGAAAGAATACATCGAGAGGTGGGCTCGCCAACTGGAGTATCCCGCGCCCTCTTTCAGGCGTGTTGCCTTGGACATTGAGGTTTTTTCTCCCGTGTCCACACGTGTGCCCGACCCTGAGGAAGCAGCTTATCAAGTCATATGCGCTTCTCTCGCGTCCTCAGACTCTGGAAAGCGGGTGTTGCTGCTGAAACGGAAAGACGTGAGGGATGGTTTGGAGAGGCTGCCTCCTGACGCTGCAGTGGAGTTTTTTGAGAAGGAAGAGGACCTGATTAAGGCTATTTTTGAGGCTCTATGGGACTACCCCTTCGTCATCACTTTCAACGGCGACGACTTCGACCTGCGATACCTGGCTAACAGAGCCTTGAATCTGGGTTTGCAGAAAAGCGCGATTCCCGTCGAGGTTGGTCGCCGCGTTTGTTTGCTGAAGAAGGGCGTGCACATCGACTTGTACAAGTTTTTCTACAACCGCTCTATCCAGATTTATGCTTTCAGCAATAAGTACCGTGACGTTACCCTGGACGACGTTGGCAGGGCTTTGGTCGGCCTGTCTAAGATTGAGTTGGATAAGCCTTTCGCTGAGTTGAACTACTGCGAACTAGCGTGCTACTGTCTTCGCGACGCAGAAATCACCTTTAAGCTAACGAGTTTCAACGACGACCTGCCTATGAAGCTCATCTTAGTACTTGCTCGCATCAGCAAGATGCCCATGGAAGACGTTAGCAGGCAGGGGGTTTCCCGCTGGATAAGAAATTTCCTTCATTTCGAACATCGCAGGCTTGGCATGCTGATCCCTAACACCTCGGACATTCTCGCCCTAAAGGGTAAGACCGCTACGACTGCCATCATCAAGGGCAAGAAGTACAAAGGTGCAATCGTGGTTGAACCTGTGCCGGGTGTGCATTTCAACGTTGCAGTGATGGACTTTCCCAGTCTGTACCCCTCAATCATCAAGGTTTGGAATCTGGGTTACCAGACGATACTCTGCCCTCACAAGGAGTGCAAGGACAACGTGGTGCCCGATACTCCCCACTGGGTTTGTCGCCGAAACAAAGCTTTGGAAAGCCTGCTCATAGGCTCGCTGAGGGATCTAAGAGTCGGCTGGTACAAGTCAAAGGCGAAGGACAAGACGCTGTCAGTAGACATGCAAAACTGGTACAACGTCATCCAAAGCGCCCTTAAAGTCATCCTGAACGCAAGCTACGGAGTGTTCGGCGCCGAATCCTTCGACCTGTACTGCCCACCTGTTGCCGAGGCAACTGCCGCTGTGGGACGCCACTCCATAACCCTCATCGTGGATAAGGCTAGAGAATTGGGCATAGAGGTGCTCTACGGAGACACCGACAGCGTCTTCCTGAAAAACCCTTCAGAAGCAAAAATCAAAGAACTTGCAGGATGGTCCGAGAAAGAGCTGATGATGGGATTAGACGTCGACAAAGTCTACCGCTACGCGGTTTTCAGCTCACGAAAAAAGAACTACTTGGGCGTTCTGGAGGACGGCAGCGTCGACGTAAAAGGCTTGACAGGCAAGAAGAAGCATATTCCTAAATTTATCAAAGATGCCTTCAACGAGATGAAAGCGCGGCTTGGAAAGGTAGGATCCTCCGCAGAATTCGAAGCCGCAAAGAAAGACATCAAGAAAATCGTGTTAGACCGGTATGCACAACTCAGGAGACGAGAATGGGAACGGCTTAAAGACCTAGCGTTTCACGTCGTCCTTGGAGAAGCACCAGAACACTACGTGAAAACCACGCCCCAACATGTCAGAGCAGCAAGAATGCTCAAGGAGAAGGGAATCGAGCTGAAAGCAGGAGACCTGATTAGCTTCGTCAAAGTCTCCCGAGAGCCCCACGTGAAACCCGTCGAAATGGCGACGGATGGCGAAGTCGACGTGGACAAATACGTCGCTTATCTGCAATCCACCTTCGATCAAGTATTAGATGCACTGGGAATGGAATTCGAGGAAATAATAGGGCTAACCCGCCTGGAAAGATTCATGTAACCCTTAATCTCTTAGCCGTTTCCTCAGTTGGTCTAAACGTGTGCTGGCCGTAGT
>CAYGVX010000019.1:23990-30174 GCA_964353725.1 uncultured Candidatus Bathyarchaeia archaeon
TGTTAACCAAAATAACCACGTTGGGTCGAGGGTCATTGAGCTCAGGGTCGATTAAGGCTTGTTTGAAAGCTGGCGAAGAACAATCTGAAAGCCGTTGCAAAACATCCTTGACAGCCACGGTTTCGTTGAACTCAAGAGTTACGGACTCCTTATGCGCTAGTTTCCCTAAAACCCCTACAAGGCCTACTTCCACTTTGACCGTCAACTTGGGCGTTCCACGCTAAGCCTTTTCGCCTGTAAACAGCTCCACGATGTCTGACGCGATTTGAACGATGTCGTCGACCTGCTTGATCGTCTCTGATAGCTCTGTCTCGGGCGTCTGAGAAAGCTTCTGTATCATCCGCTCAATCCCCATCAGACATCTCAGCACAGGCTCGTCGTCAGGCTGCTGCTGCGTGTAGAAGGCTTGATAGATTATAGACTCGATGAACGCAGGGTCGCCTAAGCTGTAGTAAATCGCTGCCTGGGCCTTTCTCATGGCTTCAAGAATCAAGCTCTGGGCAATGGACGGAGTCTTCTGAGCAGCCAGCAGTTCTGCCTTCGCTTCCCGAAGATACCTGAGCGCCCATCCCTTTCGATAACTGCCTGTCGCAACCACGGTTTCTACTCCTCTTTCTCTTCTTCTTCGTCGACACCCTCTTCCACGCCTTCCTCAGCCTCGCTCTCCTCTTCTGCTTTCTTCTTAGCAATCGCCAGAAGACGTGTGATGTACCCGGCTACCCTGTTCCTCAGCCTAGGAGAGTATATCTGAGCGACAGCTCCCAAGGCTTTCTTGTTGGTTTGAAAATCCGTGGTGAACCTTTCGGGATAGAGTTCTATAAGCTCGCGGGAAACCTTCTTCACATGCTCTGGACGCACTTTTCCCAAGTTATCCTTCATCCTCTAACGGTTTATCTCTTGGCTTTCTTAAGTAATTGAGGCTTCCATAAAAGCAAATCGGTATCTACAACGTTACATAAACGCCTCCCGGCTTCGACCCATCTTTTCGCTGCACGCGCGAAGATGTTTCACTCACTTCAGTTTTGACTCAGATGTAGGCGCGCATCAAACCTGGTCTGTTCGGAAAAAGGTAGTGAAATTGCGGTAAATCTGTTCAGCTACTTCCATCCTTTCTTTTCCCTTTATTTTGGCTACAACCTCCGTTACCACGGGTATATCTGCGGGGGTGGCCATCTTGCCTTTGAAAGGGGGCTTAAAGAACCGGACAGGGCCGTCTGTCTCGGTTAACAGGTTTGTGAGGGGTATCTGCCGTACGATTTCCTGAATGTGGTCTGAGAATATTATCGCAGGGCCTTCTGTTATGTAGTATTCCCGTTCTGTGATTTCGGGCAGTAACTCGATTGGGTTGCTGAACCAGTGCAGCAACACCCTCTCTATGTTGTATGAGGGGAGCATGTTCATGATTTCTTGTGTTGTCCCCCGGGAATGGATGACAGCGGGTAGGGAGAGCTTCTCGCTGAGCTGCAGCATCTTGCAGAAGACTTCATATTGCCTGTTCATGAGTTCCTTCTTGTCACTCTTTGAGTATTTGTAGTCCAAGCCTATTTCGCCAATCGCGACAACACCTCTGTTTTGACAATGGCTGTTGATCAGATCAATTGTTCGTTCCAGTTCATTTTGCTTTAACTCCTTGACGTTCCATGGGTGTATTCCCAACGCCGCATAAACAAACCTCGGATACTTTTCAGCCAGCTCTATGCTTCGAAGGCTCGTCGACAAGTTCATTGAGTTGGAGACCAAGGCGACAATGCTTGACCTTCTAGCATCTTCCAAAATCTTTTCCACACTTGATTCGTACTCCGGGTCTGACAGGTGCACGTGCGCGTCCACGTATCTCATGTTCTTCTCAATGTGGATCATCAGTTTTATGCGTTGCTGTGCTGCAGATAGGGGAAGATTTTGTCAGAGAACTGGGGATAAGGGTTAAATACTGCCTTAAAGAGAAAAAGGAGCTACGGAGATGGTTGAATGACTGATTTAGAGTTGTCTATTGCACCCATGCATAGGATTATCAAGAAAGCAAAAGCCGATAGAGTAAGCGAAAGTGCAGCGGAAGCCCTCGCAGTCGCTCTCGAGGAAATTGGCATAAAAATAGCTAGAGAAGCCATTGAATACGCAATGCATGCAGGTCGAAAGACTGTGAAGGCTGAAGACATCGACATCGCAAAGCGCAAGGTACTAGAGAAGTAGCCTTTTCCTCTTCCCCTTTCATTTTTCGGGAAAGTTATTTATGCTTAAAGAGTAATCCTTGCTTTGGGAGAGACAATGCGCTGGGACTATTTTTCATACATTGTAGGGGCACTATTTCTTGGGACGTTCTTATACCTGCTATTCAACAGAGCATCCACAGAAGCCCAGATCGGCGGGCTGCTGATCTACGGTGCAGTTGTTTTGGTGCTGGTTCTTTTTGCAGTCACATCTTTCATTTTCGGCTACGGTCTGCGACCTAAGAAACACTGAGCCTAGCACAGTTGCCATAGGAAGGTAGAAGAAGCGTTAGCCTACAGGGGCTCAATCCTAATTATGTTTCTTTTTTCCAGGCGTTTTATTGCATCGAGAAACTCGTTCTTCTTTTTTCCATTCAACTTGAAGTGAAATAGCATCTCTTTCACAGGCAGCTTGACGTGCCCAAAGCCACTCAATTGCGCTCGTGAATAGTCCAAAACCAGCCGTTCCACTCTGCCACATTTCCAGGTAGTGTTTCGCATGAGGACTGCGAAAGCCTTCAATAGTCTCTGAGTCTCTTTCTCTGGCTGCTTTAACACAGCGGCCGCCCTGAAGCAATTAGCGCAAGGACTGAGATTTAGCGTTTCTCATCAATACTCGGGTATCTTGTGGAGCAACATGCCCTCGACGGTAACAGGGTTGAGGGAAAGAGCGAGGCTGTATGCGTCGCTGAGCTTGGTCGATCGTTCCGCGTAGATTTCCAGCAAGACGTCGTTCTTCTTGACCTTGTACCCTCTCTTCCAGCGTAATGCCACGCCGGCTCCTTTTTCCCGAGGCGCCCCTGCTGCTCTTGCTATGGCAGTTATTGCCTTGTTGCTTACGTTTGTAACGAACCCGTCGCAGGTCGCTTTGAGCTCAGCTCTGTGTTGTCCAACAGCGATGCTTTCGGGACAAATCCTCGGGTTCCCTCCTTGAATTTCGATTATCTCGCGCATCTTCTTCAAGGCTTTTCCCGAAGTGAGAATGCCCTTGGCTATCTCCTTGCCCTGACCAGGCTGCGCTGCGAGCCCCATCTCCAGAAGTATACCCGCCAACGCCGTCGACTTTTCCACCAAACTTGCAGGGCCTTTCCCTTCCAAGGCGAGTAAGGCTTCGCGCGCTTCTAGGGCGGGGCCAACCATGTGCCCTACTGGCTGTCCTCCATAGGTGATGCCGCATTGGAGATGGATATTTAAGCGCTCGCTTAGCTCTACAAAGCTTTTGGCAAGCTTTCGGGCGTCTTCTATGTTTTTGACTTTCGCCTCAGGTCCCACTGGGATGTCGATCACCACGTGGTCTGCCCCAACCGACAACTTCTTCGAGAGGATGCTCGCCAGCATTTGGCCAAAGGGGTCGATGTTCAAAGGGTGCTCCACGCGGATCAATAGGTCGTCGGCTGGCGCCATTCCAAGCGTTCCTCCCCAGACGATCACGCCTGATGTTTTCAGCACCATTCTTCTGAGTTCTGTAGCGTCGAATTCCACGTTTGCAAGCACTTCCATTGTGTCCGCTGTTCCAGAGGCGCTGGTTATTGCGCGGCTACTTGTCTTGGGGATCAGCAGTCCAGCCGATGCTATGATGGGGATGATGAGCAAAGTCACCTTGTTTCCAGGCACTCCTCCTATGCTGTGTTTGTCGCAACAGGGATGGTCGAAATCCATAGTGGTCCCAGTTTCAACCATGGCACGGGTTAGGTACTCGATCTCGTCCATTGTCATGCTGCGATATTCCTCAGCTAGGAGAAAGGCGGCGATCTGCACCTCGCTGAGTTTGTGGTTGACCAGGTCTTGCATTATGGTGTGGTATTCCTCCTTGGTGAGGGGGAATCCACTCATCTTTTTGTGGATGAAACTGATTGACTCGGGGGGCTTTGCCAAGGAAACCGAGATTGCAGCATTTTCCTTAACCTTGAACTCTTCTTGGGAATCCCTGAAAATCCCAACTTCCCCTTGGTTTAGGTAGGTCTTTGTCGTATCTACAAAGGCTGTCGTTTTTTGTTTTCCATAGGCAATCTTCACCCAGTCGTGAGCGAGAGTTCCGATTTCCTGAGCGTCCTTTTCATGAAGCAAAACCATCCTCTGGCCGACTTCCAAGTCGATGATCTTCGCTCTAAGCTTAACCACCCCAGGTTCCTCACAGCACGCTATTCGGGAGAAATTCAGATAAGTGTTACGCATTTCCAGTCCATTATACGCCAAAAAACTTTTAAAACCCAGTAGCTGTGCATTGCTCGGAGGATACGCCTTGAAAGCCATTGAATCCAAGACTGAGAAAGTGGTTTTTGCGCGGTTCTTTGAAGGTGAAGACCTGATTGAAACCGTCGCGGAAACAGCTAAGCAGAATGATGTCGACTCTGGTTTCTTCTTCTTGATAGGCACGCTGAAAAGCGCAGTTTTGGGCTACTATGAAAACGGAAAATACCTGTCCGTTGAAAAAGCTGGTCCCTTGGAAATAGTGTCTTGTACTGGTAACGTTTCTACCAAAGAGGAGGGTGAGCTTGTGGTGCACGGACACGTTGTGGTCAGCGATAGGGATGCCAAAGCCTTCGGGGGGCACGTGTTGCCGGGATGCCTCGTCGATGCGACGGTTGAGCTAGTGCTTGTGAAAATTGAAGACGGGATGCTTCGAAGGGAGTTTGACGCCCGGAGAAACCTTTACCTTTTGTCTCTTGGAGAGCGGGCTACTGGAGATCTTTCTTCATCGTGACGCAGTCTCCGCCTGAACTGTAGTAGCCTTCTATGAAGCCTGTTTCGGCGTAGCCCATTCTCTTGTAGAGTCTGCGCGCTGCCAGGTTTTCCACGTCTACCTCTAGGCAGCATGCCTCGGCTCCTTTCTCTCTGAGCCTATGTTCCAGTTCTTCCAGCAACCTAAGTCCCACTCCCTTTTTGCGGGCCTTGAGGGCTACGTCGATTGTGAGAATATGGCCGACTTTATGGTTTCCTCTTTCATAGGTTAGCGCGATTACGAACCCAACAACGTCATTCCCTACCTCTGCCAGCAGGCTTGTTGAGTTGGGGTTTCGCAGGAGGGAGACCACTAATTCCTTCGAGAAAGCTTCAAGAGTGAAGCATTCTCTCTCTATGCTGTAGAGTGTATCTAGGTCCTCTATTGTCGCGTTTCTCGTTATGATTGGCATAGCCGCTGTCTTTTCTGATGTTGTGGTGTTCTGGGATTTTAGGGTTTCAGTAGACGCGCGCGAAGAGCGCCGCATATGTGCCTCTCTTTTTGTCGAGGATACCACAAGATTAATAAACGCTCGCTTTTGATTGTATGCGAAAATGATACCTCGATATTTCTTCTTGACAAAAGGTTCGGGCAAGCACAAGGAGCATCTGCAATCTTTCGAACTGGCTCTGAGGAACGCTGGTATACATCACTGTAACATAGTTAAAGTCTCCAGCATAGTGCCTCCGGGCTGCCAGCTTATTCCCCGCGAGAAAGGTTTGCGGATGATAAAGCCTGGGGAAATCACTTTCATGGTTCTGGCTCGGAACTCAACCAATGAAGCGCACAGACTGGTCGCATCTTCAATAGGGGTGGCTATTCCGTCCGGGAAGGAGAAGTACGGCTATCTTTCTGAACATCATTCCCATGGGCAGACGGGTGAGGTGTCAGGCGACTATGCGGAGGATTTGGCGGCTACAATGCTCGCCACAACGATGGGTATTCCTTTCGACCCTGAGACTGCTTGGGACGAGAGGAAGCAGCTTTTCAAGACCAGCGGTATGATGATTAGGACAACCAACATCACGCAGTCTGCTACTGGTGATAAGAACGGGTTGTGGACGACCGTCACAGCTGCTGCCGTGTTTGTGCCCTAGAAGCTCATTGTTCAAAGTGCTTGAAAAGAGGTTTTCGAAAAGCTGCGGCTTAGAGATTTGCGGAAACACTAAGAACGGTAAGAGCTGAAGAAGTCTCCCGGATTCCGTCTTCACATGACCGTTTTCTTCTAAGCAATAGAGGGTCAGACTGGCTCATA
>CAYGVX010000020.1:0-29190 GCA_964353725.1 uncultured Candidatus Bathyarchaeia archaeon
AACGATTAACATCAATGCCACCAGATGTTTTCTGTTCATTTTCTCTTCCTCCATTTAAGGAATAGTGCGCCAGTGAAGACCCAGCCCGCTCCCAATACTCCACAAACTGAAATTTGCCATTGCTTGACGCTTTCAGGCAATCCGGGAGTTGCCCAAAGTGGCGAAACTTGATAATACTTATCTTTGTATAGGAAGATTGGCTGTTTTTCTTGTAATGGGAAAGGTTCTTTTTCTCGGTCAACTGCGATATGAAGCCAGTAAGAACCATTTCCTCCATACTCTATTACACCATATATTCCTAGTTGCTCCTGCGTGTACCACTCGGTCGACGGTGTATCTCCTTCATACTCAAATGCTGCATAGAGAACATAGCGGTGGAAATTAGCAGTAGTATTGGCATACGCCACCACACCAACGTAAGTCACCGTCAGTATCGCCATCAATATTAGAGCTGCTTTCACTACTCTTTTCATCTTTTACTCTCCATCCCTTTGTTCTCTTTCTGCCCTTCCCTTAGGGCTTTCCAAAAAGACTATGTTCCCCTTCAATCCACCTTTAAATATAATGAGTATTTTCCTTATGAATTTTGCTCATGAAACACAAACACAAAAAAACTGGGCTTTCAAAAAAGAAAATACCCTCAAAATAGGCGCGAAAGTGTTGAAAAAATGATGCTTGTAAACGTAAAGCCCCCGAGGTCTTGTCCAACAAAGTGTACGATGCCCGAGGCGTCATGTTGCACGGACCCGGCGACGTCCGACCACTGACAATTACAGTGGTCTACCGCGCGCACAGAAATGAAGCCTTGTGTTGGACAAGTCTGCGGGGCCTCCTCCTTGTGGACCCCATGGAAGAATATTAGAGATCGTAATAAGCATGCGATTCTTTTCTGCATTCGAGCCAACACAGTATGACCGAGCAAAGAGAGAAAAACTGGGTCGCGCGTTGTTCTAAGCTATGGCGCGGCGTCCAGCCGTCAGTTTTTGTGTGTGGGGTAAGGTCTTATCCAACCAACCCACAACGGAGACGTTAATGGACAACTATCCATATGCTTCCAATGGATGGCGAAGGACTGGATACCTGATTCGATCGATACAGGTGGCTGCTACTGGAACAGGATAAGGATAGGATAGCGACTTCATAGTATGAGGGGCAGACTTTGCTCAATGGCTTACCCCTCAATAATGCGATCGATCGAAGAGAGGGCTTCCAACGGTCCAACCCTGTAGCAAACTGACAGGCTTCAGCTGCAATTGTCGGACTGAACCGGGAAACCCCATCAAAGGCTGAAGAATCGTCCGATAAAAGTGTTCCTAGACTCGGTTCAAAAAGGGGGTGAAGTGTAATGCCACAGAAAGGATTAGTCAGCTACCTTGCGAACGATCCATTAGACTTGGGAGATGAAGATTTGTTTGTCAATATCGCTTTGTACCGTGCACCCTCAAGCCTAGTCAGAGAGTTTGATCTGAAGGTTACTCGCAAGTATTCAGGCGGCATAAGCGAAGCAACCAGGATCTGATGGAAGAAGCGATCAGCAAATGAACAAGAAACCTGCTAAGTGTGAAGATGGAGGTCGAGAGTTCGCGCCAACTATTGACAGCCGCTGACTAGTATACGAAGGGTCAACAGAAGAAATCCGTTATGCTAGACTGTGGGCCGAGATTGAATCGCCAAGGCCATTGGCTGTCCGAGAAACAGAGAAGGAAGTTGATGTTAGTGAGCAAGCGTCGAATGTTTGATAGGCTCGAATGTCAAGGTTGCCAGTTCAAGGGGAGCACGTATTGTTGGCGGCAGTGCCCCTATAATATTTGGAAAAGAGTGGAATACTGAGAAGCGATGACGGCTTCCGTCCATGTTGAGACAAATGGTGAAACTGAAAGTTCCATAACCCCCTTATACATGGGCTCGCATCGGGATGATGGTCAGCTCTACTTGTAGATTGGCGCGTGGGCGTTTCCGTGCGCGCGACCTACTTGTTCGCGGCGCGCGCGCAGACCAATTCTGATGCCATCCAGCCTCTTCTGCCAGACTGTTTCCGACAAGCTGAGAAGTCCACTGTGACCGTTTGGTTTGGCTGTAATAATCGCGTCGACTTCATAGCAGATCGCGGGTATCGTCAAACAGACAGGCTGGTTTGAAGCTATTCTTCCCTTCTAGTTGCGACGCGTGTCCTTCTCAATAGAATGTATGTGTTCGTTGTATGTGTTATTGTGTATCCTCGATTCGCTAAATCGTTCAATCTTTTATTGAAATCTTCCCATGCTCTTGCCTCATTAGTTTCGGGTACTCTCTCTATTCGTATAGTCTTAGCAGGTTCTAACGGCAATCTATCACCTCCTAATCTTCAATGCATGTACGTTTCAGCTGTTCCCACTTGGGAGACAGAAACACTGGAAGCCCAACTATCTTGCGTCTTCCCCATCGTCTCGTATTATTCAGGTTGTATTTAAGCGCGCGCTAGATGGCTTCGTACAACAAGACTTAAGCATGCAGACCCAAAGAATATCATAAGCTGAGTCCGAAGATGAGAGAAAATGCCTCCCAAGCCCGATAAGAAGGAAGCCGACGGTGAAAAAGAAGAGATCTGCACGAAAAATGTGACAGAAATCGAGGCTTCGCTCAAGGAAAAGACAAAAATAGAGGAGACATACCTCAATCAACTAAAATACGCTAGAGCTGACCTTGAAAACCTGCAGAAACACATGCAAAAACGCATTGACGAAGGAGTGGCCATGGAAAAGGAGAAGCTCATCCTGCAACTGGTACCTGTTGCCGAAGAGCTCGATCTTGCCCTAGAAGAGGCGAGAAAAGATATGAATGGCAGTCTCCTAGAAGGGACAGAGATGGTAACAAAGAAACTCTGGAAAGTGCTCAACTGCGAGGGACTATGCCCAATAGAAGCCGTCGGAAAACCTTTCGACCCGCACATACATGAAGCTGTGCAGGAAGTTGAGACGTGCGACCAGCCTGAGGGAACAGTGATAGAGGAGGTTAGAAAGGGCTACCTCCTAAACGACAAAGTGCTCAGACCTAGCATGGTGAAAGTAGCATGCAATCCGCGTCCCATCAGAGTTCAAAAGGTGAATGAAAAATGAGCAACGAAAAAAGAGAAAGAATATTAGGAATCGACCTCGGCACCACGAATTCTGCCGCGGCCGTAGTAATAGGAGGAAAACCAGCCATAATTCCTAGCGCCGAAGGACCGACCGTGGCGGGAAAAATGTTTCCGTCCGTTGTCGCTTTTACTAAAGATGGACAGCTACTCGTTGGAGAACCCGCAAGAAGACAGACTATTACTAACCCCGAGGGTACGATACGCGAGATCAAGCGACAAATGGGGACAGATTATAAAGCTAAAGCTTTTGGGAAGGAATACTCACCACAACAGATCTCGGCTTTTATCCTACAGAAGATTCTGCGCGATTCTGAAACCTATCTTGGCGAGAAGATCACCAAGGCAGTAATAACCGTTCCAGCGCATTTCAATGATAATCAACGTCAGGCGACGATAGACGCTGGCGAGATTGCAGGACTGAAAGTAACAAGAATCGTTAACGAACCGACAGCTGCAGCCCTCGCTTATGGGTTAGACAAGGCTGGCCAAGAACTGAAGATTCTAGTCTTCAGTTTCGGCGGTGGCACAAACGACACGACGGTAATGGACTTCGGTGGAGGCGTCTTCGAGGTTTTGGCCACCAGCGGAGACACAAAAACTGGTGGAACGGACCTCGACCAGGCGGTCATGGATTATTTGATCTCTGAGTTCAAACGCGAAACGGGAATTGATCTCGCTCGAGACATGAAAGCTATGGCTCGCTTGAAGGATGCGGCCGAACAAGCCAAAATCGAACTGTCAAACCTAATAACAACAGACATTAATCTGCCCTACATTGCCACTGACAGTGCAGGTCCAAAGAATCTACACACGACTTTGACGAGAGCTAAACTTGAGCAACTGACCAGACCCATAGTTGAGCGTATTAGGGAGCCTATCTTGAAAACCTTATCGGACGCAAAGATGACCCCTGTACAAATCGACAAGATAATTCTCATGGGTGGACAGACGAAGATGCCGCTTGTTCAGCAATTCATCGAGGATGTAATAGGCAAGAAGCCTGAGAGGGGTATTGACCCGATGGAATGCGTTGCCATAGGCGCAGCTATTCAAGGAGCAGTCCTCACAGGGGAGATCTCAGACATAGTACTCCTCGACGTAACCCCACTTTCTCTCGGGGTAGAAACTCTAGGAGGCGTCTTAACCAGGGTCATCGAGCGGAACACGACAATACCTGCTAAGCAAAGCCAAACCTTCACGACGGCTGCTGATTTTCAAACGGCCGTCACCATACATGTACTACAAGGGGAACGCACCATGGCTAGGGACAACATCAGCCTGGGTCAGTTCGACCTCACAGGCATTCCGCCTGCACCTCGAGGCGTCCCGCAGGTTGAGGTGACATTCGACATCAATGCAGATGGTGTCCTCAACGTTTCAGCGAAGGACATGGGCACGGGCAAACAGATGGGAATCAAGATAACGGCTTCAACCAAGCTCAGCCAAGCAGAGAAGAATCGAATGGTGAAAGAGGCGGAGCAATTCGCCGAGCAAGACAAGCGCTCCAAAGAAGAGGCTGAAATGCGAAACACTGCAGACTCACTCATCTACACGACCGAGAAGACACTTGGCGAGATTGGAGACAAGCTCACCCAAGAGCAAAAGCAGAAGATCCAGGAAGCCCTTCAAGCGCTAAAAGATGCACAGAAGAGCGGAGGTCTAGCTGAGATCAGCACAAAGGTCGAGGAGCTGAGAAGATTGGTTCAAGAGGCAGGCGCGACAGTCTACCAGCAGGCAGCATCTCAAAGAGCTCAGCAACAGGCAAATCAGGAAGCGCCGCCGCCTGGAGAAGAGCAACAGGAAAAGAAAACCGTCGAAGCAGAGTACAAGGTTGTGGACGAGGAGAAAGAATAACACTTTTTTCTTCCTTCCGTCTGTCCTAGTAGGCTAAGTGATGGTTTAGTTTGGCGAGCAAACTAGATTACTATGACCTTCTAGGGGTCAGTCGGGATGCGTCCCAAGAGGATATCAAACGCGCATTCCGCAAGCTCGCCTTCAAATATCACCCAGATAGGAACAAGAGACCTGACGCCGAAGAGAGATTCAAGGAAGTGTCAGAGGCGTACGCCGTTCTCTCCGACCCTGAGAAGAGGGAGCAGTATGATACTCGAGGCTTAGAAGGAATTAAGAGGCAATATACGCAGGAGGACATCTTCAACCGCAGAACATTCCAAGATGTTTTTTCAGAGTTCGGCTTCAATGCTGATGACCTCTTCAGTCGAATCTTTGGGCGAGGTTTCAACGTTCAGCAGCGTCAACCCGAGGCTCCTCGCGGTCGTGATCTGGAGGCTCAGATGGAGATCACGTTGGAGCAGGCAGCCTTCGGCACCGAGTTGGCAGTTGCTGTGCCTAGGCTGAAGAGATGCAATAGATGTAATGGCTCAGGGGTCGAGCCTGGTAGTAGTGTGGTGACTTGCCCCAAGTGCGGGGGCACAGGAGCAATCGAACGTGAAGCTGTGTCGGGATTCATCGTGGTCGGCTCCTGTGACCGGTGCAGGGGCAGAGGACGGACGGCTGAGAAGACTTGCAAGGCATGCAAGGGTAATGGGCTCAAGGAAAAGAGAGTGCAGCTACAAGTCAAAGTGCCACCCGGCATTGCCAATGGCGACCACTTAGTTCTTCGAAGACAAGGTGAAGACGGTCCTTACGGTGGCCCATCCGGGGACTTCTACGTGACGATAAAGGTCAAACCTCACCGATACCTGGCCCGTAGGGGGTTTGATCTCCTATACGAAGCCAATATCAATTTTGCCCAAGCTACTCTGGGGGCTGAGATAAGAGTTCCGACGCTAACGAGCGAGAAGAGAGTCAAAGTCCCTCCTGGAACACAGGGGGGCACCATACTCCGACTGAGAGGAGAGGGAATAAGAAGCAGCCACGGTCGAGGAGATGAGCTTGTTCAGATTAATGTTCGGATTCCTGAGAAACTGACTCCCAAGCAGAGGAAGCTTATGGAGGAGCTCTCAAAGGAGTTCAAGGTCGAACAACCTCAATGACGACACAATGCGCACGCTAACCTTCACTTCATGGCTAGACAAATAACTAGTGCGCGCATATTCACTGTCATACGGCTTTAGCTACGATGTTCATGTGCGTTAATGGGCTCATTGGTTGAAGTGTTGACAGGTTTCCATAAGAAGCAACTGTTTCCCATCCAGCCTTTAGCAGAAGGGAAGAGAGTTCACTGAGACTGTAGACATGGTGTGTGATGTCAACTCTATCTATGAACTCCAAATCTTGTCCACGCTTATTGTAGAAAATCCAAGAAGTGCTAGCTTGCGATGTTATCGGCTCATATTTTCTGTTCTCCAATATGACAAAGCGGTCCAACTCCGTATAAGAAGCAGGAGCAAACTTGATAGACAGATACTCGGTATGCATCGTTTCTGCCACAAACAAGATTGCGCCTTCCCTCGAAAGCTGTCTAGCCTGCTTGAAAATGCTCAGGTCGTCCTCCTCCTCATAGAATCCGACAGACGTCCATGCGTTGACAAGCACATCGAAAGGATACGAATACCTTGTACTAACAACCTCTTCCAGTTTTCGAACGTCGCCTTCCAGAAAAGTCACTAGGTTCGAGACCCCATGCTCCCTTGCCTTTCTCCCTGCATCTTCCAGAAAAGCCCGGGATATGTCAACTCCAACAGCATTGAACCCTTTCTTTGCCATGTAAATTGAGACCCGACCATTTCCACAGCACAAATCAAGCAAATGACCCGACCCGATTCCAAAACCATCAAGCACTTTGGTCATTCCATCAACGAGTTCTTCAGTCTTCAACCATCTTTGGTTTAGAAGCCTCAAGAATAAATCGGAACGTTCAACAAACAGCTTACTGACCCAGTCTCTCTTCATGCTTCAGTGTGAAGTACCAGACCCCAAATATGCTTTTTGCTTGACCTTCGAGAAAATCGTGTCGAACTGCTTTTCCATCCAGAGTAAGCCAGCTATCATCCATTTGCTGAATGGACGACGACTATGTGTTCCCAAAGCAAACCAAGATTCGAGTCTTTCCCTGATGCTGCTATGATACATTTCAGTGACTTTCTTCTTCGCCACCTTCTTGTTTGCCGTATTCTGCGCGCGCACAAGAAAGTGCGGGGGGGACTGGTTGACCGTTCCGCCCGTGAAGTCGAGTGCAGGGAGAAATGAGACTCCAGCAAGCTGGTCGCCATGCGCACACAACAGAGACTAGGGGTATTTATTTGAGAGAGAATCATAGCCAAGAAAGGGCAGTGTAGGTTCTGCAATGGCAAGCAAAGGTAAATTACTGGGTCATTGGACATTATGTGCTTTAGGTGTCACTGAATTGGTGAAATGGGAGTACGAGGTGCTTCCTCTAAAGACAAGGGTTTACGCAGACCGCCTCGTAACAGAAGGAAAACCAGCAATCGAAGGCATCCAAAACGAGCTAAATGCTTTGGGGAAAGAAGGATGGGAACTAGTAAGCGTTCAGAATATTCGCCTGGAAGACGGTAGACTATTCACAGTTGCCTATCTTAAGCGGCGGAAACTATGACCTAGAGTGTTTCGCAACTTGTGTGTTCCTGCGCTAACTTGTATCTCGCTGGAGGAGTTGTCGCCGCGTGAAGGCAGGGTGGCACGCCCATCCTACCTTCTCTTCTGCTTCTTTCCCCCACGAGCTCTTCTCGTTTGGGACCCCCTCGCTTTGTAGCGACGGGCACTCTCCTTGACCTTTCTACGGGAATCCTGGTCGGTACTCATACCCTGTCACTTCCTCTTTCAATTGTCAATAATGTCCTTTCTATTAGTAAACCTTGTCGCTTGCGTGCTTATACAAGCAAAGTGTTTCACGCATTTTCCCGATTTCTTGCTAGTGAGCTCTCTGCCTTGTTAGATTAGGAAGGGTGAAGAAATGCTAGGATCAAGCATCAGAACCATCTTGTTGTATTGCTTCAGAAACTCTCGGCCGGCTTCTGTTCTCTGATACTTTTTTCCGGCTACTGCATCCATATGAATAAGATCACTTGACATCAAGAAACCCAAGTATTGTCTTGATTGCCTGGAGCTTATATTGCAGTGAGACATAACATTTGTCCAGCAAGTCGGTTCCCGCAAAGACCTCAGAATCTCCGCTATTATCTCGAACCTGCTACGGTTTCTATCGGAAACATTTTCCATTCTTAACATGCTATACTACCTTCTGGGAATGCTCTTTCTCGCCATTTCTCTTTCCAGCTTTTCCATCCCGTCTTTACGAGTTTTTCTCTCAACCCTGGTCTTTCCGCGACCCATTCCAGGAACGCCCAGAAACGGTTCTTGTTCTCTAGTCTTTCTGTTGGGACTCCCATGTCCTTGCACCATCTTAAGTAGCCTCGTTCAACCTTTTCCTGGAGTTCACCTGTACCTCCCACGTCTTCCACCCTGAACTCCCGTTCTCTCAAGTGTCTACCTATGCTCGATAGAACGTATTCTGAGCATACTTTGAAGGTGGTTTCGCCGTCAGGCTGCATAATCTCAACGATCTTATCGGCGATTCTCACGGTGTCATCCAAGTATCTTTTGTTCTCGAAGTCTGGCGGCTGGAAGGATGAGATTGGGATCCTGCGTTCCATGTATCTGGCGTTTGGAACGTCAAGAGCGCCGATTACCACACCTAGTATGAGTTCTCCCCATCCAGCACCATCTATTAAGATCACATGTTCAGACATAAACCGATATTCACTTCCATATTCGAAATCAGCCTTTTTCGATAATCGGTTCTCAAAGGGATCGCTTAGTACGTTCAAGGTAAGATGATACGTCGCCGCTGATCGCTTGATCTTACACGAGCATGGCTATATGAATCGTCTCTGCAATCAAGCTCCTTCTTAGGGATCCTCCCGCGCTCGGCTTTGCATATCTTCTACTTATCTATAGCGACCCATGTTTTTACAGCTTCTTCGACAGCTCTTGACAGGTCGCCCTTTCTCCCGCCAAATCTCTCAATTGTCTTCAACCTTAGCTTTTTTTCCAGCTCTTCTGGGAGGTCCACGCTGATTCGACCCATTTTGATCACCGACCACCATCGATTCAATTTTTTTTTGTTTTTAGTTTTGTGCACGATTCGCACGTGTTAGATGTTCTTCCAATAAGCAAAATGCCTGATGCCAGGTCTTGCTTTCGTTTTCATTATCATTTTTCATCCATCCTCAGTTCTGCATGCACGTTTTTGCTTATCCACATAATATCATATACGCTTACCAGCTTATAAGGATATTGGTTTAAGCATTTAAGCGCGCACTCCACTCCATGGCACAATGCGCTCACGGGCTATTTATTGCCCACTGTCGGGCCAAGACTACTCAAAAGGCGAGATTCCAATGGGCAAGAAGGCGTAGACAAGCACACGTGCACGCACATATTTTATCACATGATACGTTGCCGAGACTGCACTATCAAAAACTATTCCGCAAACCATAAGAACGGAGGATAGACTATGTCTTCCTATAATAGTTGAAGGAGCTCACTTGGCGTCTCTTGGGCGTGGTCGGGTTCGCGCGCGCTTGCGACTGCAAAAAGAACCAGACAGCGCAATCAAGGTCTCTCAAAGAGTAGGTAACGCACGCTTTGCAGGACCCGAGTCCACGCGGTGAGCAACGAGGCAAAAAAGGCATTTAGGAGCCGCCATCCCCTTCTCCGCCTGTGGATAAGCTTCTTTCCTGCGAATGTCCTCAGCTGACCGGTGGCTTCATCGTGGATTCCTTCCTGAGGATCTCTGCTTTGTCGGTTTTTTCCCATGTGAAGTCTGGGTCATCTCGCCCGAAATGGCCAAACACAGCCGTCTTCCCGTATATTGGCCTGAGCAAATCCAAATGATCAATTATGGCTTTGGGTCTCATGTCAAAATGCTTTTCCACCAGTTCACGGATTTCGTCATCAGGGATTTTCCCAGTGCCAAAGGTGTTGATCATTATGGATACTGGTTTTGCTATGCCAATTGCATATGATATTTGGATTTGACATTGATCCGCCAAGCCCGCAGCGACAACGTTCTTTGCTACGTACCGCGCCATGTAGCAGCCGGACCTATCCACCTTCGAGGGGTCTTTTCCAGAGAAACAGCCTCCGCCGTGACTCCCAACGCCTCCATAGGTGTCAACGATTATTTTCCTTCCTGTTAAACCTGTATCTGACAGAGTTCCTCCAATTACGAACCGCCCTGTCTCATTTATGTAGTATTTCGTTTTTTCGTCCAACATGTTCTGAGGTATAATCTTCTTGATAACCTGAGCTATGATGTCCTCCCTCATCTTTTCCCTGCCAATATTCCCAGAGTGCTGCGCAGCAATCACAACGGCATCTACCCTTCTTGGCTTTCCATCGACGTATTCTACGGTTACCTGCGACTTGCCGTCTGGCCTCAAGTAGGGGAGCGTCATATTCTTCCTACATTCAGACAGTCTTCTCACAAGCTTGTGTGCCAGCATTATTGGTAGAGGCATCAATTCCTTTGTCTCATTTGTCGCGTAGCCGAACATCATTCCCTGGTCACCAGCTCCCTGTTCATGAGTCTCAGTCTCATCAACACCCATTGCAATATCCGGGGATTGCTCGGTTATCGACACTAGAACACCGCAAGTTTCCCAATCCATTCCGTCCCTGGCGTTGTTCAGCCCTATCTCTTTCAGGGTATTCCTAACGATGTGAGGTACGTCGACGTAGCAGTTGGTTGTGATTTGGCCGGTGACGATCACGTTTCCTTGCATCACCAATGTCTCGCAATCCACCCTTGCCCTAGGGTCTTCACGCAAGATAGCATCTAGCACCGCATCTGATATTTGGTCCGCCACTTTGTCGGGATGGCCTTCTGCCACAGATTCCGAAGTGAACAGATATCTCCCATTCCTGATCATGCGCATCCTCTGGCTGAATTCACCATTCGGATTCTTAATCATTTCGCTCTCTCCTCCTCGAGCACGTGCAGAGAATCAAGCAGTGCTTGCATATTGTACTCCTGCCCAAAAAAGCCCGGATTCGCGTTGAGAAAGAATCATAGCCAAGAAGCTGCAGTATAGGTTCTGCAATGGCAAACAAAGACATTTGTGGCTGTGTCTGGGAGATTCAAGGCGACGTGTGGGTGTGCACCAAGAGATGCCGAAAACACAGCAGACCGAGAAGGAAGAGGCCTTTCAGAGCAAAGGCTGAATGTGTGCGACCGTAAAAGGAACCTTTGCGCGCGAAGCGACAATGGTCTGGGGCAGAGACGCCCTGAACCAAAAACCGTAAATTCGACTCTGGCAAATTATCAATTATGCTGAAAGCAAAGGAGAAGAAATTACTAATAGAGTTACTCAGAAACTCCAAGGAAAGTGATAGAAGACTAGCCAAGAAACTGGGTGTTTCACAGCCCACCATAACTCGGACTCGCGGCAAAATCGAACGAGAAGGCATAGTCAGAAGCTACACCATAATACCAGATTGGAGAAAACTGGGCTTCGAAATACTTGCCCTAACCTTCACAAAAATGGACCCTAAAGTCATGTCAAAAGAACTTCTCGGCAAAGTCAAGAAGTATGCATCAGACTTCCCAAACGCGTTTTTCGCTTCCACCGGCGAAGGGCTTGGCATGACAGGAGTAATAATGTCCCTCCACAGAGACTACAGAGACTATGCACGGAAACTAACCCTATTCCGAGCGGATTGGGGACCCTTCATGGAGGATATTCAGAGCTTCGTAGTAGTAATAGGCGAGGGCGAAATCAAAGAGTTCTCGTTCAAGTATCTGGACGAGAGCCTTATTTGACCGGACTCTCACGCACAAATGCCCAACTTCGCGATTAGGCTAAATCACACGCTAAGCCATCGGTCAGCTCGGCACCTGCGCAAACCTTGTCCTCTACCCGCCATCTTCGCGTACACCAATGAGCACAGTATTGCTTCGCGACATCAGGAGAAGGCTTTGTTCGCTAGTCTATTCTGTAGAGATTCCTGACAATTGATTGGATTATCTTGTGGTGTTTTTGCTCGTCCTCTTCGATATTCTCGAACAAGAGCTTGAGGCTTTCGTCGTTTCTATGCTTGACCTCTTCTTTCAACTGCTTTAATGCAACTATCTCCTTCTTGACGTGATCCTCGAACTCTCTTTTCACAAGCGCCTCATCCACATACTCTTCAAGCCTGAGGTCCCACAATGATTTCTCCACAGGAACCCCTCCGATGACTTCAAGCATCTCAGTCAGAATCGCAGCATGTTTTTCGGAGTCAAGCCGCATCTCCAACAACAGCAGCCTCGCAGCGGCAATAGTTACCCTCTTACTTACATCACGAAGATGCTTCGCGTGCTCTTTTTCTATTTCGATCTGCCGCGTGATTAGCCCAACCAATCTGCTTTCTCTCCCTCGTGGCATCAGATCACTCCCAAAACCACTTTCATACTTTGAAGCTTCATTTATTAAACCTTAGGTCGACCCATCCGAGACCTCCGAATGCGCGCGCGCATTCTGTGACGCCGAATATGGATAGGTGGTTCGTCACCCCGAAAATCGAGTTGTTGTCCACGTCGACATGCGCGCGCAGCAAAACCACATTTCCGCAAAGCGCGCCTTTGTTTGGAAAGTCTTAAGCCCCAGAACACACTGTATCTAATCGTGAAGCCAGATGATTAAATGCTCAAGATGCAAAGCTGATTCAGCCGGCCACACAGCCAGCGTGAGAACGTGTCCGAAATGCGGTCGCGTACTTGAAGCCAGGCAGCTTGTTCGGCTGCTGAAAACGCTGGGGTGCAGCAAGGAAACGACCAAAAAGGTCAAGGATGAGCTCGCAAGCACAAGAATGGGCGGTCTGCAGTAGCAGAATCTCGCGTTTCGAAACACTTTCAGAATAGTCGCTCGGTCTGTTCCTGCGAGTGCAGCTGAGCTCTACTCATTCGGCGCAAGTTGGTGGCTTTCGCTCAGACTTTGACCTCTCTTCGGGATATTGATCTTGAATCTGATAGTCTGAAACAATCACATCGTAGCTTGAAACGTTGATTCTCTTCAGTGCCTCACTGACTGATGATACTGTGTCTACTTCAAAGCCTTCCTCAAGCTCAAGAGTCTGTTTTATGATGGCTAGGATGTTCGAATCATCATCAACGTGAAGTATACGAATTGTCTTTGCATTCAAACCAGTTGTTACTCTATTGGCATTTTCGGGGACAGACCTATCCAGCTCCGCCAACCTTTCGTCACCTATTCAGCATGCCTTTGATCGAGGGCTTCATGGATTCGAGGATTAAGCTCTTGCTAATTCGGAATTCTGATTTCCTTTACGAAAAACGCTCGCACCGAAGTCGCTACACTCCCGAAAGGGTTTTCTTCGCCGAGCCCAAAGATGCTGTTGGAATGAAGAAACTGCATCTGGTCATTGCAGCTGTCCTGGCGATCGTGCTAGTCGTTGCTGGCGTCTTGGCAGTCTGCGTTTTCTACGTTCAGCCAACTACGTATCAGGCTCGCCATTTGGACATAATGAAAGCCTGCAGCGATCCGTCGAAGAAGGTGATAGTCAGGAGCTGGTTCTTGAGGGACTACAACTTCACGGAGCTCTATGACTGGGTGCACGAGAACCTTGATTTTGTGCCATTCAACGAAAGCTTCCCAGAGGAGCAGCGTCCTGAAGATCCGGTTGAGATCAAGGAATCCGGGAGAGGGCGATGCGGAGAGTTCAGCATCCTCTACGTGGCTGCCTGTTTGGCGCATGGTTACGAGTGTAGGCTGATTGCTGCGACGGAGTTCGGCTTTCTTTCCTGGAGTGACGTGCACGCGTGGGCAGAAGTGAGGCTGGATGGTCGCTGGGTGCACGTCGACCCGTCGGAGAGGAGATGGGATGAGCCGCAGATGTATGGACAGTGGGGCTGGGGCAAGGAAATCGGCCTGAAGGTTAGGATCTTCGCATTCGACGATGACATGTCAGAAGACGTTACACAAGATTACGTCTGAGTGTAAGTGCGCAAACTCGTAGGCATGATCCAGAAGAAGGGGAGATTGCGTGTAGAAGCTGCTCCGCAACCCAATTTTGGGATCGTGCGTGACAGATTGTCGGTGGCTCTTTGGAGTCCAAAGGGAAACTCGAGGCGATAGTGCGCCAAGAATTATATCTACGCATGAGAGAGGTTAGCTGGAGAAAGCACCTTGGGATCAGCCAAGCCAGCCAAATGCAGGGTTTGTCGCAAGCGAGACGCGACCACAAGAGACTTGTGTGATCAGTGTAGAAATACTCGTCTAGCCCGGGAAATCCACGAGGGATCACTCCCTTGGCTTTACAGGTTGCTCCTGAGACTTCCAGGCGTAAGCCGCATTGAAAGAGCCTCAGGACTTTTCTGGGTTTTGGTGGTGCCCATTCTTGTATTTCTGAACGTCCTATTGAGCCTCGTTCTATTGCTGATGTTTCCTTTTCCACTCAACATCCTTCTAGTAGCGGTTGTTCCAGCCTCACTGCTTGCAGTTTTCGTTAGGCTAGGATTGGAAAGGTTCATCAACCTATGGAATCTCATCGTTGCAACGTCAGCCGTAGAATGGAACATTGAAAAATCAACAAAGGAATACATCGAACTGCTAGAGAGTCAAGGACGAGGAGAGGGGGCAAAGTCACCTCCAGAGAAAGTGGGTAAAGCACAACGTGAAGAATGCGAGTAAGAAAGCGGCAACATCGGTCCGTCGATGACCTCTTTCACACCTCAGTCAACTGAACTAGGGTGCGTACGTGGCCTTCTAGTAATCAGTGGCGTTCCACAAGCCCTACAATCTCGCGCGTTTCCTGGATTCTCACAGCCGCATACGGGGCAGAGGCGGAGGTATGAACTAATCCGGTAATCCCTCTCCACCAATCTAGAACGAGGGCAGAAGGAAGCCCGAATACTAGCATGAAAAGGAAAATCACTCACAGGCCAGACCCAACAAATGATAGGATCCTGGCCACACTAGGCCTAGAATGAACAGCCCTGCAATAAGGATGCGCGCTCTAGCTTGGTAGATACATAATGATGCAGGTGCTTTCTAACAACACGCGAAAATCAAGATTCTGAATAGCTAGTTCCGATTCCTAAAAGATTTACCTAGTGATGCCCTCCATCTACATGATGGGTAATGACTCGATCCAAACTAGAAAAGCACCTAGACATCCTTGAAGTCCTAGTTGCCAAACCTCTTGAGTTTGAGATCATATTGTACCAAGTCGACCAGAACTGGGAAGTCATCAAAAAACACCTGGACTTTCTGATTACAAATGGTCTCGTTGAAAAGCTTCCACTAGGTGACAAGCGGGTCGTCTACAGCGTAACCGAAAAAGGACTAGAAGTGTTAGAAACACTACGAGGAACAGAATACACTCGGCAACTCGACCAGCTGCTGCTCGTATACGAAGAGTAGACCGCAAATACCAAAAACAAAACAATATGCTCGCGCCCCCGGATAAGCCAAAACTGGAATATGCAATCTGCTTCGGTCAAAGTGGGAATCAAGATGCCCGAGAAGCGGAGTCTGTATCTGACCTTCTACATGATCGCTTGGACCGTTGCTCTTGTGGGAATCCTACTCATCATCGGGATAGATGCCGTGAGACTGGCCACGGTGGTCATTGTCACTGTGATCAAGGCTTATCTTCTGTATCGAATCGAATATGAATCGCATGAACGAACCAAAGAGCGCATATTACAAGAAGTGAAAGAACAAGATAGTCCCGTGAGTGCTTCGTAGATCCGCAGTTTTCGATGTGTGCAGACAACAACGATTATTAATTCAGTCGGGCATGTGCTTCTCTGTCCAAGCGAAAGGGACCGTTAGATGGCGAAGAACTCCGGCTTCAAAATTGTGCTGACCGCTTCTGCTACTGAGATGAGTGACTACTCTGACAATCCCTTTGTCGCGTTCGTGGCCGGGTTCGCCAAGGGTCCTGTGCCGCTGTCGCTATTGAGGAAGGTATTATACCCTCCAGTTGAGCGCGATGACGACGGGAGAGCACGCTTTGCGCCTTATGGTCTTAGGAAAGTTGAGGCCCTTCTTTTGGAGAATGGATTCGACGAATCTGAGGTAGCCGTGGTTCATCCAGCGGACCTAGAAGCATGTGTCGGAAACAACACTAAGGTCGTAGGCGTCTCCACAATGGATCCGACAGGAATGGGCTACGTGAGTGAAACCTATTCTTCTCTTGTCGGCGGCGGAGAACCTTTGAACTCAGTAGAATTCAAAGCACTCGTGAAGCATCGAAGCATAAGAAAGTACAGACCCAAGGTGATCGTTGGCGGTTTTGGCGCTTGGCAGTTGGAGCGCAAGAAAGCGGCGGAATACCATGATGTAGATTGCTTATTGATTGGAGGAGAAGCCAACTCCATTGTCGAGGCTTTCCGCAAAGCTACTAATGGAGATCCCCTTCCTCGTGTGGTTCGCGCTACGAATAGGTCGAGGGAGTACCTCTTGCCGACGATTAGGCATGCTGCCATTCATGGAGCTGTAGAGATTTCCAGAGGCTGTGGTCGCAACTGCCAGTTCTGCACTCCCACTATGCAGAAGAAGGTTGACGTGCCATTGGAAACAATCATGAGGGAAGTCGAGACTACAGTCAGAGAAGGCAGCCCGAACATTACATTAGTCACTGAAGATCTGTTCTTATATGCAGCCAAGAACAAGCACTTCTTGCCCAACAAGAAGGCTGTGCTCAAGCTTGTGAAGAGCGTTGCGGAGTTTCCTGGTGTCAGAAGAATCCAGCCTTCTCACACGTCATTGGCTCCTGTTGTTTCTGACCCCAGCATGGTCAGAGAAGCCGCTGAAATCTTGATCGAGCGATACTGGTATTCCCACGGTGGCAAGCCTATCGTGACTTCTGAGACAGGCATTGAAACTGGCAGCGCCAGTCTCATGAAGAAGTATATGGCGAGCAAAATGCTGCCTTTCAAGCCTGAGCAGTGGAAAGAGATCGTTGTCCAAGCTTTCGGAATTCTCAATGATAGTAGCTGGTATCCATTGGCAACTCTGATCGTCGGTCTTCCTGGAGAGAGTGAGAGTGATGTTGCTGAAACACTTGAGATGATGGATGACCTGAAGAGCTACAGCGCCTTTTATGTGCCTTTGTTCTTTGTGCCATTGGAGAACTGCCTGCTCGTGCACCAGAGGGGAGCGAAAGTTGACTCGCTCACAAAGATACGATGGGAACTCCTGAGCCGTTGCTGGGAATATAACGCAAGAATCTGGGGTTACACATTTCTGAAAAACAGGCTCAGCAATCCAATCCTCTTTAAAGCTGTTAAGAACGTATTTGTTCCGTACGCAGCCAAGATTGCGTGTATTTACTACGGCTCGAAACATGGCGAAGGAATCAAGAATATCATCCAGAGAATGGCCGACGCCTAGTCAATGTGCATGCTCATTCCAGTTAGTCTGGATGACAACGGAGCATCACTTTACAGTAGGCGCGAATATTGGAAAGACAGAGATTGGGTGACAAAAGTGAAGCAGAAGCAAGGCTATAGGCGTGGGTACGCAGTAGCCCTTCTTGTAGGTTTCGAGGATGACCATGCCGTTCTGTGGCAGGTGTTTAGTTCTGTCGTAAAACTGCACCTCACGACGGAGCTAGGGGGAAGGAGGTCAGACGAGAGAGTCTTGTACAATTTTCACGAATCTGTCGTTGATGCGTTAAGACCCGTGCTCAAGGAGGGAGTAAGGAGCATCGTGGTCACAGCTCCATCAAAGACCACTTATGCCGCAGACTTTCTTGGTCACGTGCAAAAGCATCACGCATATCTGTTTCATTCGAAGAGGCTGAATAGGGCAGCTTTTACCGAGCTAGTCGGCTCCGCAGGCACACGTGATGGGATGACTGAGCTTCTGAAAACCAAGGAGTTCCGGAAGCTAATCGCAGAGACAACATCAGGAGAAGCAGACCACATCGTAAATACGTTGGAAAAGTACCTTTACAGCGATAACGCAGTTGTCCTATATTCGCTCAAAGAAATCGAAGACACTATCTATAACCAAAGGAGGCAAAACGATCTCAGAATCGAATATCTGGTGCTCACAGACAGGTATCTTACTGACACTCACGACAGGAACAGGATCCACAGGTTATTGCAGATATCGAAGAACAAAAAGGTGAAGACGAGAATATTCAACGCAGAAACCCCAGCAGGAATACGAATCAGCCAATTCGGAGGAATAGTTTTCTTCACCATACCAACCAAATAATGCACGCGATTCTTTGTCCACCATCTCTATCGGGATTACCTGGAAGGTTCCACTCGTCTTTCAAGAGTCTGTCCTGAGACATCCTCTTCCCATCAAAATTCGCGCCATCACAATTCGCGCAGTGAAAACCATTGAGCCAGCCAATCGGGTTCAAACCCACCTGTCCAAAGATGTGCTCGTAACCGACGTAACTGTGCGGGGGCTGTCAAACATGATCGACCCTGCCTTTCAACCTCGTGCGCGGAGCCATTGAACTGTGCGGTCTGACAGTGAATGTGAAAGGTTCACGTGCGCACAATAGGTCTATATTCGACGCTGGTTAATAGAAATCGGGGCATCATTCTTGGCACGTGAGAGGAAAGCTGCAATTGCTGGTGCCCTGGTACCGCTTGCTTTGACTCTTCTATTGTTCCACGCTCAACCAGAACCACTTTTCTCACCACCGGTCCGTGCAGCCGCGCTGGGGATTGACTGGATACACTACCACAATTACACAGAAATATCTGAGACTCTCCTCAGCTTGAACGCCACTTATCCAGCAATAGTCGACGTGTTTTCTATTGGCAAAAGCTGGCAGAATCGGACGATATACTGCGTAAGGCTGACAAATGAGCATGCCTCTAATCCCAAGCCAAAAGTCCTGTTCGTTGGATATCACCACGCGCGTGAGCGCATTAGCGCTGAACTACCACTGTATTTTGTAGTATACGCCGCGGAAAACTATGGAGAGAACGCAACTGTGCGCAGACTCCTAGACCTTGCAGAGATATACGTAGTTGTCGCCTTGAACGTTGACGGTTTTGAGACCGTGGAAGAAAACGAGTGGCACCGGAAAACCCTTCGACCGCTCGATGAGGATGGCGACGGCTTGTTTGATGAAGACCTCCCCGAAGATGAGGACAAGGACGGACACATCGAGGAGCTTGTACGATGGAATGGCGCGGAGTGGGTGTTTGTCCGTTATGAAGGCGCGGACAATGACGGTGATGGTCTTATAAATGAAGACTGGAAAGGAGGAGTCGACATAAACCGAAACTACGGCTACCAATGGGATGCTCCAACGCAGAGCGGCAGTCAAAACCAATCTGCGGAGGATTACAGGGGACCAGCCCCATTCTCGGAACCAGAAACAAGAGCAATCAGAGATTTGGCCTTAAAACAAAACTTTGATTATGCGATAAGCTTCCACTCGGGTGACGAAAATATCGTCTCCCCTTGGGATCATACAGGAACCGCGCCCCCAGATGAGGAGGCTTTCAAGGAAGTTGGGGGGGAGCTTTCTAGACTGGTATCCTGCAGCCTTTTGCGAGGCGGAGAGTGGTATTCCGCATCTGGCACCTGGGACGATTGGATGTACGGCAATCAAAGCGCACTATCATTCACATGTGAGATCTATGGAAACGACAGTGCTTTTGAATATGAACCCTGCGATGTACAGAATTACTCATGGAGAAAAGGCTTAACGAGGTTCTTTAATCCCGATGCAAGTGAGATCGAAAACACGGTTTTGAGATGGATGCCGATCTTCTTCTATATTTCCAACAAGGCTATACCCGCTGAAACGACTTTTCTGGGCGTTAACTGGAAAGTCTGGCTAATTGCCGCTGCAGCAATC
The DNA here is from genome assembly GCA_964353725.1 of uncultured Candidatus Bathyarchaeia archaeon. Taxonomy (GTDB): domain Archaea; phylum Thermoproteota; class Bathyarchaeia; order Bathyarchaeales; family SOJC01; genus CAYGVX01. Next base: position 19,886 of record CAYGVX010000020.1, read on the forward strand.
GTAGGCGCAATTGTATCTGGCACGGTCCTGTTGCGCAGAAGGAAGAAAGCCAATCTAAGTGCCTGAACAAGCCCTTTTGCATTGGCCAAAAAATCACTAATCTCCCTCTTGCACTTTTGCGCTCTGCAACTCTCATTTCTCTCCTAACCAATCTTCCCGCCGGGGCTCTGCCTCGCTCTTTCACATGGCTTTGACGAATTGAAACGATAGCAAAATAAGGGTGAGGAAATATCCAGTTGTGTGTGATTGGATGTGGAAAGACCAGCAGTCATAGCAATCGACATGTTGAACGACTTTGTCACGGGCGAGCTAAGAGCCGAACGAGTAGGAAGGATTATCCAGCCTCTGAGAAGGCTCGTGGAAGCTGCCAGAAACAATGGAGTACCAGTTGTCTACTCGAACGATGCTCACTATACCACTGACGCTGAGGTTATCAACAAGTGGGGAGGACACGCCATCAAGGGCACCCCCGGCGCCGAGGTCATCCCGGAACTCGAGCCAAAGAAGGGAGACTTCATCGTGGAGAAACGCACCTACAGCGGCTTCTACGAAACAGGCCTCGACCCACTATTGCGAAGTCTCTACAAGGGCGAGGGCGTGAAAACTGTGATTCTGGGCGGGCTGCACACCAACATCTGCGTGAGGCATACAAGCGCCGACGCCTTCTTCCGAGGCTACAAGATAGTCATAGTCAAGGATGGGACGGAAGCCTTCACGTCAGAAGCCCATGAGGAAGGACTGAAGTATCTGAAGGATGTTTACAATGCCGACGTGAAGACAGTTGACGGAATAGTGGAAGAGTTCGTATAGTTATAGCCTTCTTTCAAAAACCCTACTGAAGGCCTGGCACGTTAAGCTAATCTCCAGTCTTGTCGAAAAGCAAAAGTGTTATGAGCTTTTTCTAAGCAGTAATCAATGCGAAAAAGAGGATCTGGCTTGGAAAAACTAGACGTCATCGTGGTGGGCGCGGGCACAGGAGGATGCTTGGCGGCCAAAACAGCAGCAAAAGCAGGATTAAGGGTGTGCCTGATCGACGCCAAAGGCAGGGCAGCTATCGGGAAAAAAATTTGCGGTGACGCCATCGGCAAACATCATTTTGCGAACCTCGGGTTAAAAGAGCCCGCAGGTAGTGAACTTGAACGCATAATGGAAGGTGTCAAGATATTTTCCCCCGACAAGCAGGCCAGTTATGTCGTCAAGGGTGAAATGCTGTATGGTTTCATTCTTAACAGATACGGCTTTGGACAGAGACTGGTGAAAGAGGCAACGGATGCCGGCGCCGTCTTGTTCGATGAAACACAGGTCTTAGAACCTATCGTTGAGAGAGGATTCGTCTGCGGTGTCTCTGCCAAAGACTTGAAGAGCGGAAAGGAGATTACGTTGAGAGGATCTATCATCGTGGAGGCAACGGGCTTCCCATCCACCATCAGAAAAAAGCTAGCGCCAGAGTTTGGCATCGACACCCAAGTTGATAACAGAGATGTTGAGGCTTGCTACAGGGAAATACGCCAGTTTAAAGAACCTCTCGACGAACTTACACTCTGTCAAATCTACCTCACCCAGACAGTTTCGCCTGGAGGGTATTACTGGATTTTTCCAGAAGGTGGCACAAAGGTAAACGTGGGCTTAGGTGTAGCCATGACAGGGAGTTTTCCAAACCCGAAAGACCGACTGTACAAGCACGTCATCTCCCAACCCATGTTCAAAGACTCCACAGTGGTCGACGGTGGCGCATGGTTCGTGCCCACCCGAAGACCCTTAGACAGCATGGTTGGAAACGGCGTGATAATCGTCGGCGACGCTGCATGCCAAGTCAACCCGATACACGGAGGCGGCATGGGACCATCAATGATAGGTGGCGCCTTGGCAGGAGAGACGGCGGCAAAAGCCCTAGGAAAAGACGACGTAAGCCGAGAAGGACTATGGAGTTACAACGCGGACTTCATGAGAGACTACGGGGCAAAACAGGCGGGGTTAGAGATTTTCCGCATACTTTTGCAGCATCTAAGCGACGAAGACCTCAATTACGGCATGCATTACAGACTACTCACAGAAGAGGACGTCTTGAGAGCAAGCATGGGAGAAGGCGCCCACTTCACCGTTACTGAAAAAGCCAGAAGAGCCTTCAGAGGAGTCAAGAAGCTCGGCGTGTTGAAAAAACTTGGAAATGCGTCGAGACTCATGAAAGAAGCAAAAGCATGGTATGGCAACTACCCCACTTCGCCCAAAGACTTTGACAAGTGGAGGGCGGGAGCTTTAGAGATCTTCAGGAAAGTCGCGGCGAAGCTTGAAAAATAGACCTCGCTTCGGCGATTAGCAGAGTCTGGTTCGAAAATGCGCGTGGCAGTATTGATCAGCGGAGGAAAAGACTCAGCGCTAGCGCTCCACCGCGTCATGCAAGAGGGCTGCGATGTAAAGTTTCTGGTCACGATGATGCCCCTGAGGGAGGACAGCTGGATGTTCCACTACCCAAACATACACTTGACCCCCCTGTTCGCCGAAGCTGCAGCTATTCCCCTCGAAAAGAGACACACAGCTGGCGTCAAGGAAGAGGAAGTAGAAGACCTCAAACACGTCCTAGCCGGCCTGAACATAGAAGGTGTGGTGTCAGGGGCAGTGGCTTCTGAGTACCAGAAGCTCCGGATCCAGAAAATCTGCAGCGAACTGGACCTCACTTCAATCATGCCTCTCTGGAAAGAAGACCCTCTAAAACTGCTCAGAGAGCTAGTTGACACAAACTTCAAGGCAGTAATCACAGGCGTCTACGCCCACGGCTTCGATGAAACCTGGCTTGGAAGAGAAATAGACACTGAAACCATAACCGCCCTACTCGAAATACACCGAAAACACCACGTCTCAATAATAGGCGAAGGCGGTGAATACGAAACCCTCGTCCTCGACGCACCCTACTTCAAGAAAAAGATACAACTTCTAGAAACAGAAGAAAAATGGGAAAACCAGAGAGGGACACTGCACGTGAAGAAGGCACGACTAGCAGAAAAATAGCCCACACACCAGACGACAGCCAACAGTTAAAAACCAAGTCCCCATCATAACACAACCAGCCTATGCTGATCACACCCTTCGACCCATGGAAATCAAAACTCTGCACTTGCCCACAAAAACTAACCCTGAACCCTTACACAGGCTGCTCCCATGGATGCCTCTACTGCTACGTAAGCTCCTACGTCCCAAACTTCCATCACACCAGACCAAAAACAAACCTAATCCCCAGACTCGAAAAAGAAGCAAAGGAACTTGGAGGCGAACTAGTATCCATCGCCAACTCAAGCGACCCATACCCACCTATAGAGCGCGCTCTGGGGCTGACAAGGAAATGCCTCCAAATCCTCTCCAAGCACCATTGCAGACTCCAACTGGTCACAAAATCCCCTCTCGTGACAAGAGACATCGACATACTCAAGAAAACGCCGTGCACGGTCGCCATGACTATAACCACAATGAATGACACGCTTGCAAAACTCCTCGAGCCCCACGCCCCCTCATCCTCAAAACGACTCGATGCAGTCAGCAAGCTCCTCCAGGACAGCATACCAACATCCGTCCGCATCGACCCCCTCATCCCCCTCCTCAACCATCAACCAGACAAACTGGTCAAAAAGCTCGCCTCAATAGGCGTCCCCCACGTCACCTGCAGCACCTACAAGGTCAAACACGACAATTGGAGAAGGATTGCTCAGGCTTTCCCTCTCGTAGCCAAGTCTTTAAGCCCGCTCTACTTCGAGAAGGGAGAGCGAATAGGACGAAACCTCTACCTTCAAAGGAACACTCGCAAAGAAATACTGGAAGAAGTCAAAGAACTCGTCGAAGAGGAGGGCATGAAGTTCTCAAGTTGCAGAGAAGGGTTCCCTCAGCTTAACACGGCAATCTGCGACGGCTCTTGGCTGATTCAAGACACGAACTAACCCTCATCAACGAACATCCCAGCAGAGGGAACCCCCAGCGGCAACCCTCTTCTCTCCCTCATAACCCGGATAATCGCAGCCGCGACGTTCTCTGAAACCTTTTCCCAATGGTCAAAGACACTCTGCCAAAAAGCATGACCAGAAGTCGCTGACCGCATCTCAGCAGACAACCCAAAAGTCTCAGCGACGGGAACAAAAGCCGTCATCATAGTTAAAGGGCCTCTCTGCTCCGAGGACACAACTCTTCCCCGCTTCTTGGCAATTAGACCCGAAACCTCGCCCAGCCACTGAGCGGGCACAGAAACGCCGATCTTATATACTGGCTCTAAAACGACTGGCTTCGAGGAGAGGAAAGCCCCGAAGATTCCTCGACGAGCAGCAGGCATAATCTGCGCTGGCCCACGATGCAACGGGTCCTCATGTAATGACGCGTCCATGAGTTTAACTTTCAGTCCTCGAATAGGCTCTTCGCAAAGCGGACCGTTCTTACAAGCCCATATGAACCCCGAGATGATCATTTCTCGAGCTTCTTCGAGGTATTGCACTCCCTTAGTCAGATCGACCAGAATATTTCTGTGTTCCTCAAGCGTCCACACGTTTCTAGCCTCTTCAGTCGTCCAGCCTGCTTTCTTCAAAACGTCCCCCATCTGTCGCCTACCCATCTCCTCAGTCAAGTCGCCCTTCTCTATCAGCCCGACAACATCCTTCTCCAACGGCTCTACCTGCACCCAGAACCTGTTGTGCTTGTTAGGGCTCCTCGCCAAGACCACAGGACCCTGCGACAATACGGATTCTCTGTAGACCACTAACGGTTTAGACGTGACTATACCCAGGTCTTTGCCCGCATACTCCTCCAGGAATTTGACAGCGATTTCCAAGTGAAGTTCACCAATACCGCTGAGGAGGTATTCGCCGGTTTCCTTGTTTACACTAGTCAGGAGGTTCGGGTCCTCGATAGTCAAACGACCCATGACATCGAGGAGGCGAGGTAAGTTCTTGGGATGTCTGGGTTCAACAGCGACCGTGATTACAGGTTCGGACACGTATTTTATGCGCTCAAAGGGAACCATAGCGTCTTTGTAACCTGCGCTCACCAAGGTTTCGCCCGCTCTTGCCTGCTCTAGACCCAGCAGCGCCGCGATGTTGCCTGCGTCAATCACGTCAACGACTTCTCTAAAGGCGCCCATGTACATCGAGACTTGTTGGATTCGGTAGTCTCGTTTTATGCCAACAAGGTATACGTGTTCTCCTTCCTTCACAGACCCGGAGAAGAGTCGCCCAGTAGCGATTAGTCCAGCGTGGGGGTCCACCTGCGCCATTGTTATGCACATTGTTGTTGGGCCTTCAGGGTCTGCGCTCAGCATTGCTTTGCCTATTTCCGAGTCGATTTGACCCTTCCAGATTTCGGGGACACGGTATTGTTGGGCTTCCACCGGGTTTGAATGGTGGTTGATGACCATTGCCATGATAGACTCGTGGATGGGGATTGTCTGAGCAAGTTCTTCGATCTTATTGTTCTGGTAAGCCTCTATTACCTCGTTGAACCTTATGCCTTTTTCTTGCGTGATGTCCATAGTAAAGCCCCAGCGATGCAGGGCTGACCCGAAGGCTACATTACCACTTGTGGGGTCTACCTTCCAGGTTTCTTTTTGTTCGGGTTCGCCGTAAAGGTCTATCAGGTTGTTGAAGTCGCGTATTATGCGAGCGAGCTTCATTTGTATCTCGCTTGGGCTCAGCTTGAGCTCCTTGACGAGACGGTCAACCTTGTTTATGAAGAGTACGGGTTTCACGCGTTCATTTAGGGCTTGTCGCGTGACAGTTTCGGTTTGCACCATTACCTCTTCCACCGCGTCAACCACTACAACTGCACCGTCTATGGCCCTCAACGCTCGGGTGACCTTGCCTGTGAAGTCAACATGGCCAGGCGTGTCGATGAGGTTAATGAGGTAAGGAACCCCTCCTTCTTCATGGAGAAGACTGATGTTGGCTGTCTTTATGGTGATACCTCGTTTCTGCTCCTCTTCAAGATAATCAAGAGCGCGGGCTTCGCCTGCAATTTTGGGGCTGAGGAGACCTGCCTCGGCAAGGAGACTGTCTGTCATGGTGGTCTTGCCATGGTCTATGTGGGCGATTATCCCAATGTTCCTTATGTTCTCCTTTTTGTCCATCAGCTTGAGGATTTCTACAGTCTGTCTAAACCTAGGCATACACTACTTCCCCTTCTTCAGCGTTGAGCCTTCGTGGCTGTAAAGCCTGTTGCCTATTAGCTTTGTTTGACCACATCGGCGTCTTATCTGTGCGACACTTAGTAATATGCTTCCGCTAGCAATCAGCCATGGGAAGTTGGCAGAAATATCGTCCTATCTATTCCCTCTCTAGGAACTCGTCGGCCCTTGGTGGTCTCGGGTTTAATCCTCTGCGTTCTCGAATCTGCGCTATTATGTCCATCACCATCTGCTCTGGCACCGGTGACCATCGGCTGAACTGCGTTGCCCAGAAAGCTCTGCCTTGTGTGGAAGACCTTAACTCGTCAGCGATGCCGAACGATTCGGAAACGGGCATTTCGGCGTGGACAACCATCATGTCTTCCTCGGTTACCATCTCGAGCACTCGCCCCCGACGCTTCTGCACTATTGAAAGAACCGCACTGACAAAGTCGGAGGGAACCTTGCATTCGAAGCTGAGCAGGGGTTCCAAAAGCTTCGGGTCACTTAGCAGGAAGCAAGCCCATATTGGGCGCCAAGTCATCGGGAGAATCTGGGCGGGTCCTCTGTGCACTGGGTCCTCGTGGACCTGAATGTCTTCGAGACCTATTTTCAAGCCGTATGCAGGCTCTTTCGCCAGCACACAGGCACGCACCGCTTCTCGGAAGCCTGACTTAACGTGGTCTAGGACTTCCTCAACGTATTGTCTTCCCTTTATCCTGTTCACCAGTAGGTTGTTCTCCTCAATCGCTATTACGTTTCGCGCATCATCTGTTTCCCATCCAAACTGGCTCTTCAGCGTCTTCTGCCTATCATCACGGCTCTGCATCTCAGAGATCTTGCCAGTCTTGATAGCATCGATTAGCTCTTCTGGCAGTTTTTCCAGGGTAACCCAAAGTTTACTATGTTTGTTCGGGCTCTTTCCCATAACAGCCGAACCCCGATAGTCGTGGCTGATGGTTTCGCGATAGATAACTATGGGTTCGCTTGTTTTTACCTTCAGTTTTGCCTCCTGCATCCTGTAGGCGGTGACTTCGAGGTGGAGTTCGCCCATTCCGCTGAGGAGGTATTCTCCGCTTTCTTTGTTCATGGTCATGCGGAGATTCGGGTCTTCGAGCGTCAGTTTGTGCATGACCTTGTCGAAAAGCGGCAGATCCTTGACATCTGCTGGCGCTATGGCTACAGTTACCACTGGGTCGGAGACGTATCGGAGACCCTCGAAAGCCTTGGTTTCCACTTCTTGCAAGGTTATGGTTTCACCCACACGGATACCTGAGATACCGCCGATCGCGGCTATACATCCTGCAGGAACTCTGTCGACGATTACTCGGTCGGCTGCCATGCTCATGTACACTTGCTGGATAACGCCGGTTTGATGGCTGGTTATGAACTGCACCGGTGTGCCCTTTTCGACAGTTCCGCTGAAAACCCGTCCTATGGCCACTACTCCGCTGTGTGGGTCTACCTCTATGGTGCTTACGCACATAAGAAGCGGGCCGTTTGGGTCGACTTTGGCGAAGGCTTTACCTACTTCGCTGTCAGGGTCGCCTGGCCAGATCTGGCTCTGTCTGAAGGGTTGGGCTTCGAGTGGGTTGGGTAGATGTTCGCAGAACATATCGAGGATTGGTTCGTTTAAGGGAGCCTTTTTGCTGAGTTCGTCGACTTTCTTAGCCACTTCCCCGGATTCTCCTGTGTAGGCGTCGATGATGTCTTGGAAGGTAATGTTCTTGGCTTTCATGTGGGAGAGGTTGAGACCCCATTTGTGAAGCGCTGAGCCGAAAGCTACTCTGCCGTCTTCAACCTTAACCTGCCAGTCCTTCTTTTGTTCGGCCGGCGCGTATCTTTCAATCAGGTTGTTTACTCTTGAGATGATTTTCGCGAATTTGGCTTGTATGGCTTGGGGGGTGAGACGGATTTCTTTGATGAGACGGTCAACTTTGTTTATGTACAGTAAGGGTTTGACTCTTTCACGGAGTGCTTGCATCAGAACGGTCTCGGTTTGGGTCATGGGTCCTTCTACAGCGTCGACGACTACGAGTGCCCCGTCTACTGCTCGCAAGCTCCGAGTGACGGCGCCACTGAAGTCTATGTGACCTGGCGTGTCTATGAGGTTGATCAAAAAGTCACGTTCTTCGAAGTTGTGCACGAGGCTGATGTTTGATGCGAATACGGTCATCTGTCTTTTTTGTTCCAGTTCCCAGGAGTCGAGGTAGAGTTTTTGTCCAGCTGTTTGTTCGCTGATTATGCCCGCGGCAGCTAAGAGGCTGTCTGATAATGTTGTTTTTCCGTGGTCAACGTGAGCGATGATGCTGGTGTTTCGGATGTGTTGAGGATCGCTCATGAGTTTAGTGATTTCTTCGACCTGTCTATAGCGTCCCATACTTAGCCCTCCCTATTTGCGGGGTAGAAGGAGTCTCGTCGTTTGTTTGTGAATGGGCATTTGTTTTTACCTTTGGTTTTCGAGTTTACATGGTTGTAAGGGTGGCCTCCTATTAACTTTACTGAGTATTGTTTTCCTTTGAGGGTGTGGTTTCTGTGGGTGCGCAAATTGCCAGACCCTGGACCCAGACGTTGTACTGGAGACTGACAAGCTTTGTTCAGGTCAAGGTGGAGATTGCGTGGATGTTTACATTCTTTTCTGGTTTTCTGTCCCCATTAAGTTCATATACCAGAGTTGTGTATTGCCTATGTTACCGTAAAAAGTGGAAGGCAGATGTACTATGAGTTCGGAACCAAACGTGATTTACGTTGGAAACAAGCCTCCGATGAACTATGTCATGGCGGTTATCACCGGCTTCAACATGGGCAACACGAATGAGGTCACGCTCAAGGCGCGTGGCCGCGCGATCAGCACAGCCGTCGACGTGACGGAGATTGTGCGCAACCGATTCTTCAAGGACGCAAAGGTTCACAGCATCGCCATCGGCACTGAGCAGATCACACCAAAAGAAGGCGGTAACCCGAGAAACGTCTCAACGATGGAAATCACCCTGAAAAAAGATTAGACACTTGAGACTAAGCAAACCGCCTGCCCCACCATTTTTCCCTCAAAAAAAACGCTATAAGAAATTACTGTAAGGCTTAGCGCGCACATTTTCTTTCCCCTCCAACCCACGGCAGTGCTTTCTTAGGAGGTGATCCGGCCGCAGGTTCCCCTACGGCCACCTTGTTACGA
>CAYGVX010000021.1:0-29084 GCA_964353725.1 uncultured Candidatus Bathyarchaeia archaeon
CGCTCCAATCAATGCTCCACTGAACTGGTATCCTCCGGGACCAGGCGGATGCTCCGCCAGTGTCCCAATCAAGAACCCGACAAAAGCTGCCAGTAATATGCCTACCAACGTGAACTCAATCTTCAAACTCTCTTCCTCACCATTGGTTCTGTGATACTGGTCTTATGACTTGTGGTAAGAACACCCTGGTGGGCTGCTTCCATTTTTTTGCACGTCTAACCCAGGTTCTCGAGAGAAGCTTTCGGAGTAGACAGGGATAGAAACCAGGCTAGTGATTTCAGTAGCGCGCGCCAGGATGCGGACGCAGGGATGGACTTGGAAAAGCGGACGAAGGCACCTACCCATGCACGCTGTGCCACGTAAGCTGGCAGATGCTGGTGTCACCAGGAAAGCGAAAAAGGTCCAAATATCCATCTTCAGCTCTGTTCCTGCCAGCTTCCTTCACAATTCTCAGAATCCGTGAGCCGCTTGAGGGAATATCGAAGAATGAATATGCTCCGTTGTTATAGTATTGCCTCAGTATTGTTTAGCAAGTTATCGATGGAGATAAGCGGGCTTCGATTAAGAGCATTACCCTATTAGCTTGGGATAGACATCTCTCTCTCAGGTCAAAGGAGCCAAACTCTTAAAGGCGAGAGCTGCCTCACTCTAAGAGACATGCCTTACAAGTTCAGCTTCGACCTTTCTCGGATACCCAAATCCTTTTTCAGGGAACTTGCAAACGTCACAAGCCAGAAGGGTCTCCATAGAAGGTTCGGAAGCAAAGCTAGGCAGCTGGCTGAGAAATTCAAGATACAGGAAATCACGGGCTTAGAAGTCTCCGACGCACTGATTCTAGTCGAAGACCTCGTCGATTTGTACGTCCGAAACGTCTCCGAATCACAAAAATTCAACAAAACCAAGAAACGCGCTCTCCTGCTGCCCCACTGCGCCCGCAAGCACATGGACAACCGTTGCCAAGCCCGCTTTAACTCTGAAATACCATCCTACAGTTGCGCTCACTGCTCACCAGACTGCATAGTCAACAAGGCCACCAGCATGGCAGAGAAACGGGGCTGCGACGTCTTCGTCCTCGCAGGCAGCAGCTGTGTGCCTCAAATACTGAAGAAAAAAGGCTACGAAGGCGTCATCGGCGTTGCATGCAGTCACGAACTGAAGATGGGGGGAGACTACCTCCAACACCTTGGTCTGACTGGGCAAGCAATTCCACTGACAAAGAACGGCTGCGCAAACACCAAATTCAGCCTAGAAACCCTCCAAAAAACCATCACATAAAGCATTCTCTAGATGCTTAGAGCCTAATAGGACGGTCAGTCTACTAGCCACACACATGCAGAACCAGCGCCCCTCAAACCGCACAAAACCTATAAGACCGAACCCTCAACAACATAGCTCTCAAACCGGAGGAAGACTCTCATTGAGTTTAGAACAAACAGTAGAAAACGTTGCATTCAACCTCCTAAAACTTGCAGTCATCCAACTACCCCAAGACATCAAACAAGCTCTCCAAAGAGCCTACCAAGAAGAAACCAACCCAGCTGGGAAAACCCAACTCAAAGCAATCCTCGACAACATCGAACTAGCCGAGAAGACCCAAACCCCCATGTGCCAAGACACAGGCACCATAATCTTTTACATCAAAGCAGGCGCGGAAGTCAAAGGGTTGGACAAGATTGAAAGCGCCCTAATCAACGCTACCAGAAAAGCCACGCCCCAAATCCCCCTAAGACCTAACGCCGTCGACCCCTTCACAGGAAAGAACACAGGCGACAATACAGGCAGACACATACCCCACATAAACTGGGAAATAGTACCAGGTAACACCATCGAAATCACTATTCTACCAAAAGGCGGAGGCTCAGAAAACGTCTGCACCATAGGCATGCTCGTTCCAGGCGAAGGCATCAAAGGGCTCAAGAAATTCGTAATAGACACAGTGGTAAAAGCGGGCGCTATGCCCTGCCCCCCGAACATACTCGGTGTGGCAGTCGGAGGTGGAGCAGACATAGCCATGAAACTGGCTAAAAAAGCTCTACTGCGCCCAATAGACCAACCCAACCCCGACCCCGAACTGGCCAAACTCGAAAAAGAACTCCTAGAAGCCGCAAACACCCTCGGCATAGGCCCAATGGGGCTCGGCGGCAAATCCACCGTCCTAGGCGTAAACGTGGACTACGCAGCAAGACACCCAGCATCCTACCCCGCAGCCGTGGCCTTCAACTGCTGGGCAGCAAGAAGAGCATCAGCGCGCATACATCCAGACGGACGCGTGGAGTATCTAACCCACAAAGTGAAGTGAGGTGAACAGAAAATGACAACCTACAAACTAAAGACCCCGATAACCGAAGAACAGATACGACAACTCAAAGTCAACGACGTCGTGTACATAACAGGAACCATAGCGACCGCACGCGACCAGGCCCACAACAGAGCCCTTCAATTCCAGAAAGAAGGAAAGAAACTGCCTATCAACCTAGAAGGTCTAGCAGTCTTCCATTGCGGTCCCATAGTCAAGAAAGAAGGAGACAAATGGATCGTTGTTGCAGCAGGTCCTACAACCAGCACTCGCATGGACATTTTCGAAGACGAGTTCATCAAGAACTTCAAAGTCCGCGTCGTCATTGGCAAAGGAGGCATGGGCAAACGCACGACCGACGCTATGCAGAAATATGGTGCCATCTACGGAGCCTTCACGGGCGGAGCTGGTGTCTTAGCGGCAAAAGCCATAAAAGAAGTGAAAACCGTCGAATGGTACGATCTCGGCATGCCCGAAGCCATGTGGATATTCGAAGCTGAAGAGTTTGGTCCCCTAACAGTGGCCATAGACTCCCACGGCAACAACATCTACGAAGATGTCAAGAAGAAGACCGAGGAAAGCAGAAAGGCAATATACGAACGGTTGGGTATTCAGTAGTAGCGAAGACGCAGCCCTCTACAACGCTTGCCCCACGAGCTCCAGAACATCCCTCACCACAATTCTATTTTCCACGTCTAGCACTTTCACCGCGTCCTCCAAGGTCGTGACGCAGAATGGGCATGCAGTAGCGATTACCTCGGCACCGGTATATAGTGCTTCTTTCACTCTCTCTATACTGGGTCTCTTCTCAGGAACTGCTTCTTCTGTCCAAGTTCTTCCAGCCCCTCCGCCACAGCAGAAGCTGTTCGCTCGGTTCCTCTTCATCTCAACAAGCTCTAATCCTTCAATCGCCTTCAGAACCTCCCTTGGAGCATCGTATATCTCGTTGCGCTTGCCTAGGAAGCAAGGATCATGGTAGGTAACCTTCTTGCTCAAGGGCTTTGAAGGCTTGAGTTTGCCACTTTTCAGCAAGTCTGCGAGGAATTGCGTGTAGTGTTGAACTCTGAGCTTCTTATCGCTGTAAGGCTTATCATTCTTGAGCGTGTTGAAACAATGGGGACAGAGAGATACCATTCTGCTTGCATCAAACTTCTCAAACGTTGCTATGTTGTGTTCGGCGAGCATCTCGAACAAACCCTTTTCGCCAATTCTCAGTATATGGTCTCCAGAGCATTGTTCTTCGTTGCCTAGAGTTGCAAAATCCAAGCCTAAGCCTTCAAAAACTGCAACCATCGACTTCGCAATCGCTTGACTTCTCGAGTCGTAAGCTGGTGCGCAACCGACGAAGCAGAGAACGTCAGCTTTCGTGACCCTGGGATAAGTCTTCACTTTCAGGTCTTTAGCCCAATCCATCCTCTTGCTGGGGTGCATCGCCATTGGGTTGCGGTATTTGAAGACGCTTTCAAGCACGTCTTTGACTGTTTTCGGTATTTCGCCTGTCTCCACCATGAGATTGCGTTCTTCCACGATCGAGGATGACGAATCAACGAGCTTAGGGCAGAACTTCGTGCACGAGTTGCATGATGTGCATAACCAAACGTTATCAGCCATGGCCTTCAAGCGCTCTTCTGACGCTTCATCTCTCGAATCTCTTATGAATCGATAGTTGGTAGCGTAGGTGGAAGGCCCTAGGAATCTCTCATCTATCGCAGCTGGGCAGGCGGAATAGCAGATGGAACATTTGATGCACAACGACAGGTCCCAATACTTCTTAAGGTCTGACTGTGATTGAACAAACTCGCTAGGGTTCTTGAGTGCTTCATCAGGCTTAATCAAGACCGATTTTATTCTATCGTATGTCGCAAAGAATGGCTCGAGGTCCACAACTAGGTCTCTTATGATGGGCATACCCTGCAGGGGCTCGACTACCAGAGAATCCGAGTTCAGATGAAGCACTTGTGTGTAGCACGCCAGCATCGGCACTCCGTTAACCATTATTCCACAGCTACCGCAAATCCCCATTCTGCAAGAAGACCTGAAAGCAAGCGAGCCGTCTAAATTGTCTTTTACGTATGTAAGGGCTTCAAGTAGAGTTGTTCCCCTTCGAACAGGCACCTTGTACGTTGATACATAATGCTTCTTGGCTTCCGGGTCAAAGCGATCCACTTTCAGTTCCACAATCTTCTCCTTTGTTGCACTCATGCAAATCCCACCTCAGTAGGCTCTGGCCACAGGAGGCCACTTGGTTATGGTGACAGGAATGTACTCGAGTCTTGGACCTTCAACCGTGCAGTATGCCAATGTGTGTTTCAGCCAGTTTGCATCATCACGTTTAGGGTAGTCGAGTCTTGAGTGTGCTCCTCTTGACTCAGTTCTGGCAAGGGCGCTAGCTATCGTGGCTTCCGCCAAATCCAGCGTAAAGTCAAGTTGCAGGGCTTCTACGAGGCTGGTGTTAAACCACTTTGCCTTGTCTTCAACCGTTATGTTCTTAAATCGTTCCTTCAGAGCCTTTATCTCTCTTAAGGCGCTCTCCAGTTCACTGCCGCTTCTGAATATCCACACCTTCTCGTTCATCAGACGTCTCATATCGTCTCTGATAGCGGGCACACGCTCGTCGCCGTTTCGTCCCAATATACCGTCGAATATCCGTTTTTCCTCTTCTTGGACCTTTTCGAGTGGAAGCTCCCGAAACTCGTGAGAAAGAGCATACTTCGCAGCCTCTTCGCCGCTCACTGCTCCGAAAACTAGGCATTCAGCTGTCGAGTTTGTGCCCAGCCTGTTTGCTCCATGCAGGCTCATGCAGGAGCATTCGCCAGAAGCGTACAGCCCAGCGATGGGCGTTTCCGCCTTCATGGTTGCCTTGATCCCTCCCATCGAATAGTGAGCTGCCGGCTTGACTGGTATTGGTTCTTTGACAGGGTCCACCCCGCCCAGCTTAATCGCAACGTCCCGGATGAGAGGCAGCCTCTCGTTAATCTTCTCCTCACCCAGGTGCCTAAGGTCCAAGGCTATGTAAGGTCCATAAGGGCCTTCCAGCCCTCGGCCTTCGTTTATCTCTGTCTGTTCAGCGCGGGAAATTATGTCGCGTGGAGCCAACTCCATTTTCTCCGCGGCGTAGCGCTTCATGAAACGCTCGTCCTGAGAGTTTATTAAGTATCCTCCTTCTCCGCGGGATCCTTCTGTTATGAGCACCCCTGGCGGAACAAGACCTGTGGGGTGGAATTGCACGAACTCCATGTCCTCCAACGGCGCACCAGCGCGATAGGCTATCGTCATTCCATCTCCAGTGGCTGTGTTCGAGAAGGTGGTAAACTCGTAAATGCGTTCGTGGCCGCCTGTGGCTAGGACAATGGATTTGGCCTTTAGCCCACTCATCTCCCCTGTCTTGAGCTCAATTGCCGTCAAGCCCACTGCAACATTGTCCCTGACTACGAGTGCTGTCACGAACCATTCATCGTAGAATGTCACGTTGTCGTAGGTTTTGGCCTTCGCGTCCAATGTGTGCATTTCATGGAATCCAGTCATGTCGGCGGCAAAACATGCCCTTGGAAAACTGTGCCCCCCGAAAGGACGCTGATCTATCTTTCCGTCCCTGGTCCTACTCCAAGGAAGTCCCCAGTGGTCCAGCTTAATTATCTCCTCAGGAGCCTTTCTAACGAAGAATTCCACAACGTCCTGGTCCGCCAGGAAATCTGACCCTTTTACGGTATCCCAAGAATGCAAATCGTAGGAATCGCCTTCTCTGAGTACGGCGCCAGTTCCTCCTTGGGCGCAGACCGAATGGGAACGGACGGGGTAAACCTTCGACATAACGGCTACATCGATCTTGCTTGCCGACTCGGCTGCCGCAATCGCCGCCCTCAGACCAGCTATGCCAGCTCCTACTATTATTACATCGTGAGTCAACTTTTCCAACGGGTTCACCTGACATTTCTGCCTGTCTAGGAGACGTCTAAATCTGGGCGGTAGCGTATATTTTTTCCGATAGAAACGCTGGGAAAGCCAGAATCGTAAACTAGGAGCTTGGTTGAACAGCCTGCGCAACCAGTTCAGCTATGTCTAAGACCTGCAGTTTCCCTTCCAAACCACTTGTTTTAACGGCATCCTCGAATGTTAAGAGGCAGAACGGGCAAGCAACTGCCAAAATCTCTGCTCCCGAATCAGCCGCGTCTTTGACACGGATCTCAGCGAGACGTTCCCCTGGAATGTCAACCCACATTCTCCCTCCTCCACCCTCACAGCAGAGACTCCGCTCCCTGCGACGTTCAAATTCAACAAGCTTCACACCTGGGATACTCTCGAGAACTCTTCTAGGTTCGTCGTACACACCGTTTTGCTTCCCGAGGAAACAGGGGTCATGGTAGATTATCGTCCTGCACAGTTCTTGGGAGAGCTTGAGTTTCCCTTTGTCTATCAAGTCTGCAAGCAGTTGCGTATGATGCAACACCTCAAAGCTTGCCTGTCCATACCTGTTCTTGAAGGAGTGATACGAGTGTGGGCAGCTTGTGACAACTTGCTTGATGGAGTACTTGGTGAAGAGCTTTGTGTTTTCTTCGACAAGGAAATCGAACAAGCCCTTCTCGCCCATGCTGTACGCTTCGTTTCCGCAGCAGTTCTCCTCATCCCCCAGCGTTCCAAAGCTGACTCCAGCTCCTTCAAAACATCGTGCCAGACTCTTTGCCACGTTTTGAACCCGCGGGTCATAAGCAGGCGTGCAGCCCACGTAGTAGAGAAACTGCACACCTTGCGACGCGTGCTTCACATTCAAGCCCTGCGTCCACTCAGACCTTTTACTCCTTATTCTTCCCCAAGGGTTACCGTTTTTGAAGGTGCTTTCCAAGGAGTCTCTCAGCGTTGTTGCTATCTGGCCTTCCTCGACAGCCAGGCTCCGGACGTCGATCAAAAAGTCATAGGGGTTTATGTCCTTAGGACAACGGATCCCACAAGTGGCGCAAGTAGTGCAGCTCCAAAGCTCGTTTTGAGGGTGTATCGTCAACTTGCCGCCTACCGCTACCTCTCTCATGTACCTTCTAACATTCAAGTTGGCCTTCCGGGCTACTGGACAGCTTCCAGTACAGATTCCACAGTGAATGCATTCAAGCAACTTGTGCTTCTGGACGAGCTCCTGAACGTTCATCACCATCGTCCCGTCTGGATAACATGAAACACAAGGTTTTTTAAGCGTTTTCTTTAGTATCCATCTTTCCAAGCTCGTGAGAGCGAGAGAAGCAGGATGAGCAAGGAGTCGCCCAGAATCGGGATCTACGTTTGTGAATGCGGTGGCAACATAGGCGACGTTGTGAACGTCAAAGCTGTATTAGATGCTGTCAAAGGATGGGAAGGCGTCATGGACGCGAAGTATCAGAAATACCTTTGTTCAAAGCCTTCCCAAGAGATAATCGTTGAAGCCGTAAAAAAGCACAACTTGGACCGCGTAGTAATCGCCAGTTGCACTCCGCGCATGCACCTTCTAACCTTTCAGAGCGTCTTGGAGCGAGCTGGACTAAACCCCTACATGCTTGAATTCGTGAACATCCGAGAGCAGGATTCTTGGGTTCACGGTCCGAAGCCTTCTTCAGAAGCCACAAAAAAGGCCATCAGCCTGATACGTGGCGGCTACGAGAAGAGCCGAGAGCTGGAACCCTTGGAGAGCATTAGCGAAAAAAGCTCAAGGGAAATCCTCGTCGTGGGCGGCGGAATTGCTGGCATAACAGCTGCCTTAGAGCTCGGTTACCTGGGCTATAAGGTCTACATCGTGGAAAGAAAGCCGACCATAGGCGGCAACATGGCGAAGCTCACCAAAGTTTTTCCGACCTTGGATTGTGCTCAATGTATACTCACGCCGAGAATGGCGGAGGTGGGACGTAACCCAAACGTGAACCTTCTAACCTACGCTGAGGTTCAAGAAGTGAAGGGGCGTCCTGGCAACTACGAAGTAAAGGTTTTCATGAAACCTCGCGGAGTGGATAGCGAGAAGTGCAGAAGCTGCGGTGTGTGCGCCAAAGTGTGCCCCGTAACCACTCTGGACAAGTACAACGAAGGCTTATCCCAGAGAAAAGCTGCTTACATCGATTTTCTACAAGCAGTACCTTCAGCCTACGTGATCGACTTCGAGGCATGCACAAAATGCATGAAATGCGAGCAGCTTTGCCCTGCCAAAGCGGTAAACTTGGAAGACAAAGGCAAGACAATTGATTTGAAAGTGGGCGCCATAATAATGGCTACGGGCTACGAGCTCTACGACGCAAGCATGCTCAAGACCTACGGATACGGTGTTTACAAGGACGTCATCACCATGATGGCCTTGGAGCGGCTGACTTCAGCCTCAGGACCAACAGGAGGCTACGTCAAAAAGGCTGATGGTGGTGACGTCAAGAAGATGGCTATCGTACTCTGCGCGGGTTCAAGAGACAAGAACTACATCCCTTATTGTAGCCGCATATGCTGCATGTACTCCTTGAAACAGGCTTTTGTGCTGAAGAAGATGCTTGGAATCGACGTCCACGTGTACTACATTGACGTCCGCGCTGCGGGTAAAGGCTACGAGGAGCTTTATTGGCGGGATGAAGAAGCAGGGGTACTATTTACCAAGGGGAGAGTTTCTGAAATCTGGAAGAACAAGAACGGCAAGCTGGTGGTGTTAGCAGAAGATACGTTAATGGGCGAGGTTAAAGAAGAGGAGTTCGACATGGTTGCGCTAGCCACCCCGATGGTTCCCCCGGCTGGAATGAAAGAGCTCGCTGGTAGGATGAAGCTCTCCTTGGGCGAAGAAGGTTTCATACAGGAGAAACATCCCAAGCTTGACCCCGTTGATTCTCTTACAACAGGCGTTTTTGCGTGTGGATGCGCCCTTAGCCCGAAGGATGTTCGTGACACAGTTTCTGACGCGTTGGCAGCTGCTGCAAAAGCTTCTCTTTTTCTGAAGGGCGAGCAGATAACAACGAGCCCAGAGAAGGCCTTCGTGATCCCCGAATTGTGCAACGGGTGCGGTGAATGTGTCAAAGTCTGTCCTGTTACTGCCATAACCGTGGAAACAGAAAAAACTGTGATTAACCCCTTCATCTGCATTGGCTGTGGTGCTTGTATCCCTGCTTGCCCGAAGGAAGCCATAGATTTCAGGAACTCGACAAGCAGGCAGATCATAGCAAACTTGCGAGGGGTACTTGCGGACAGGGTGCCAGACGATGTTAGAATTGTCGCTTTCGTCGACAAGAACGTAGGCTACACCGGGATGGACTTTTTGGGTCTCGACCGCGTCAACTACCCCGAAAACGTTAGGATAATCACAGTTCCCTCTACAGCCATCTTAGGCTTGAAGCACATACTCTACGCCTTCGCCTTCGGCGCAGATGGCGTACTCATAATCGAAGGACAAGAAGAAATCGATGAGCACTTTTCCAAGAACAGGATGGTCGAGATTACCCGTTCCCTGGCAGAGTATTGCGTGAAAAGCATGAGAGTTCGCTACAGCTACGTGCCCCTTCCAGTGTACAAGAAGGCAGCAGAGCTGTTTACCATGTTCGCGGAAAGGATTAAGAAATTTGGCCCGCTCGCTGCTGAGGAACGCAGCAAGTTGAAGGAGAAGTTAGGCATATCGGAGTAGGGAAAGTGGACATACTCGTTTGTGTTAAACACGTTCCAGAAACAGCAGAAGCAGAGATAAAAATATCCCCCAACGGAAAGACTATCGAAAAAAGTGGGCTAGTTTTTGACATCAATGAATGGGACGACTACGCCTTAGAAGAAGCTGTTAGAATAAAAGAGAAACTTGGCGGCACGGTCACCGTCATAACAGTAGGGTCTGAGGACTCCGACAGCACTCTGAGAAAGTGTCTAGCCCGGGGAGCAGATAAGGCCATAAGGGTGACAGACCCAAAGCTCGAAGGCTCCGACAGCTATGCCATAGCCAAAACGCTGCATAAAGTCGTCAAGACTCTGCCTTTCAACATAATATTAACTGGCGCCCTCGCAGACGACGACGGATACACGTCAACTGGTCCAATGCTCGCAGAGCTTCTTGAAATCCCGCACGCCACGATGATTAAGAAAGTGGAGCTGAGTGTCGACACTGCAAAAGTCAACCGCGAGCTAGAAGGCGGGCTAGAAGAGGTTGTGGACGTAAAACTGCCCGCCGTGCTTACGATTCAAACTGGGATAAATGAGCCTCGCTACGTTTCCATAATGGGAATTAGGAAGGCTATGCAGAAGGAGATCAAAGCATTTAGCCTGGCTGAAATAGGTTTGAATGAAAGCGAAGCTGGCGAACTCGGCTCATGGATAAGAATAGACAAAATGTACGTGCCTCCAGCAGAGAAACAGGCGAATTTCCTGAAAGGCACACCGGACGAAGTGGCTGCGAAGATTGCTGAGATACTAAAAGCCAAGGGGCTGGTGTAGATGGCAGACATCTTTGTTTTGGCTGAGCATAGACAAGGTCAAATCAGAGAAATAACTTTCGAGATGCTGACCAAAGGCAGAGAAATGGCCGAGAAGACAAACTCAGAACTGGTGGCAGTGCTTTTTGGAAAGGATGCCAAAGAACATGCAAAGACTCTCTCAGAATACGCAAAAAAGGTTCTGCTCGTAGAAGACTCTGAGCTAGAAAACTTCAACTCGGAAACCTATCAAAAAGTGCTGTCCAACCTGATTAAGGAACACAAGCCACTGCTTACGTTGATTGGGCACACATCCTTTGGCGTGGACTTGGCTCCAAGCCTTGCTGTTTCGCTGAACATACCTCTGGCGACGGATTGCATAGACTTGAAATTCGAGAATGGCACACTGATCGTAACACGCCAGATGTATGGCGGCAAGGTAAACGCTAACGCTACACTTCGTAAGGCGGAAAGCTACATTACAACTATCCGTCAAGCAACCTTCCCAGCGGAAAAAGGAGCCTCGATGGATGGAGAAATAGTCGAAGTACCCTCACCGCTGCAAGAGATATTGGGGGAAAAACGTTTCGTCGAATACCAACTGCTTCCCCCTGGCGGCGTCGATATAACAGCCTCGCCGGTGCTCATCGGCATCGGACGCGGAATAAAGGACCAAAACGAGATTCCCCCTATAGAAGAGCTGGCGAAAAGCCTTGGAGGAGTCTTAGCCTGTTCACGCCCAATCGTGGACAAAGGATGGCTTCCCAGCGATCGCCAGGTAGGCAGTTCGGGGAAAACCGTGAAGCCGAAACTCTACATAGCCTTGGGAATAAGCGGCGCCTTCCAACACGTTCTTGGAATGAAAAGCTCAGACTTCGTCATCGCAGTGAACAAAGACCCAAACGCGCCCATCTTCGGAGTAGCCGACTACGGCGTCATCGAAGACCTCTTCAAGATAGTTCCTCCACTAAAAAGCAAACTGCAGGAAATGAGAGCACAGAAATAGCAGTATCCCATTACGGACGAGACCACTTTTCTCAGGAAACAGCAGCCAAACAGCCTACACGAGCCTCTTTTTGAGCTGGACTACGATTTAGCAAGACGCAAGATTTAATACGCAGTCAAGCGTTCTATTGTCTAGGAGAACAACGTTGCAACAGCTCAAGAACATGTCAACAAGAGTAAAGGGTTCTCTTAAAAAAATCAAGTTGCCTAAGTTTGGGAGGCATTCTGCTCAGACGGTTGTCCAAACACCACCGCCTAAACCTGTCCCAAGAGGTTTCAAGATTATCGAAAGGTATCCGTTGTATGAGCCTTTTGCACACGTCGCAATTGTCCAGAATCCGAAGACCGGTGAGCACAAGTACATTCTTGACGAGTTGCAGTTAGACCCGTTGGAACGGAACATCTACAACCGCGTCTTGGACATATTGTTGGCAGAAATCGAATCCCCTAAAGAGGAAATAGCCGACCCTAGAAAATTTTTCGCTACCGAAGCAAGGCAGATCGTCGACAAATACCGAATCAGTCTAGGTTGGCTGCCCGACGTCTCTTGGTACAAGATACTCTACCACGCTGAAAGAGACCTTGTGGGGTTCGGAAAAATCGACCCGTTGATGCGTGACCCCAACATCGAAGACATTTCTTGTGACGGTGTCAAGAAGTCAGTCTACATTTGGCATCGCAAATACGAAAGCATCGAGACCAACCTCCTTTTCCACGAGGATTCCGAACTGGACAACTTGGTCGTCAAGCTTGTCCACATGGCCGGAAAGCACGTTAGCTCAGCATTCCCCATAGTCGACGCCTCACTCCCAGGAAAACACAGGCTCGCGGTGCTCTACAGACGCGAAATCACGCCCTTCGGCACGGCCTTCACTATACGCAAGTTCAGAGAAGACCCGTATTCAATGATCGACCTGATAAACCTTGGAACGTTCTCTGAGGAGATGGCTGCGTATCTCTGGATGTGTCTGGAGAATAGAGCCTCGATCATGGTTCTGGGAGGCACTGCGGCTGGAAAGACAACAGCTTTGAACGCTCTTGCTTGTCTAATCAAGCCGGGAAGCAAGATAATCACCATTGAGGAAACGGCGGAACTTAACCTTCCCCACGATAACTGGGTCTCCCTCATCGCGAGGAGAAGCTATGGACTGGGCGAGAACCAGACAGGCGAAGTGACGCTCTTCGACCTTGTGAAGACTTCCATGCGGCACAGGCCAGATGTTCTCGTCGTGGGAGAGATTCGAGGTAACGAAGCTTACGTTCTGTTCCAGGCGATGGCTACTGGCCACGGTGGCTTGAGCACCATGCATGCAGAAGACATCGACTCAGCAGTCAAGCGTCTCACCCAGAAACCCATGGACATCGCCCCCGCTTACATACCATTGCTTAACCTCGTTCTATCAGTCCAAAGAGTCCACCTCAAGATAGAAGGCGAAACGAAGGCGTTCAGGCGTGTGATGGAGATAGACGAAGTCGCTAACTACGAGGATTATCGAAGAATCTTCAAGTGGCAGCCCGCAAAAGACGACTACTTGTCTTCCTTCGGTGACAGCGTCATGGTGCCTTTCATTTCTGAACGAACGGGATTGACCAGTAAGGACATACAACGGGAAATCGAGCAACGACTGAAAGTGCTGCATTGGATGAGAGAGCAGAACATCAGAAGCTACAAAGATGTTGCAACCATTATCGCGGAATATTATGCAAGACCAGAAGAGTTCTACGAGAAAGTCACGATAGGAGGACTAGAAACACTTGCCACTATTAAACACTCTTGAAGGGCTGTCATTCCGGTTTTTCGGAAGGATGGCTCCAGCATTTCTGAAGAACGTCTTCGAGTTTGAAGGCTATCTCAAGCGGGCGAACATGAGAATATACCCTGAAACATACGTATCTCTGATGTTCTTCGCAGCCTTCCTGACTATCCCCATTAGCGTCGCCGGCGTCATACTCTTCTATTTCACCCAGCTAATGCCATTGGTCTTTCTGGTTCCTGCTCCGCTTTTCGTAATGATTGTTTTCATGATAACTCCGATGTCAAGAGCCGGTGAACGTTCTACGAAGCTTGAGAGAGAAATGCCCTTTGCAGCAACCTACGTTGCAGTCATGGCATCAGGAGGTATCCCTCCATACACGAGTTTCAAGAGACTCGGAGAAGCCGACTTGCTCCCTGCGATGAGCCAAGAAGCAAGAAGCCTCATCCGAGACGTGGAGATCTTCGGTGTAGACCCTTTGACCGCGATGCAAAGGTCTGCGAAGGGAAACCCCTTGGACATTTATCGGGAGTTTGTCGGGGGATACGCATCCACCGTTATTATCGGCGGAGACATTACCAGTTTCCTTGAGACCAAGGCGGCAGAGCTCTTCAAGACAAGAGCTGCAAGAGTGCGGGCAGCTGCAGAGCGTTTGGGCATGCTTCTGGAGTCGTTCATCATCGTAATGGTTCTGATGTCTCTGTGCTTCTACATTCTGTTCAGCGTCGAGTCGATCTACAGCACAGGAATGTCAATGTACTCTGGAATAATTCTTTACACGTATGTTTTCACGCCGCTGCTTTCATTCGTGTTCATCTATCTTGCGCATGGAATGCAGCCCAAGTCTCCAATAACCGACTGGAGACCCTACAAGGCCTTCGGAATCTGTGCGGTGGCAGCCACGGCGGTTCTTGCAGTTCTCACCAACTTCTTCGGCATAATGCCTGTTCCATTCCTTGTGCCAATAGCAAATGCCGTAGACCTGCCCACGGCGGTCTCGATAGGCCTCGTGATTTCCGCGGGTCCTCCTGCAATAGTCCAAATGCGGCTCTCTGCGGAAAGAGGGAGTACCGAACGGGGTGTCACCCTCTTTCTTCAAGACCTTACAGAGACTCGGAAAACGGGTCTGGCGCCGGAGAAATGCATTGAAACACTTTCCAATCGCGAGTACGGCAGCTTCACCAAGCATTTGAAGAAGATCACCGCAGAGCTTTCTTGGGGTATCCCGCTCAGGAAGGTTTTCATGGATTTCGTCCATCGGACCAAAAGCTGGACAACACAGATTGTCATGTTTCTCTTGGTGGAGACTATTGATGTCGGCGGGGGCACTATCGCGATGGTCGAGTCGCTTGCAAGGTTTAGCACTACTACGCAGCAGGTTGAGAAGGAGAAGAAGATGGCTGTTAAACCCTACATAATGATGCCCTACTTCGCGGCCCTCATGCTAGTTGCGACGACAGTCATGATGCTTACTTTCACGACCAAAACAGTTGGCATGGTGGGGTCAGCTGCATCTGCTAATCAGCCTGATGTAGGCTCCTTAATGATAATCTTCTCCACCTCAGTTATCATACACAGTTTTCTAATCGGACTAGTGGGCGGAAAAATCAGCGAAGAATCCGTGGCTGCAGGCTTTAAACACTCGGCGCTTCTGACCATAATCGCCATAGTTGCTGCCAAGGTAGCCCCGTCCCTGATCAGCTTCTAGGGAGGTCAACCATACACATGGCTTTGAAGTCGACAAAGCGTTGTCGAAGCAACAGGGCCGCGAGCCCTGCAGTTTCGTCAGTCATAATCACCGGAGTCATGGTGGCACTTGTCACTGTGGCTCTTGCCTTTGCGAGCAACTTTCTCTTGGTTAGGATGGCTGAGAGCGAGTTCAGCTCCGCCAAGCAGTCTATGCAGACTCTGGGACTTCAAGTAGATGACGTGGCGTGGGTAATCGGGCGCACAGAAACGATGCGTTACTCGAGCAAGTACGGTTCCGTGTCCTTTAAGCCAGCGTTGAACTATACGATATATGTTAACACTACGACCCAGACAAACGTGAAGTTCCACACTAACCTGACTGGCGTCGTCTGCTTTGACATGCCTGTGTCGCAGTATTCGATAAGTGACGACTACTTCGAGTCCATCTACCCATCCTATGACGATGGCTTCGTGTTTAATGAGACCTCCGCGCCGGTAACCAGGGTTTTTGTGGTGGAAAAGCTTCCAATGACAGATGGCAGTTACATAAGAGTTGTTGTTGCACCTGCCATGAGGATGATGTACCTGTCTATGGGTGGTACGCGGTATATCCGGCTTTTCTTGCCAGTTCTCGTAGAGGGAGAGGCTCCGGGGAATTCCCAATCCATAACCCTAACGGGTGAGTCTACTAAAGCAAGAACCATCGAGCGTGTAACCGGCATCAAAATCGAGGCGAGCTTTCCTCTCAGCGGATCTGGATTTGACAATTCCTTCTTCAACTTTCCTCAAACCGTGGAGTCAATCCAGTTGGCTGGCGAGACTGTTCTTGAGGTCTTTGTGGGTGGAGTTGATGTTGCGTTTGGAGTGCATGCCTAAAGACTACTTGAGGGGTTCCTAGATGCCGCACATAAGCATGGAGTACGCGATCATGGTTCCCGTGCTTCTGCTGCAGGTTATTCTGATACCCATGGCTGCAGGCTGGATGATGGATGTCTGGGTTGTCAGACGAAGGGAAACTGCCCTACAAGATGTGGCGAGCCACGTGGGAACGGCGATACAGCAGCTGTACTTCTCCCTCAACAGCGAAGAGGTCGCAGGCGGCATAACCAGTCATTCCCCCAAGGTACCTCCATTCATCGAATCAATCCCTTATGTTATCACCGCATCAGACAGAAAAGTTGAGAATAGCACGATAATCGACTTGCACCTGGCGTTGATAGGCACGGGCACCACAGCCAACTCCCAAGTCACCTTGGGGCCTAACGTGCTCTGGAAGCAGTCAACCTTCTTGAGCAACGCCACAAGCGCATCCATATGTGTTGAGAAATTCTCGAATGGGACTCTCGGCTTCTCATTCGGATAGAGGAGGAAAAACAGATGACTGGAGTGACTATTGACCACTTGGTTGCGACTACCGCTTTCATAGCAGCGATACTAGTGTTTACTGGTCTCTTTACTCAGACTATACAGGCAGCGATTTTGTATCAGCAAAACAGGCATGTTGCACTAAAGGCGAGTGATCTGTTGGACAGCACGTTATTGACTCCCGGCTTTCCATACGATTGGGGTGAGACGAACAAGACTTTGTCTTGTTTCGGGCTTCAAAAGCCTGGTGAAAGTGGCTACGTGCTCAGTTCATTTGCTCTGATGAGATTGGTTTCTTTGACTGGGGAGTCTGTGGAGTATCCTATTGGTTCAGGCGTCTGGTACAGTAATATCAGCATGGGACCTGGCGGCTACTTGTTCGTACCAATGAGTGACTCGATAGATTATGATACGGCTTCAAGGCTCTTGGGAGTAAACGGCAGTTATGGATTCCAGCTTAATATCTCTCCAATCGTCGAGGTTTCTATATCCGAGAGCCGGGCGAATCCTCTGCGTCTGAGGGTCGAAGCACGTGGTCCAGGTTTTCCCCTTAGCGGAGCCAGTTTGGGTTACTATCTTTTCCGGACTCTGAAGACTGGCAATTATCCCACAATAGTGCTTTCCACTGGCACAGCGCAGGCGAATTCCTCTGGTGCTGTAAATCTTGATTTCGCCTTTAATGGATCAACGGAGACGTACGTCATTGTTGTTTATGCGCGTCTCAGCGGTCTCCTCGGTTTGGGCTATTACACTCATAAGACTTTCACGCAGGGAGCGGGTGTCATACCCTTTGTTGTAGATTATGAAGTAGGGAAAGTCTACCTTGCCCACGATTGGGACGTAAATGGTGTGGGAGCACCCCCTGTCCCCAACTATTTCTACAACGCCTCGTTTCACGCCTTGACTGGAGAGTCTACATTCCAGGAATGGCCCATAGCGAACTCCACTGGGCAAATCAACTATGGCGGGGGTGGAGGCAAATACTTATATGGAGAGACGGTACTCCCTGTTGGGCATCCCGGGTTTCTACTAGTTACTTACAAGTCTGGGAACGATTATGGGATGTCTGTCATGCCTTGGGGCATAGGCACCTTAGCTGCCTCTGTGGCATTCGGCGATGACCCTGCTGGAAACGTCTGGACTGCCACTGATCTCCGCCAAGCCACTGTTGACATGTTGGCATATCAAGCAAAGATCACGTGTTGGAGTCTGCAGGGCTATCAGATTTGGAATCCTAGTGGATTGTGGTGATGAAAAATGCTGCGAACTATCGAAGTGTCGATCGTGATCATGATCTTCGCAACTGCGTTCATTGCAGCCACATATTTTGCAGTCCTGCCCTCGCCAAGACAAACATCCTCTCTTAACCTTCGGCAGCTTGCTCTGACGACGCTCCAGGTTCTAGACGAAAACAAGGAGTTAACTCGAGTCGTTTTCAAGGATTCCTCTGACCAAGCTTGGACCGACCTGGAGATCGCACTTTCGGCTAGCTTGCCTCCCAATCTCGTGTACAACCTCACGATCTACGACATAATGACCGTTGGCGACACAACCACATATAGTCGATTTCATTCGATCACTAACTCTGAAAGCGGGCTTGGAACGGACTCGGAAGATTCAACATACTTGGTGACCACCACTGACGTATCGTTCACAATCTCGCCCGAGAAGATCTCAGGAACACTATACATCCTAAACTGCAGCGACGCGAACGGATGGTGGATCACTGGATACACTGGCCAAAGCCTGGCCGTGGATCTCTACAACCTCCTCTCCCCCTATTTCAACACCACTGTCATGGTGCAGAGCACAGCACAGTTGGGTTCACTTCTGAACGGAACAAAGATCTCAGGTTTTCCCCATGAAAAAGTGGAAAACGCCGTGATAATAAACACCTTTGGAGAAGCGGTGCCAATCCCCGCAGGCTACTACACGACTCAAGGCTACGCTGATGGGTCGTATGCGAGATACGCCTACATTCTGGGGCAAAGAGTCAATACCTACAATTGGACTTGGGTAAGCATCGTAGGCTACCCCTTCTATTATGTCACCAACACCGCTTTCTTTGCGAGCACCCAGAACAACTGGGGGATCTATGGTATGCGAATGGTTTCAGGATACGGTCTCGGATGCTTCTTAAGGGGTCTAGACAGCCAATCCTACTCATACGCTAGCCAATCAACGGGAAGTCCAGGCGTTGTATACTTTTCGTCCAACGCAAACTACTATTCAAACTACTATGGAATCTATCCTTCGCCATACCAGACAGCAACCCGAGCGTTACCTTCGTCGATTCAAACCACTTACCATACAACCATTGTTTCTAGTGTGTTCAACCCAGTGAACAACTACTATGGAGCCGCGACTTTCAAGCATACGGGCGGCACAGGGAGAGGAGCTTTCACCGCTATTGGACTGACTAGGACGCCTGACATCCGAGTCAGCGCCCTAGCTCTTCTAATGTACTACCGTCCGACGATATACAAATCCGAGTTCTCGCTAAGCGCTGGAGAAAGACCAACTCAGCGACTCGTCGTTCTTCAGCTCGGCCAGCAAGGAGGAAGTTGACATGAAAAAGCTCTTAAACAAGAAAGGGCAGTTCACGATAATCGCTTCCCTGCTTGTATCCATCGTGCTCGTAACCGCCATAGTAACAACCTACTCAGTAATACGCAACAACCCGACTCAAGCGCGCCCCCAGATTCTGGGGGCCTTAGATGAGATGAACTTGGCTATCGACCGTATCCTCGAATTTGCGGTCGGGTACTATGGCTCAATCTTGCAGGTAACGGGCAATACGACCTATGCAAAGAATCTTGCCTCTG
The DNA here is from genome assembly GCA_964353725.1 of uncultured Candidatus Bathyarchaeia archaeon. GTDB lineage: Archaea > Thermoproteota > Bathyarchaeia > Bathyarchaeales > SOJC01 > CAYGVX01. The sequence goes on from CAYGVX010000021.1 coordinate 19,310, forward strand.
AGTATTTGCAGAGCAGTATGGAGAATATAGTCTACGCGCATCTCCAGTGGAGTCCCTCTTTCACCGTTGTCTACTCACGTCTGAGTGCTTCTTGGTTCAACCGCACAAGCTCCAGTGAAGGCATGCTCAACGTGACTTACTCTCTGAATGGATTAGGCATCAGAGACATACACTACGCCGCTTCAGTAGGACTCACAGTAACCGTCAATCCTTCGAGCACAAACCATGTCTTGGTCAATGTAACACGCGACGAGGACGACCCCTGCCCAACCCTCACCAATGACAACTTGTTTCTCTACAACTACAGCTACGCAGAGTCAGCTTGGGAGTTGAGCAACACAGGTCTCGTAGTGAACTCTGTTGTGTCAACTAATTCCTCTTCTGCTTACAACATTACCCTCCCAAACAGCATCGACCCTTCATCCTACATGCTTCAAGCAATTGACAATAGGGGAATCATGGTCGCAGCATCCACTTTTTCACAGTACAAGTACACCTTCAGCTGGAACCAAACGCTCTACTCGACACTCGACCAAGACACTTTGGCTGTGGAGGTCCTTCAGAACGGCACGTTGAGATGGTTAGGACAAAACATCCAGCTAACAACCAGTGGCAAACCTATCCCACCTGTCTCAGTGAAAGCCCTGCACGTCAACCAAACTGCCAACGGGGCGAACCGTGAGGTGCCCTTCCAGATCGAAGACTGGGGATCGAACTATCAAGTTCCAGCTGGCTTAACGAGCAACGCAAGCGTCTTCAGCAACAGACAGATGATTGTCTTCCTGGCGAATCACCATGTCACCAATGTCACAATATGGTGGGACGGACGCGACATTGCAAACCAAACGTCGTATGCTTTCACAAACAGATACTTCATCGGCGATGACCCGTCATCAGGCGTGCTGACGAACGGCATATTAACGCTGGACATCGCGAACTTCGACATAACGTCCACCGTCGGAAGCGCCACAAGCACTGCTACTTTCATGCGAATCAATGGTCGAACACCCACCTACGGGGCGAACCTTGCCTACATCATCCACCATGGCATCGTCAGAGACGTAATCCACCAAGAAGCGGAATGGTCTAACGGCATAAACGGATGCCCAAACATCTACTCCCAAATCATTATTATGCTCCCAGCAAACGCCACCTACTTCACCTATGCCCTGCGGACCATTTTTGTGAGTTCTTCGCTAAGCAGGACCATAACAGAGTTGAGTCCTATCCAGCTCTCAAGCGGATGGGTGTCTGAAACTATCCGATCCTTGACAGAGAACGGAACCAGCGGTGGCTACCCGACAGTAGCAGAAACACCCGCTGGCGACACTGACCTGTTCTACAATTTTTCAAGTCCTTCCACAGGTTGGATGCACCATTGGAGCGAGTACGTTTACGGCGGCACGGGCGCGGGCATCATGTTTAGTGACGACTCCAATAGGATACTCTACACTTTTGACGATGTTGCAGGCGACAGGACAGGCGCCCTCTGCATGGCTACTGCACAGAGAGCGGTTTGGACTACTCCAACCTCTGTGTACGACAGATGCGGCCAAGACAGTAGCTACCAGGCCTCTCGCGCCATAGACGGCGATACAAGTTCCACTTGGCGTCATAGCACCACAGAGAACCATTGGATCGAATTGGACATGGGAGAAACGGTGAGCGTCTCTAGAATTAGAATCTATCAAAGCGCCACCACTTCCTACATGTGGGGGCAATCTGCGGGTGTTGAGGTCTACGTGAGCAACGACCCCGACAACTGGGGGTCAGCAGTGTGGATCGGTACACTAAACTCTGGAGGGTGGCAGTCAAGTGGAGCATTCTCAGCCCAAGGTCGTTACATTAGACTTTACAGCAGAAGCACGAGTTCATCGCAGAGGTTCTACGAGGTTCAAGTGGAAGTGCAACAAAGACAGGCGACAATCGAGTTCAACCCAGTGGAGCGGTATCAAGCTTCTTTCACTTACCCTATGGACGTGGCCTGGTACGGCGCAGTACTCACTTTCGACGGGGAGCCTATATATCCTGAATCGGGCAACGTGGGACTGTGGGTAATGGCGGAGTCTCCGCCAACTGTTGACGTAAGCTAGAATTCTTGTGTTACAGGATCTGAGTGATCACTAGCCAAACGATATCGCCGAGTGTTAATGCCACAATCAGCCCTAGTGTGATGAAGATTAGCATTGGTAACCCGGGTGTCGCCCACACCCTGCCTTGAACGCCCACTTTGTTCTCGGCCTTTGCGAGTCTTTCAATTATCTCCTCTCGGACCTCATCTTTCGGGAAAAGCAGGAGGAGTCTCTCGGTTTCTCCTGAAGGTGTAACCCGAACATCTTCCATAGGGTAGAGGAACGATTTCTCCAAGTCTGCAACTGTCACCTTGTAGCCACATAGCATTGCCACTGTTTTGCGTCCAAACGATGCGTTTTGGTATCCTTCAAAAAGCCTCATGCCTGTCTTCTGTCTTGATGCGACGTTTCGAAGAAGGGCATAGAGTACGCTGAAAGCCGCGATGATTACTCCGTTGCTGAAGACCGTGATGGGATAGATGAAGGAAACGTAGCCTGATAGTGGGATTGAGACTTGAATGTGGGAGAAGATGAAGTCAGCCAGTGGTCTAATGAAGCTTGGTTCAGGAAGGGCTAAGGCTATGCACATAAGCACCTTTGCGTCTGCCCCGCCAAAAGCTCCCACATAGAAGAGCACTATTGAGAAGACAGCGGTAATCGCAAAGCAGGCACCGTAGAAAATCATTGATTCGAGCACGTCTCCTCTTACTGGTGGATAAAGCAGCAGCTGTGCAAAAGTCAGGAGGAAAGCGACGGGTGCATACACAACCCAGACGTTGTTGCTTACCTCGCGGGTTTTGAGGTCACTCCAAGAGGCATAGGCCAGAAAAGCTAGGGAGACTAGAACACGCGTCGAAGAGAGTATCGCCTCCATTCTGTTGTCCACTCTGTTCGGTTTTCAACTATTCCGTTAAGAAAGAAAGGCGTTATAAAAATTGGCTTTTCTTGAAGCGTAGTATTGGAGGCTGTTTCTTAAGTTGGGGCTTTCCAGGTGAACTCTTTTGCGTTTCCCGTCTCAGGCGCGACTTTGAAGTAGTATGTTTTGCCAGCTGTCCATGAAGATGCTAGGGCGTTTGGCCAATCTAGGACTATGGTGACTGTTTCATCTATTGGAAGAAGCTTCCCTGTGTCGGGATCGATATCGGTATAGGTTGTGACTTCTATGAGGTTTGCCGCAGTGTTGCCTATGTATAGGCGTACGATTTTTGCGTTACTCGTGCCTATGTTCTTGACGACTAGGCTCGTCGTTGAGGCAGTGTCATTCCAGTACATGTTTTCTACGTCCAGAAGGGTTCCGCCAGCAGTTGTCTGTGCTCCCATGAAGGTCATAACCCAGGCGTAGGTTATGATTATGGCTGCTACTGCAATCACTATTAGCAAGAGTGTGGCTAGAATTGGAGAGATACCTTTTTTCGATTTCAATATTCTTGGCAAGCTGGCTTGCACCTCTTCTTTAGCATTCTGCAAATGCTTATTTAACACGTATGAACCCAGAATCAACATCACAAGTCTCCTTTTCTACCTCTTTCATACCCGCGGAAACCCGCGTGCTTGGAGGCGATGGATGCTGGCGTAACCGATGCCATGTCTTAACATTTGGCTTTCGCCTAATATAAATATGTCCTTTCTTAATACACAATATACTTGCATGCGCCCACACCGTCACAAATACTTATCGTTGGTTCATAGAACACGCACTATGAACGGTTCTTCACTTCTTCTTGACTGAAATAAAAGAAAAAAGGTGGCTGAGGCTAATCCTCAACCTTCACTTTCAACGTAACGTTAGTCGATTGGCCAATGGTGGCATCAGTCTTGGCTCTTATGATCCATCTTACTGTCCATATTTCTCCGTCCGCCATCGCCAGATTCCCGGTTTTCGTTACATTTGTTCCGCTTGAGACTATTTCAATGCTAGTCCCCAGTGAAGTACCGTTTGCTGCGATTATTGTAACGTTGATGTATTCGAAGTTTGCGGTGAATTGCCCCGCTAGTGAATAGACGCTCATGTTGAGAGTCTTTGTAGAGCCTGCGTTGTTGGTTATGTTAACGGCTTGTATGTAGGTTTGTGTTTCACCTGGTTTAATTGCAGGGATAGTGTCAAATGTCACTTCTGTACCCGCCGTGTTTATTGCATCGACTCCTCCCATCGTGGTCGTGTTTCCTCCAGAAGTGAAGTATAGCTCTGCGGCACCGATCGATATCGGTGATGCCTGCATGAAATATTCATATGTTGAAGCACTTGCAAAAGCAATCAGAAGTGACGATGCAAATAGGACTAGCAGTTTGGTTGATTTCTTGTAGTTCATTTTATCGTTTCACCTCCTTTCGGTTTTTGTTTTTCCAACCAGAACCGCAGAAGTACGTAGAGGCCTGCTCCGAGGACTCCGACGCATGCAATCCCGAGGATGATGTAGACGTATATTGCGCCGGCCATGAAGGCGGCTTCGCCTAATGTTGGTTTCACTGAGACGAAGGCTGCTGCGGCTGCGAGGAGGGTGGCTGAGGGTATTGTTATGTGCCACCATTTTGGTTTTACGAGGGCGTAGATGCTTATGCTGACTACGAGGGTGTCGAAGGCGAAGATGCTGAGGAACATGGTTTCCAGTGGTATTGTTGGGAGTATGACGATCGGGTTGGGTGCTTCGAGGGCGTAGTTGTAGAGGAACATTGCAGATATTATCAGGGTGGGGGCTGTGGCGAATAGTGAGAAGAGTTTTCCTAGGGTTCTCGCTTTCTTGTAGAAGTATAGGTAGACGTTGAGTGCTGTGATGTTGCTTGTCGCGATGGCTAGGTAGATGAAGCTGTACCAGAAGCGCATGTAGTCTGCGAAAAGGGTCATGAATTCCTTGGTGACTAGTAGTTGTCCGAAGCCTGCGAGTGCGATGAGCTGGTAGAGGTAGGAGAGCTTGTCTGGGAAATGCTTGTCGAAGACGGCGGTTAGAAGGCTTGTGGCTAAGAAGAGGTCTATGCCTAGCAGCATGAAGAACTCCGGCATTAGGGATTGCATCTGCTGTCTTCCTGCAGGATGAGAGGAAGGTTGCTCGGCGTCAACTTAAGGAGTGTGAATTCTGAATCTACATTCAAACGCAGTTGAAACGTGGCAATTCCCAGTTGGCGGAGGCATTATTGCATCTATCACCAAAAAAGCATGCGCACTCGCGATAGGACTTGGTTCCCCAGTGTGCTCATGTATGCGTGCACTCTCTATATTGATTCCTGCTCCATAAGGCTGAAATCAGCGATGCCCTAAGTCTAGCTTAGGAAGACTAGCCATATGAGTACAGGTCGGAATCGGGAGTCTTTGAATAAGTTCGCACAGGTGATTGAAAGCTTAGACTTGGAAAAGCGTGTTTCAGCAGCCAAATGGCTTGAGGGTGTCATAGTAGCGCAGAACTTGACTGTCCAGGAGAGGGAAGGTTTGGTTAATGCTTCAAACGAGTATATTGGAGCGGCTGGAGCAGAAGAGTACGTTGACGAAGTTAACGCGTTGATAGATTATCTCAGGCGCGTGCAGAAAGAGTCGAATCGTGCGTTGAAGAAGACGCGCAGCAAGTGTCTGGCGGAGACCCTCGCAACTGTATAATCTGCACGGGGTGGAAGAGCAATTCAAAGTGCGGCGAAGATGATGCAGACCGGTGAGGTGGGGAAGAGGATAGAGGAGTGGCTTGATGACGAAGGATTCAGTGTTTGGAAGTTGGCTGACGAGAACTCGCGTTTTTCGTTCAAGATGACTAGGGATGAGTGCCCGCCATTGCTGGTCCTTCAGCCTCAAAGCAAATCTGACTCCCTGATTGTAACGAGTGATGTTCGGCTTACCGATGAGGGTCAGGAGAAGCTTCTGGCCCTGCCCAAGGAGAGGGAGTTCATGCTTTTCGACTTGAAAATGGTCCTCCTGTCAACCGAGTGTCGCTGTCAATTCATGCCCTCTTCAAAGTCGTGGAAGTCTATCAGAGTCTCGAAACCCGTTTTCTACGATGGACTTACTAAGGACAGGTTCTTTGAGACTGTTGACGTTGTTTCTCGCGCCGTTTCCCTGGTGATTCTCACTTTTCAATGGAAGTTCGGCGTCACTCCCTATGTCTCCTGATCTTGTCCATGCTTAGGCTAGCAATGAAGGCGCCTGTGTCAGCTTACGACCATGGACCCTTGGACTTCTTGCCCAAACAGATTCCTCGGAGACCAAGCACTTCTGGTACTTATTTCAGCACCTTATTTTGACTTAGCAATGCTTTTAGTCGCAAACTTGGAGTATTCCTAGTGATCCACATGAAACTGAAGCCAAAGTTGAGTCCAGAGCTTCTTTTGCTGCTTAACGGAGCCGGGATTGTGCTATCAGCAGCGGCGGTCACTGCGCTTCTGCAGGTAGATAAGATAGTGCACGTTTCACTTTATTCTTATGGCTTAAGCTTCAATTACGAATGGGCTACACCCTACTGGGCTTTCTTCAGGTTGTCTCTGGCGCTTTTGTGCGGAGTAGCCGGTGTAAGCTTCTTCTCGATGTCGTATGTTGTGTTGTCTCGGAAAAGCCTGCGTAGTCAGCCACCAACCACTGTGCCTTCAAAACCTGCGGCAGAAACCCAGCCCGCGAAAACCCAAAAAGAGAAGGATCAGAAGGAGCCGGTGAAGGAGCCGGTGAAGGACAAGATAGACGACGGTGTGGAAATAGTCGCCATACCCATGGAGTGCAACAAGTGCGGCAAGGTGTTCACGCAGCCTCTCTGCATGTTTGATTTCAGGTCAGGGAAGCCTAGGCTGGTGAATGTCTGCCCCTACTGCAACGCGTTGCTCGCAGTATCCGGCAATTCTAAGACAATCCATTGACAGGAATCGCTGGATTCCATCAGACCAGTAAGCTAAGTGACACCACATCAACCCACGCCCAAGAGCCCTAAGACATGATGCGCGCTTGGGGTTGATTTGAACTCTCCCCACAGCTGAGAGAGAGCGCAAACGCAGGCTATTCGAATGAAGGATATTACAAGCTTCTGTTCGGCAGAGAGTCTGGGCGACTTTTTACAAGCGGCTCAGAACCGCCTAACGCAGTGTTCACCAAGACTAGGCCTTTTCCGATCGCCGCAACCTGTGTCGGGCCTTCTTCTTTCACCATGTCCAACAGAAGACTCTTCAACGTCGTGCCGGGCGTGCGAGTTACCTTAACGGATGTCTCGATTAGCTTGAGTTTCCATGCTATGCCCGCCAGTTTTGCCGCTGCTGCGTTTCTATGGGTTTTCAACTCTTACCACCGACAGTATACTGTATATTACTATATAATATTGTTATTCAGCAACACAGAATATTACAGAACCCGACATATGTGCGCGCGCAAAAAAGCAGTTGAGAATAAATGATGGCATCAAGATTCTTAACGTGTGAGTAGTCTCATTTTCGCTGCTATCTCTTCTATTCTCTTCTTTGCATCCATTTTTTGGTATATCGTCAATGCCTGGTTCAGAAGCGAATAGGCTTTTTCTTTGTCGCCCTTCTCATTTCTTCCCCCATACATCAAGCCGTATTCATAGAGAAACTCAGCGAATTGGGTCACCCGCCATTTTTTGTGCATTCATGGATTTGCATTCTTGGAGGCTCTTGCGCGCATTATTGACTTTGTTATGCCCATACGCGCGCCTGTTCATGTTGGATCGTTATACCATAACACTTAATACAGATGCTTCTAATGGACAAGCCTGACAACAACTGGTGTAATACCATGTCAGACAAAGAACAAACCGAAAACGAGGCATCTGCTGAAAAAGTTGAAGACCGCAAAACACTTCCCAGAGCTGGCAAAGACCCAAATGTAGTCTACATCGGAAACAAGCCTCCAATGGATTATGTCATGGCAGTCATCACAGCTTTCAATATGAGTGACACGAATGAAGTCGTCCTGAAAGCCCGAGGTCGCGCCATAAGCACAGCTGTTGACGTCGCTGAAATCACTCGCAACCGGTTCTTCAAAGACGCCAAAGTACATTCCGTAGCTATCGGCACTGAAGAAGTCACACCCAGAGAAGGCGGAAACCCCAGAAACGTCTCAACAATGGAAATTACCATTAAGAAATGAGACCCATTGGAGAAAACGGATCCGCCTATCTACTCTTTTTTTGCAGAGGCAACGGTTTATGCGCGCGAGCATGTTTTGAATCCCACTAAGACTTGACAGACCCCCCCGCCTAGAAAAGTTTAAGACTGCTAGACTATACTCGGTTTGGTTTGAATTGGTGATGCCTTGAAGAGAAGCATTGCGTTGGTAGCGCACGATAATAAGAAAGCTGATTTGGTCGAATGGTCGGACTACAACAAAGGAACATTGGCTCTTCACAACTTATGCGCGACTGGAGGAACTGGAGTAAAAATCATCGAAAAAACAGGCTTGAACGTTACCTTGCTTAAAGACGGTTCTCATGGTGGAGACATGGAAATCGGAGCTTTGATCGCTAACGAGAAATTGGACTACTTGATTTTCTTCTGGGATCCTCTAGAGTCTCTTCCTCATGACGTTGACGTTAAAGCCCTCCTCAGGATAGCCGTCCTGTACAATGTGCCAACTGCATGTAATCGAGCAACAGCAGACCTAATAATTTCAAGCCCACTGTTTCAGAGCGGGGAGTATAAGCCGAGAAAGGAACGAACCAAGAAGTGACCTACTGTTTACCCACTGAAGAACGATATGTGCGCTCTGCGAATTATGATGCAAAGTGATGGAAAGCCCTCTTAAAAGCCTCTAAACGTGTCTCTAAACTCAAAATTCAAAAAGCACCAAAAAAACAATCAACAAGCCACGTCGGCAAAGGTGTTTCGCCGATCTTACCCTCCGCTCTGTAGCGCGCGCATGCTGCTTTAACCGTAACCCTTAAGAACTGTGCTTATAGTGAACATGTTCAGCCCGAAATGAGTGTAGAAGATATGTCAGACAAAGAACCAGCCAAAAGTGAAGAGCTAGCAAAGGTAGAGAAGCTAACCCTAGATTCAAAACAAGTGAACACGATTGTGAAGGTGATCTCCAAAAGTCAAGTTAGGGAGGTCACTGGAAGAGATTATTCCGTACGCAAAGTTGCAGACGCCTTAGTAGGAGATGAAACAGGATGCGTATACTTAACGCTCTGGGATGACAACATAGACAAAATAAACGAAGAAGCCACACTACGCATCACTAACGGCTACGTAAACCTACTCAAGGGGAACATGCGACTAAACATAGGAAAATATGGCAGTTTCCAGGTTCTTGAAGAATCCCCCATTACACAAGTCAACACAGAAAACAACTTGTCTAATAAACGATACGAACAAGAGAGGCGGTACAGCGGGTACGGGGAAAGAAGAGATTACCAGCGAAGAAGATACTAAACGTACAGGTAGACTCCTAGACTAGCGAATTGTTTCTCGCGCGCATATCTGGCGAGCGGAGATCATTCGTAGAATATGAGTTGCTGTTCTTCGAGCATCCTGTGAAGCTTGTGCACGGCAACATAGACGTCCTGTTCTCTTTTGGATCCAGTGCAAACAAGGTTTCCGCTTGCGAATATCAGTATGACCACTCTAGGTTCATCCATCCTGTAAATCAAGCCTGGAAACTGCTCTGGCTCATACATCGCTTTTCCAAGTGTGAATACCGCCTTCTCCAAATCTATCTTTCCGCCTAACCTTGCAGAAGCAACGATGTTCACAACCTTCAAGTCCGGCTTGCCGATGATGATTATTCC
>CAYGVX010000022.1:0-26843 GCA_964353725.1 uncultured Candidatus Bathyarchaeia archaeon
GAATATTGTTTATTGCTACATAATATTTAATACAAAACCACGGGCATAATCGAACCCACAAAGGAGAACATACTAAATGCCGATAAATATAGCCAACAAGCCTCAGCTTACGGGCATAATTATCCTCTTCATCGGCGTAGCCCTTCTAGCCTTCACGTTCGTCAACGCCTTCCTCTTCCTCCAAGAACCCTTCAGTATACTCGCCACAGGAGACCTGGGAAGAGTCTTCGGCGAAGCCCTCGCTCCACTCATCCAAGCATGCATACGCCTCATGTACCTCGGCATCATGGGATGGATAGGATCAATGCTGACAGTCAGGGGAATCCCTCTGGTAACGCACAAGCACGTTCCCGCTACACCAGCACCTGGAATAGTGTCTGCACCTACTCAAACAACACCTGCACCACAACCCCAGCCACAGCCCCAAGTCGCACCGCAGCCAAAAGAAGTTGCACCCTTATCAGAACAACCAAAGCAAGCTCCTCAGCAACCCAAAGCAGAACCGCCCCAACAGCCTCCGAAAGCCCCCCAAGTCCAACCTGCCCCGCAAACAGCCCATCCCGAGCAAGAGGAACCTAGGGCGATACTGATTCCCCCCGAAAACCAAAGGGAAGAGTAAGCCCCAAATGAACGTGGCACTGCGCGCGCTGAACTGGGCTATCCGCTTCTTCTGGCTGATAACCCTCGCCTTCGCCGTAACCTGCGTCTACTCAGCCACACGGATCAGCGTCGAGCTTGGAGAACCCACTCCTTTTCTCGATGAAACAGGCTTCAGAGCGACGCTGCCAATCATGCTGAACAACAGAGGATATTACAGCATATCAGACTTGAACATCACAACAACCATCAAGGACACAGAGAACACGTCGTTTTCGGAGACAACCACACATGTGACAGAGATCCCCCCTCAAGACGAGATGACCATCATTCATAACATCAGCTTCGCCCTGAACGCAATCTTGGCACGGTCTGAGTACTTGTTCAACGACTCAGAGCTTACGTTGCATGGCTCAATACGCCTCAACTACGCCAGCCTAATCCCCTTCGGCTTCGAGGCAGACACTGCCATGCCCTGGGGTGCACCCCTCTTCAACTTCGCTGCAGGAACGCCAGAGTACGACCCCTACGACGCCTCTAACCAGAGGGTAAGAGTGCCCATCAGCTTCCAAAACCATTCGCCCTACATAGGTGTGACTGGAACCATCCACGTCGAGGTTTTCAACAGCCGAAACCAGCTGCTCGGAGAAGACACTATTTCCGTAGACGTTCCGTCGGACTCTGCGTACAGCGGCGGGGTTGAGACGCTGGTCAACGCAGCACTGGTCACGCAGAGAGGGGAGGTCCACGTCTATTTTGAGGTTGAGATGTTCGATTACGGTCCCTTGGTGGTAAGCTATGGATAGGCTTGAAGCGGAACAGGAGAAACTGCTAACCGTGCGGCGTATGGTTCCACGGTTTCTCAAGGCGATCGTCAAAACGGCCATCGCGTACATCGGCTTCATGGTTTTCTCGATGATTATGGCTCCGGTTCAAGGCGTCTACGGTTTTCAATCGGTTTTCACGGCGTTTTTCGCGGCATACCTTTTCTTCATCTTTATCATCGAGATCACGAGGGGCACTATTTACCAGCACGTGTTTAGCATTGCAAGCTCCTTGACGGTCGTGGTTTACTTCGTCTACATGCTCAACAGCAGCGTGATCAGTTTCTCCGTAGAACAGGTTAGCCTGATGGTGGACCTACGCTTCTTCTTCTACGTGCTCATACTGGGCGGAGTCCTCGGGTTTGCGAAAAGCATACTACAGCTTCTGAACTGGATTAATGAGAGAGAAGAATACTGGCTGAGCCTTCAGGTCAAGTCGCTGTAAGAAAGCCTTTCAAGAGATTCTGAGCTGATGCCCATTTGCTGTCTGAGCCTCTCCAGCCTTGCCAGGTCTTTTTCCTGTTGCCCCGCGTTTTGTGTGGTTATGCGTTCGAACTCTATGAAGGAGCCCAAGCCCTTCACAACATCTAAGTGAACCTGGGTGCCCTCGTGTACGTATATTTCTCGGACCTTGTCGACAACTGCCTTGACTTGCAGTATCTGCCCGAGGATTCGTTTTAGCGTTTGGGGGTTTGGAATTGAGAGAATGGAGACAGAGCTTCTTCTCGGGCTAGTTGTGTCTTCTCTTTCGTAGTAAATCAGTTCAGCCTCAGCTTTGCCTTCCACTTCACGCAGTTTCAGCCTACCTTTCGGAACTAAATAGTATGTGTCAGTTTGATGAAAAATGCCGACCTGTTCGGCGCCAAGGTTGGTTAGTTTTTTTCGAATTCCAGCTAAGTCGGTTGCTTTGGCTTTCAACTCAACCAACGCGTGCTGGGCTTTGGGGTTTCTGGAGACCATGTTCTCCTCCAACAGTGTCTCTGGTTAGTAGCATTCAGTTGATGGCTTTTGCGGTATATGTGCGGAGGTCTTGATCTCGGCACTCAACCCTAGAACCAAGTGGATCAAAGAGTTGACACAGGCGACAAAACTGAAATGTTGGGAAAAAACCTTCGCCTGGATCCTCTTCCTTTTTATTTTTCCAGTTTCTTTGTCATGACGAGGGCGTTTTCGCCGTCGGCGTAGTAGCCCTCTGCCGTGCGGGCTATCTGAAACCCGAGTTGTTTGTACATGTCGATCGCGGGAGTGTTACTGGCCCTCACTTCCAAGAAGCATTCTTTCGCCCTGTAGGCACGCATGTTCTTCAACGCTTCGTTCAACAACGCAGTGCCCACACCCTTACGCTGGTGGAGCGGCAAGACGGCAACGGAGACCACGTGGCCCTTTTTGGACAAGCCCAGCACGCCTAGGCTCGCGAAGCCTGTCTCGATTCTGCACATTATGTAGCCGACGATTTCTCCGTTTTGTTCAGCAACGATAAAGGTGGCGGGATATCGCTCGTACACTTCCATGAAGAAGTAGGGAGAGTAGTTCTCAGGGAGGCAAATCTGATTTACATTAATCACCTTGTCCAAGTCGCTGGGCTTGAACTGTCGAACTGTGTAAGTCGTCTGCAAGCAGCGTCGCCTTCCGTTGACGTCTATGGCAGCAGCCATGGAAGTTAAATGCTTTGCAGAACGCACGCTATATATGTTTCCGAAAACGATAGAGTAGAAGAAGATGCGAGGATAGAGGAGGCGTGGCTTTGAAGGCACTAGCACTGTTGTCAGGAGGCTTGGATAGCACCCTCGCAGCAAGACTGCTGCAAGAACAAGGCTTAGACATAGTCGCGGTCAACTTCACCTCTCCCTTCTGCCTCTGCGGTAAAGGCGGATGCGGCGCCGTGAATGTCGCGAAGCAGCTCAAGATCCCACTTATGGTAATCAACGTGGGCGAAGACTACCTTAAGATGCTGAGAAATCCCAAGCATGGTTACGGCAGAAACATGAACCCGTGCATCGACTGCAGAATCTTCATTTTCAAGAAAGCCAAGGAATACGCCGAGGAGATAGGAGCGTTCTTTATCTTCACGGGTGAAGTCCTCAATGAGCGACCTATGTCCCAGCATCTGAATGCACTAGAAGTCATTGAGAGAGAGGCTGGACTGGAGGGAAAAGTTCTCAGACCATTGTCGGCGAGGCTGCTGCCCAAAACTGAGGCTGAGGAAAAAGGCTGGGTGAACAGGGAAAAGCTGCTGGACATAAGGGGCAGGTCGAGAAAAAGACAGATGACCCTCGCAGGAGAATTGGGCGTTAAGGATTATCCGTGCCCAGCAGGCGGTTGCCTCCTAACCTACAAGGAGTTTGCGGCAAAACTCCGAGACCTTTTTGAGCACAAGAAGAAAGTCGGGGTGAAGGACGTGAATCTGCTTAAGATCGGCAGACACTTCAGGCTTGGGAAGAATAAGATAATCGTCGGAAGAAACAAGGCTGAGAACGAACAGCTGCAGCGAATGCGGGGAAGAAGCGACAACTGGTTCGAAGTTCCTGATTGCGGCAGCCCCACAACCCTGCTGCAAGGACCCAAGACAAAGGAGGCAGTGAGAAAGGCTGCAGCCCTAACCCTGCGCTACTCGGACAACAGGGAAAAGACAGCTTTGGTCAAGTTCGGAGGCAAAAAAATGGACAGAACCATCGCCGCATCAGCCCTAAATGACTCGGAAATAGAAGTACTGAGGATAAAATAGCCACGCAACAAGGAGCAGGCGCCGTCCTAACGGACCCCCAGCAGCAGCAACCACAGGTTCAGACACACTGTTGCACTTAGAGAAGAGACCAAGACCAAGGACACCATCATCTCCTTGTAGAAGTTGTAGCGTTCGCTGAGAACTATCATCGATATAGCCACTGGCGTACCATGCATAATCACCAACACTGAACCCTCAATACCCCCTAGCCCCAGCAACCTCACAGTCAAGAAAGCCACGGTGGGCAATAAAACCATCCGCAACAGGCTAAGCTTGAACGCGTCGCCCAACCTCGCATACCGTCTCCCATACAGGAAAACACCCAGCATAAAAATGGCCACGACAAGCGTCGTGTCTCCCAGCATGTGCAAAGGGTCCGAAACAAGAGCAGGAATCTCGAAACCCACGAGAGAAAAAGGGACACCTGCCAAGATTGAAATGATCAACGGGTTTCTCGAAAGCCTCACTGCGACCCGTTTCACTCCAGCCGTCTTCGTGGAGCTCTCAAGCTTATACAACTCCAGGAAAAAGAGCGCCAGGGTAACGCTGACCATGGCGATGAAAGCTGAAGATAGAGCTGCCAGATGCTCGCCCACTCCGGGATAAGCGAACGTGACGAAGGGGATTCCGAAGAAGGCCAAGCTGCCGAACACAGTGCTCAAAGTCAAGAGGAAAAAGACGTCCCTGGAAAACCGCAACGTAACGTAGAGAAGTGCGAAAACGGCGAGGATAGCTAAGATTGGAAGTATTCCTGCAAGCATGAAAAGGAGAGTTTCGGGGGAGAAATCTGCTTCGGAGATGTTGACGAAGAACAGGGCGGGAAGCGCGAAGTAGTATAGGTAGGCGCTGAGCACCCGTTCGTCGCCAGGCTTCAGGACGCCCATCCTCCTCGAAAGATAGCCCGCGCCCATCAGGAAGAGTATAGGCACTGCGGTCCGTAGAACGATGCTGTCCATCGCATTCATCCCTCGAGATGCTTACATTCACTAAAATGCTCCAGTGCCTATTTTAAGCTGATAGCAGGACTGTTGAATATGGCGCGATGGGAAGTGGCACGGTCTGTTGCCGAGGCCAAGGTCAGCTAGACTCGGTCCTCATCTGCGGCAAAGTTTCATGACCGTGTGGCATCACCCATACCTTCGCGTCCTTGCCAGCCAGCCCGAAGGCGTCTTCCAAGGCATCGTTCAGAGCCCTTGCGGTTCGAAGCCTAAACACGTTCACAGCATAGTAGTCAGGCATCGTGGACACTAGGATTATCTGCGCCTTCTCCAGCGCCTTCGACAGACGGTAAGCCTTGTAGCCCCCGAGGTCGAAATGCCTTCTGATCTCCTTCTCCACAGCCTTCAAGTCCTTGAACTTCGTCATCCATTCGTAGAACGCCTCGTTTCCATATCCCTCTGGACACTCGCCGACTAGGATGATAACTCCGCCGCGTTTGACGCTTTCCAAAGCGTTGTCGATCGCCTTGTACGCTTGGTAAAGGTTGATGTCTGCGGGATGCCCCCCTGGACTGACTATGACGATGTCCGCGCGGCGATCTATAAGCACCTTATACATCTCCTCAACCAGCTTCACGCCCTCGTTGAAGGCTTGTTCCAAATCTCCTGCGAAGGCTTGCACGATTTCGCCCTTGCTGTTGGTCACGACGTTCAAGATGAGGTCAACTCTGGCCAGCCTCGCAGCCTCAACCATATCTTCGTGAACTGGGTTCCCTTCCAAGACGCTGGTCCGTGCCTGCGGGTGGAGGGTTAGGGCGTGGTTGCGCTGGATTGTCTCCTCTCCGCTTACGGCGGGTAGAACGCTCTTTCTCCCACCTCCGAAGCCCGCGTAATAATGCAGCTCAACGTCGCCTGTCAAGATCCGCACATCTGCTTCTGCAAAGAGCCTGTTGACCATGACTTTCGTTCCATGCTTCTTGGTCGTCCCAACTTGGACTAGGTCTTTGGCGTGGCAGTCGTGGCTCATGATTTTGAACCGACTAACCACCTCTTCGCCCAGAAGCTCCTTTGCTTCTTCGGGCTTTACAGCACGGTGGGTGCCGCATCCGAAGATTATCGTAACGTCCTCTTCCTTGACGCCTAGCTGCGATAGTTGCTCGAGAAGGGGAGGAACCATCAGTTTGCTGGGCGCTGGACGGGTCACGTCGTCCACGACTATCGCGACCCTGCTGCCCGCCTTCACCATCTCGCTCAGGGGTTTGGTGCCTATGGGCGAGTTCAATGCCCTCAGAATCTCTGCTTTCGCGTCGGGCGCGCCGGGCTTCTCTTTGGGCTCAATGGTACCGAGGAAGTTGCGGGTCGGGATGCGTGCACAGACCTCTGTTTTGTCGTAGGGAAGCCAAACATCTACCATCGAAAAAACACTCCGAGTGTGGAACAGTTGAAAGGCTGTTACTTTTAAGCCTATCGAAGAACGTGGGCGCCGTTTCGTCACCGTCAGATACAGCTATATAGCCAAAGTTGGATAGCAAGATGAAGGTGGATTGAATGACCAAGGTTGTTTGTGAACGCAGAGACTGCAAGCATTGGGTAGACGGTGAATGTTCCCAGAAGAAGATTGAGATCAAGGAGAGAACTCTTACTCCAGACGAGGAACTGGCCGTCTGTAAGACCTACGCCGCTGTTGCAGGCGTCTGCTAAGAGCGTCAGCATAAGTTCTTTTAACCGAATACACCATACAAGCTATGAGGAGTATTCTGTGACCCTAGAAAACACAGTTCCCAAGAAGAACGAAATCGCCTTCAAGTGGTTCAACCACTACGCGGGCGTCGCCTTGAAAACCCCAACAAGAACCCTCGTGATAGACCCTGTGGACGTGAACACCAAAGGCTTTCCAGCCATAGACGCAATACTCATCACCCACGAGCACTACGACCATCTGGACGGACCTTTGGTGAGAAAGCTGCAGGAACAGACTCAATGCCAGATACTTGCTGACCCCACATCCACGAGAAAGCTCAGCGTCTTCATACCCGCGGAGAAACTGCAGGAGATGAAACCTGGCACGGAGGCAAATGTAGGCGACGTTGCGGTCAGAGCGGAAGCATGCAACCATCCCCCTGCCACCACGCCGATAACGTTCCTGATAACCAGCGAGGACGGAGTCAAAGTGTTCCACACCGCAGACAGCATGCCCTTCCCTGAAATGAAAGGAATAGGCGAGGAGCACAAGCCAGACGTCACTTTTTGCACTGTGAGCATATCTCCGGGCACAACGCCTGCCACGGGTGTGGAAATAGTCAAGCTCGTCAAGCCTAAGGTGGCGGTGCCCTACCACACGGCTTCGAAGGCTGACTTGGGAAAGTTCTGCGAAATACTAGCGAAGGAATTGCCCAGGGTGAAGTGCCTAATCGCCGAGCAGGGCAATGTCTACATAGTCGGAAAGGAGCAGAAGAAAAAGTGACCACGGACACGGAGCCGATGAAGAAGCAGCTCTGCCAAGTCCTCTACAAGATCGGCGCCCTGAAATTCGGCACCTTCAAGCTCACGAGCGGGAAGATAAGCCCCTACTACATCGACCTTCGAGTCGTGCCCAGCTTCCCCGACGCATTCCACAAAATCTGCGACATCTACCTTAAATTAGTAAATGGAAGAGTAGGCGCCGACAACTTCAAGCGAATTGCAGGGATTCCCACGGCGGGCATCCCCTTTGCCTCTGTAGTCGCATACAACCTTAACAAGCCCTTCCTTTACACACGCCCAGCCCAACGAACACACGGAAGAGAACGCAAGGTCGAGGGAATGCTGGTTTCAGGAGACAAGGTTCTACTCCTCGACGACTTGATAACCTCGGGCAAATCCCTGCGAAAGGCAGCGTCCTCAATAAGGGCAGAAGGCGGCGTGGTCGAAGACGCTGTGGTCCTCATAGACAGAGAGGAAGGAGGAAAAGAGAACCTGAAAAAGGACGGAGTGAGGCTGCATTATCTGATCAAGGCAAGTGAAGCCGCGAACACCCTATGCGAGGTAGGCGCCATCACAGACACTGAGCTGAAAACGGTTCTGAAGCAAAGAAAGGAAAAATAGTCCCAAAAGGCTAGTCGTAGAATATCAGCTGTTTCTCCTCAAGCTCCTTGTGCAGCTTGCTTACAGCATCGTACACGTCTTGCTCCTGCTTGGCACCAGTACACACCAGCTTGCCGCTCGCGAAAAGCAGTATGACGACCTTAGGCACGTCCATTCTGTAAATCAACCCTGGAAACTGCTCGGGCTCGTACATTGTTCTCCCGAGTGTGTATGTTGCCTTCTCCAGGTCTATGACGCCGCCGAGGCTTGCGGAGGCTACGATGTTCTGGATTTTCAGCTCGGGCTTGCTCATGATTATTATGCCGCTCTTTTTCAGTTCCTTGATAACACGCATGACAGCTCTTCGCGCTTCCTTCTCGGACTTGGCGCCCGTGCAGACCATCTTGCCCGAGTTGAAGATTAGAGTAGCCGTCTTGGGTCTCTTCAGACGAAAGACTAAGCCTGGAAACTGTTCGGGTCTATATTCAACGCCTGGGTAGCCCTTCACGACCGCGTTCAAGTCTACGCGCTGTTTTAGGGTTGCGGAGGCTACGACGTTTTCAATGTTGATTGAAGCTTTTGCTTTCAGCATTGACCACACCTTTGAGGGCTATAATTTGCAAAGAGGGTATATAAAGCCTTATAAACCTACTTTTTGAGCTTGTATGCGGGTCATTTTCGTTTTTTGGGACCCCTAAAACTCGTCTATAGTGGCGGAGCATTGGAACCCTGCTTCTACAAGCGTCTAAAGCTGCTAACCAGGAACCCGACGATCACCTAGGAGGGGCCACCCTCCCCCTCCGGTAAGCGCGCGTAACGCAATTGGAAATCGAAGTCCTTGAGGTCTGTGACATTCGCAACTGTCACACTGATTGAGAAAGAAGCTCCAATAGTAAAAGACACTTCCATCTTAGTTAGAATTGAGCACAGCGATGGATTTGTGGGAAAGCTTGTGCTAGAGTCACTGGATTACTATTGACGTGCCGCAGTACTCGCATTGCACGGATGTTTGACCCTTATAGATCTCACGAGTGTATGGTGCCCCACAATGCTGACACCGAGCAATGCGAATTGTTGGGGCCTTCTCTTCTGTGACGCCTCTTATACGAGCTATGTCAACATCTGCCTCTCCACCAATTATGTAAGTGAAGAATCTACCTATTACGTCGGCCTCCCATCCCTTGACGTCAAACGGTGTCTCCTGTACCTGAAGCTCCCGCTTAAAGCGAATGTAGATTCCTGTCCACGCAATCAAGCCGACTCTTCCCTTGGTTATCTCCTGTAGAGCACCAATAGGCTGTTCTATCGTAACCACTCTCTCGGTACGCTTCTTGGTCACAATGAACAGCTTCTTTTCGAGAACTACCTCTTTTCTGGCTTCGAAGAGAAACCTTTGGTTCGTGAAGCACAGAGTCCCCTCGCTTTTTTCACCAGTCATGATCTTTCCCTCGATAGCCAAAACCGGAGATTCGCCTAGCTTGAGAGGGAACACTGCCTGGGAGAAGAGCGTCACCGTATTCTCGGCTATCTTGAGGTCCCTGTCCAAGGAGACTATACTTGAATCAAGCTCCTTCAGCGGAGAAGCAACCTTGTCGGCTTCAACAATTGCCCTTGATCTAAGCGAAGAAGCATCACCCATAAGGCGACCCGCAAATGATTGACTAGAAGCGATGTTTCCACTGTTGATTTCTGCCCGCAACCTTTGAGCCTCCTCCCGAAGCGCTCGAATTTGACCGGTCATCGGCTGAACATTGTTGAGAAAAGCTTGCTTTAGGAGAGGAGAGATTTCGACCCATTTCTTCGTCAAAAGGTCGATGCTCTTTTCGAGATGACCCATTGCCGCATAGCCGCGCCCTCTGACAGCTGCAAGTCTACTAGGAAGAGAGCCCATAGCTCCTTCAACTGATGCTATCTTGCTTTCGACGCTGCTTATCGCTCCCGATGCGCTTGAGAGGTCGCTCTCAATCGACCGGACTTGAGCGTACAGCGCTTCCTTTTCTCTGTCGATCTGTGCCATTTCCAAACCTCATAGAATGCTTATTGAGGAACCGTTCCTTTCTCTAGTTGCGATTTTCTGGAATAAGGCTTTCGGCAGAAACGGATAGTAGATTGCATTCAAAAGGAAAAAGGAGGGAGTTGCGGGAGATGTCTCCACTATGTTGAGGGCTCAAATCCCACCCAACCAACCAAGAACGATGGTGGTTTGGCTTCGGAAAAAGATGGACATTAGGAAGGCAGTATGCACGATTCAGACAATAGCATAGAATAAAACCATCTATAAGAGTAGTATCGGAATCGAGTACAAGGCTTCAGTTGTAGACAGAAGGACAACGCTTTAGAATGTGTAATGCTTCTATTGCCTGACAAGGTGATGAGTTTTTGTCAAGAAGAGAAAAGAAAGCTGCGGGTTTAGAGCTGCATAGAAAACTGCAGAGAGAAAAAGACCAGAAAAGAAAACAGAAAAAAGAGGTTTCGCTTCCCGCAAAACATCTGAAAGGGAAGAAATAGGCTCTTTGGGTTTGGGATAAAACTTTACTACACACACCTAATGAGACTCGTAAAGGACAACTCTGCATTGCTTAGCCATTCACTCAATGGATATGTGGATTGCTTAACTGTAAGTCAAAGCAGTCACGGAACTTTGTCAGGAAATCCTTTGTATTCGATAATACCTAGTTGTTTATAGAATTCTAAAAAGTCATAGAATGATTCTCTTTCAACCACCTTACTGTCAACTATAAGCGAGATTCGAACACCTTTGAATGCTATCTTCTTGCCAGTAGGGGCTAATCCACGATATTCGCCTGTGTGTGCACTGAACACGACTGGCGTGCTTTCGAAGGCTCCGCTGGTTTAAGCCCTGTTTTTCCCCTTCGTCTGGGTGCCTGCGTGGATCCATAGCGTGTCCTTGTCCACCTGCACGACTTCTCCCTTGGCGTTGCAGAAGTCGACTAGGATTTGGCGCAGCTCGCCTACTGACCTAACCTTCTCGGCTTTCTCTCGCCATTTCGGGTCGTCCAGCATGCTTATTATGACGTCTAGGCTCCCGACGAGCTTTCCCTTGAACAGCAGTCCTCCCTTCTCCAAGCTTTACCAGCGTCTTTGAGTAATAAAGTGGTTATTCCGATAATCGACTCATGCACAAGCATGCCTTTTGGAGGGGGTTAGGAGTTACTGCGTCTCCATGTCCGGAGCGGTAGGTTCTTCTTTGGGCTCGTCGGGCTTTGGTTTTCCCTTAGCGATGGGAATCACGAACTCTAGGAGAATCAGAATAACTATCACGATGAGGATTATCATTATTCCTGTCGTTGTGTGAACGAACAGTGGGACTTGGCCTAGGTAGGGAACGACTCCCACGACTTTGCCCACAAGATCGTCGTTTGTGATTATCCAGAAGTCGGGGTGGTCGTTGTTGTCGCCCTTCGTCTTCAATCCGCCCGTAACGTTCTCCACCGCTCTGTGAACAATGAGCTCGTCTGGGTTACCCGGCTTGTGGAAGACAACGATGTCTCCGGTCGTGTAGTTGGCTTTGACGTCGCTCACGTTCAGCCCGCCCTGGACGACAATCAGGTCGCCCACGTTCAACGTGGGTATCATGCTGCCCGACGCCACGGCCAGAAGAGGATAATCGGTTCTCAAGTAGACTCTCAAGCCTATCCAGAAGACTCCGATGCAGCCTAGGATTATGGCGAGGAAAATCGCGGATTTCACGTACTCGTTTTTCAACGCTTGCTTAAGCTTTGACATTCTATCTACTTCAGCCGTTGGCGATGATTTGCATTGTTTGTTCATTGTCTCATATTTAAAACTTGTTTGAATGGGAACATAAAAAAGGAAGGGGGAAGTGGAAGCGAGCCTTGCGTCGAATAGGGGGATTTGTTTTGGGCCCTTAGATTTTCTTCTTGTTCAAGACTACCCTGAAGGGTTTATCGCACTTGGGGCAGTCGTAGAGACCTATTTCGAGCTGCATTCTCTTGCCGCTTTTGTCTGGTCTGCCGGCCATCTTCCACGTCTTCTTCATCTTACCTTCGCTGCTACACTTTGGACATTTGGGCATTAGTATTTTCCTCCATGATGATACGTTATGGTTTGTCATGATACTACATAAAAGATTTTCCATCATTATCGAATAAAAAACGGCGGAATGCTAACCAGGGAACCATTCCGTAAGGAGTTTCATCACAGAAAAACCCTTTAAGGAGAGCCCATGTTAAAGCTACACTCTGCTACAGGACGGCCAGAGTATGAGTAAAGCATGGCATTCCAAGCCGGTTGAAGCCGCGCTCGAGGAACTGCAGGCGAGCCCATTAGGACTAACAGAGGAAGAAGTGAAACAACGTCTACAGAAGTATGGGCTCAACGAGCTGAAAGAGGCAAAGAGAATCACGCCCCTCCAGATTTTCATCAACCAGTTCAAGGACATCTTCGTAATCATGCTCCTCATAGCCACAGCCATCTCTTTCGCCCTAGGAGAGACCACAGACGCCATCACAATAGCCGCAATAGTTGTCCTCAACTCAATCGTCGGCTTCATACAGGAATACCGCTCGGAAAAAGCAATGGAGGCAATGAGAAAACTAACAGCCCCAAAAGCCCGCCTAATGAGAAACGGGAAGGAAATAATGGTCCCATCCAAAGAGGTAGTCCCTGGAGATATCGTGCTACTCGAATCGGGAGACCGTGTTCCCGCAGACTGCAGATTGATGGAAGTGGTGGAGCTGAGGACCGACGAAGCCGTCCTGACGGGTGAATCCACCCAAGTGGAAAAACAGACTGCACCGGTAAGGGAAGACGCGCCAGTGGCAGATAGAAGAGACATGCTTTTCACGGCAACCCACGTGACCTACGGCAGAGGAAAAGCCCTGGTAACGTCCACGGGAATGCAGACCGAGTTCGGAAAGATAGCTGAGATGGTCCAAGCGGTAGAAGCAGAAGAGACACCGCTGAAGATGAAGCTTGAGAACTTCGCAAAGAAACTCGGAATAATAATAGTTATCGCGTGCGCAGTAATCTTCGTCCTAGAGCTACTTGATCCCGCGAGACCCGGCACGGTGATAGACAGCTTCATAACCGCTGTCGCGCTGGCGGTCTCAGCCGTTCCAGAGGGGCTTCCAGCGGTGGTGACAGTCTCGCTAGCCCTAGGAGCCCGCGAGTTGGCAAGGAGAAATGCCATTATAAGGAAGCTGGCCTCGGCTGAGACTTTGGGCGCCACAACCGTCATCTGCTCTGACAAGACTGGCACTTTGACGAAGGGCGAGATGACCGTCCGCAAGGTTTTCACCAACGACAGAACAATCGAAGTAACGGGAGTCGGCTACGAGGCAAAAGGACAGTTTCTGCTTGGCGACAAGCCTCTGGAAGCCAAAGAAGACCCTAACCTGAACCTTCTGCTCGGCGCCGGCGCAGTGTGCACCAACGCCTCCTACGACGGGGAACAGGTCTTGGGAGACACGACAGAGGGAGCCTTGATCGTCGCCGCGGCGAAAACGGGGCTGACGAAGGCTGGGTTAGAGGTGAAGTATCCTAGAGTGCACGAGATACCCTTCACTTCCGAGAGAAAGCGGATGACGACCGCTCATAAGATGTCTGATGGAAAGCTTCTTGCCTTCATTAAGGGAGCCCCTGAAGTGGTCTTGGACCGATGCATCCAAATTTACAAGAACGGAGAAACAGTTAAGCTCTCGAAGAAAGAGAAGCAGAAAATCCTTCAAACTAACGAGCAGATGGCAAACGACGCACTCCGCGTCCTAGGCGTAGCCTTCAAAGAACTGACTGACGTGGATGCTGAGGACCTGCGCGAACTCAGCAAGACAGAGGAAATCAACAGCCGTATGGAGAGCGACATGATTTTCATAGGCTTGACGGGCATGATTGACCCCCCGAGAGAAGAAGCAAAGGAAGCCAACAGAGTGTGCCAGCAGGCGGGCATAAAAACGGTGATGATAACAGGCGATCACAGACTTACCGCAGTAGCCGTGGCAAAAGAGATCGGCATAATGAGAACCCCTGAAGACAGAGTCTTGACAGGCACCGAACTCGACGCCCTCAGTGAGGAGGAATTCGAGAAAATCGTCGAAACCGTGAAAGTCTACGCGAGAGTCGCCCCCGAGCACAAGCTGCGGATAGTGAAGGCGCTACGTAAGAAGGGGGAAATCGTCGCCATGACAGGAGATGGCGTCAATGATGCTCCAGCACTGAAGCAGGCGGACATAGGGGTTGCCATGGGCATAACCGGCACAGACGTCACCAAAGAAGCAGCAGACATGGTGCTCGCCGACGACAACTTCGCCACAATAGTAAAAGCCGTAGAAGGCGGGCGGACAATCTACGACAACATAAGAAAGTTCTCGTTCTTCCTACTGAGATGCAACTTCGATGAGCTGGCACTCATCGGAACCTTCGCGATCTTGGGCTTGGAGCTCCCGCTGACCGCGGGTATGATTCTGTGGCTAAATCTAGTCACCGACGGGGGACCAGCCTTGGCGCTCACGATGGACCCCCCCGAGAAGGATGTAATGCAGAGACCGCCGCGGAACCCGAAGGAAGGTGTTCTGCATGGAAGACTAGCGTCGATAATCGCCACTTTCACCACACAGTTCGCCCTGACCGGCGGCTTGTTCTTCTGGCAATACTACTTGCTACCTGGACCCTTGACCGAGTTGAAGCTGGCTCAAGCGAGAACCATGGCGTTCACGAGGGCAACACTACAAGAGCTATTCGTGGTGTGGAACTGCAGATCAGAGAGACGTAACGCCTTCAGAGTAGGGTTCCTCTCAAACAAGTTCTTGATAGTAGCCGTAGTAGGCTCAGCCTTGCTGACGATTCTAGTGCCCTTCACCGGGTTGTTCGGCACGGTGCCCATGGACGACCCCATGGAATGGGCTCTCGTCATAATAGCCTCGTTATCGGGCTTGCTGATACTACCAGAGATCTTCTACAACCGAAAGATATGGAAGTGGAGCTAAGAACTGAGAACAGCGAAAAGGAAAAGCAGCAGCTGGGAAGGACTCAGGTCACGATTTGAGCAAGCTTCCCTTCAGCAGCAGCGCTCTTTATCTCCATAGCTATCCTGCGACCCATGTAAACCCTTTCGCCGTACAGCAGGTAAGCGTAGGGCGACGTGCCTATGCCCACGTTTGTCCCCGCCACTATCCGGGCGGATATTTCGAACGTGACGATTTCGGGAGCGTCCGTGGCTATTGTCTCCAAGCAGAAAGGCCCCACTATGCCCGGCGGGGCGATTTCTTCGGAAACCTTGACCACGCTGTCGCCCATCCTCATGTACTCCGCCAGCAGCGACTCCCTCAGAGTTATGGGTATGTTGCCAACGACCGTGTAAGTCGGGGCGAGGTTATCCATCTCCATCTGCTCTTCCGCTGGGATGCGTCCGAGGCTGTCGATAGAGGATTCGTATCGCCTGTCGATGCAAAGCAATTCAACCTGCTTGTGAAGAAGCGAGCGGAAGTATGATGGGAAAATGGTTACGCCCAGGATGTATTCCTGCAAGTGTATCTTCGCCATGTCTTCCTTCTTCAAGAACCCCTTCAAAATCATGTCTTCAGATTTCTTGTAGAAGGATTCGGGTGAACTCACGAGGAAATAGCCTTTCCCGCCTTTAGCACCTGGAAACTTGACCAGTGTCAACTCCTTTATGTCTTCAGGGCTGTTGAATGTTCGGGGCAGTCGCAAGCCTGCTTTCTGCAACCATGCGTTCTGTTTCTCTCTGTCGATTTCCCACTGGAGCAGTTGTCTGTTCCCGAACATG
This sequence comes from uncultured Candidatus Bathyarchaeia archaeon, assembly GCA_964353725.1. Taxonomy (GTDB): domain Archaea; phylum Thermoproteota; class Bathyarchaeia; order Bathyarchaeales; family SOJC01; genus CAYGVX01. The sequence continues at coordinate 15,913 of CAYGVX010000022.1, forward strand.
GGAACCTGGAGATTATTCGTCACCTCGTCTAGGTTGAGGTAGGCGTTGAACGAGCCGTGGGGAATAAGAATCGTGTTGAGTTCCCGCAGCCTCTGCTGAACCTTCTCATCAAGAATCTCCTTAAAATCTTTGACGAGGATTATCTCGTCCGCCAGCGGAAACCTTCGGTAAACTATCTCATCGCTTTTCTTGCAGACACACACTGTGCGCAATCCTTCGTCTTTGGCGCCCTTGAAAATGTTTAGGGCGGAGTGCGAGCCTATAGTGCCTACTGTGATTCTGCTCTTGTCATAAGCCTCTAAAATCTTGTCTATCAAGTCACTACTTCCTCAAGCTTCCCTTTTTTCATGGCCTTCTTAATTTCCATGGCAACTCGTCTTCCAGGTCCAACCTCTTTCCCGTATTTGTATTTCATGTAGGGCGAGGTCGGCTCGACGCAGGGGCATCCGGGGATTCGGGGGCTGACATCGAATACGTAGAACTCCAAGCTTTTGTCCACCGCGCCTTGCAGCGCGAACAATCCTATAATGCCCGGGGGGTATTCGGTTTTACACGTCTCGGCGAATTTTTCTCCCGAAGTGAAGATTTTTCCCAGTTGCGATTCTCGCATGGTCGCGCCGATATGTCCAATCTCAACGTTCTGCACGGTTATCTTTGCTTCAAGCTGTTCGTCGGCAGGCAGATCCAGCACGCCATCAAGGTCTGTCTGTATCCTTCTGTCGAACCCGAGTAACTCCACTTCGTCGTTCAGTGGGGACCAGAAGAAGTTGGCGTTGAATTTTGCGCCTACCACGTACTCTTCTATCACTGCCTTCTCCAGATCGTCCCTGGCGATCACGCCTTTCTTTATCCTCTCCTCGGCTCTTCTGGTGTATTCCTCGGGGGAGGAGGCGTAGAAGAAGGCTCGCTCAATCCGCCTCTCCTTCTCCGGAACCTTGACTATCGCAAGTCTGTCTATATCCTCAGGGTGAGTGAAGATTCTCGGAGTCTTGATACCCGCCTTCCTCAGCAAATAGTACTGGTTCTTGGGCAAGCCCCGTTCTTCGGCTCGCAGGATGCGCCTGCTTCCAAACATTGGAATCATGAAGCGGTCTTCTATGTTGTCATACCCCACGTACACTGAGAAGGACCTGTTGGGGACAAAAACAGTGTTCAGCTCCCGCAGCCTCTCCTGGTTCTCGTCTTCAACCACGTCGACAAACTCGTCCAGCACGAGGACGTGGTCGAAGAGGTTCCTGTAGTGTTCCGTGTACACCGTCTCTCTGCCTTTTTGGCAGACCACGACAACCTCGAAGCCCTCCTGCTTTGCCCCGTATCCGATTTCCAGAGCGGAGTGCGAGCCCAGAACGCCTATCCTCACTTTGCCTCGACGGTAACCTGCTGCGATTTCTCCTATTTTCTCGTCGACCCGCATTAGCTTATACCTACGTTTTTCTTGATACCTTTTCACGGTTTGAGGAAATAAAGTTTTCAAGTCGAGAACGCGCATTAGCCGGCAAGCGAGAAACCAGAACACTTTTAGAGAAGATTCCTGCACTATCTTTTCTGCGTTTGGAGCAAAAAGCCTTCTTGGAAACTCCACCATCCGAGAGCGTTTTCACTCAATTCGTCAAGCCCGTTCGAAGGCTCATTGAGGAGCGAGGGTTCCAAACCCCAACAGAGCCCCAGAAGAAGGCGATACCCAAGATTCTAGAGGGCAAGAACGTCCTCCTAATCTCCCCGACGGCGACGGGCAAGACAGAAACCGCAATGCTCCCGATATTGAACATGCTCATGCAGTCGCCCGACCGCCGACCCGGAATCAAAGTTCTCTACGTCACTCCGCTCAGAGCCTTAAACCGCGACCTGCTGGAACGCCTGCAATGGTGGTGCAACAACCTGGACATTAAACTAGCAGTGCGGCACGGAGACACCGACACCAAGGAGAGGACCAGACAGTCACGAAGCCCCCCAGACGTACTCATAACCACGCCCGAGACTCTGCAAGCGATACTCATTGGGTGGGTGCTGCGCCAGCACCTGCAGCATGTGAGGTGGGTAGTTATCGACGAAGTCCACGAGATGGCGGACAGCAAGCGCGGCAGCCAGCTCTCCCTAGCCCTAGAACGGCTTCGGACACTCACCGAAAACGAGTTCCAGATGATAGGCCTCTCTGCCACGATAGGCAGCCCCGAGAAAGTAGCACAGTTCCTAGTCGGCAACGGGAGACCTGTAGAGATAGTTAGGGTTCCAGTTGCGCGCGAGATGCAGCTGGAGATACTCTTACCAGAGCCAACTCCGCAGGACAACCAACTCGCCTCGGCCCTTTACACTCACCCCGAAGTGGCGGCAAGGCTTCGAATCATACGCGACTACATCGAGAAGCACAAGTCAGTGCTGCTCTTCACCAACACCCGCACGATATCCGAGGTGCTAGCCAGCCGCTTCAAAATCTGGGACATAGATTTTCCCGTCTCCATTCACCACGGCTCGCTGGCAAAGCCCTCGCGGATAGCCGCGGAGAAAGGATTGAAGAGCGGAGAGTTGAAGGGGCTCGTCTGCACGAGCTCGCTGGAGCTGGGCATAGACGTGGGCAGAATCGACTTGGTCGTGCAGTACATGAGCCCACGACAAGCCACGAGGCTTATTCAGCGCATTGGCAGGAGCGGTCACAGAGTCGGACGCATCGCGAAGGGGCTGATAATCACGATGGACTCTGACGACGCTTTGGAAGCGATGGCTGTTGGGCGCATGGCTTACGACGAGGAGCTTGAGCCCGTGAGCATCCCCCAGAAGCCGTACGATGCCCTATCTCACCAGATTGCGGGACTTTTGATGAAGAATAGGCGCCTCGTGTTCAGCGAAATAGTGGAGCTCTTCCAGAAAGCGTACCCCTACGCAGACCTGGGAGTTGACGATGTTCAGAAAATCCTGACCTACATGCACACGAGATTCCCACGGTTTGCCTGGGTCTCGTTCGAAGACTCCACAGTCCTAAAACCCCGAAGCAGCAAGGCGTTGTATGAGTACTACTTTGACAACTTGTCGATGATACCCGTTGAGAAGCAGTACTTGGTAATCGACGAGGCTTCAGACACCGCAATAGGAGTCTTGGACGAGGCCTTCGTGGCTGAATACGGGAAGCCTGAATTGAAATTCATAATTCGCGGGAGCCCGTGGAAGATCCTCCACCTCTACGGTGACAAGATATATGTGAAGTCAGTTGACGACCCTACTGGAGCGATTCCCAGCTGGGTCGGCGAGGAGATTCCAGTGCCCTTCGAAGTCTCTCAAGAAGTGGGCAGAATAAGAGGGTTCGTCGAGCAGCAGATGAAAGGGGGGAAGACGGTTGGCCAAGTTGCCAGCCAACTAGCCGAAAAGTATCCCGCCAAAGAGGACGTGGTTCTGAGGGCCTTGAAGGAAACCTTCGAGCAGGTTCGGGAGGGCTATCCTGTTCCCACCGACAAGCAGGTGACTATTGAAGATTGGGAAGACCTTGTGGTTATGCATGTGAGCTTCGGTTCGCTGACTAATCGTGCTCTTGCGCAGTTGTTGGGTCACTATCTGTCGGAGCGAATAGGCTACACAGTTGCTGTGCAACATGACCCCTACCGCATCTTCATACAAGCGATGGGAACCGTGAAGGCGGACGGCGTAGTATCTCTTATCGACGAACTCAAACAGACATCGGACGTTTCGTTACGCGACGCCTTGACGAGGGCGACTGTGAAGACTGGGTTGTTTAAGCGGCGAATGATTCATGTGGCGAGGAGGTTCGGGGCGTTGAAGAAGTGGGCTGACTTTAGCACCCTAAGTCTCAAGCAGTTGTCGAAAAGCTTCGAAGGAACAGCAATCTATGAGGAGGCGCTTAAAGAGACCTTTACGAAGGACCTGGATTTGGAGGGGCTTCTTCGAGTGGTGGGCGAACTTCGAAGAAACGAAGTAACAGTCGCAAAGGTCCACACTGGCGGAGCAGCGACTCCTGTGGCGAGAGTGGGCATAGAACGAGCCAGCATGAAAACAGATCTCATCCCGCCAGAGAGAATGCGACTCATCCTCGTCGAATCGGCTAGAGTGAGGCTGCTTAACGAGGTTGGAAGCTTCGTTTGCACAAACTGCTGGGACTACCTTGAAATGATACGCGTTAAAGACCTCCCCGATAAGCCAGCCTGTCCACGATGCGGCTCGCAAGCCTTGGGGCTTCTCAGAAGAGAGGAAGACTATGTTCGTTCTCTTGTGGAGAAGAAGGGTGAAAAGCTTACAAAGGAGGAGGAGAAGATGCAGGAGCATTCGCGTAAGACTGCAGAGTTGATTTCAAGACATGGGAAAGCTGCGGCAGTAGCCCTTTCAGCTCGAAGAGTGAAGCCAGAGGATGTGAGAGAAGTTTTCAAGAAGGAGAAATCCGTGAATGACCATTTCTTCGAGTTGGTGCTCGAAGCCGAACGCAAAGCTTTGAAGAAAAGATTCTTTGCAGATTAGAGTTTGAGAGTGTTGTGAAATCTTATGTCCAGCTTATAAGCCGTGGCAAGGAGTATCGCCCGCTCGCTCCAAAACGGATTCACTGTAGCTATTGATGCTTCTAAAAGGTTAAATGACCCAGCTAAAGAATTAGGAAAGTGCACTCGCGGAGTAGAGACGCTTGGAATTGAGTAGACAGATGCTGAGGGAGAAAACCCTAAGCAGGTTCAACTACGTTCGCACCTGCGTATTGGCAAGGGAATTATGCCTGCTCGTAAGGACGAACCGCGTCGCCTTCAACCAAGAAGACGTGAAGCGGTCCTGTGGTCTTATATCGGGATTATGTAAGGAAGCAGGCTGCGTGGAGCAAAGCGAGCTTTGTCGGCAAGCGTCAGAGACAGTTGTGAAGGATGAAGAGAAGTACTTGGAGCTGTGTCAACAAAGTTGCATGAAATGCGGCGAGGCAAGGCAGCCAACACCGAAAGAGAAGACCTCATACGTGGCATAGAGCCCTCAACAAACCTTAAGAAGACGAAGTCGCTACAAAGGGCGTAAAGGAGAAATCCGTAATTGTTCATCGCTCCCTTCGTTGCGACGCCTCTTCCAGTCGTTAGGCACATGTTGACTGTTGCTGACCTGAGAGCGGGTGAAGCATTCTACGATTTGGGCGCCGGAGACGGCCGAACCGTGGTCATGGCGACACAGGAGTTCGGAGCCAGATCAGTCGGGGTTGAACTGCGTGAGGACCTGGCTAAGAAAGCCTTGGCAACCGTTCACGAGCTCGGGATCCAGGATAGAGTCACCATTGTCCAAGAGGACATTTTCAAAGTGGACCTGGCACCGGCAAACGTTGTCTTTCTCTACCTGACAACCAGCGCGAACGATAAGATTAAGCCGAAGCTGGACAAGGAGTTGAAGGGAGGTACGCGCGTAGTTTCTCATGACTATGAAATTTTGGGGTGGAAGCCAATAAGAACAGAGAATTTCTGCGAGAACCCCAAGCTCGGCTACCCATCACACACGATTTACCTGTACAAGAAGTGAAGAAGCCAGCAGTTCTCCCCGTTCCGCTAGCAAGGCAGCGGAGACGAGCTTCAACTTGGTTACGAAGCCGAGAAAATTCACGCCAGCTTCTTCAAGAAGCGAAGCATGCAGTCGACCCGGAAAAGCCGACCTAGGCCCATACAGACATGCACAATCTGCGTTTACACGGTTGAGGGCGAAACCTCTAACAGATGCCTCATCTGCAACGCACTTGAGAGCAAGTTCAGAACCTTCTGAACCCTCATTTCTTCATCAGCACAGATTTTTCTGCAGCAACGCTTAATTATGGAACGACAGGTTTCTTTAGAACTACAGCTCTTGAGGAGTCTTTGAAGTGAGTCTCGTGATCTTTGGTCCCCCGGGCTCGGGGAAGGGAACTTACGCTTCTCGACTGCAGTTGAAACTGGGCTTGCCGGCCATAGCCACAGGTGACCTGCTTAGAGAGATTGTACGGAAAAAGTCGAAGCTGGCCAGGACGGTGAAGGAGTACATGAGCAGGGGGGAACTCGTACCCGACGCCATCGTAATCGAAGTCCTGAAAGAGAGACTAGCCCGAAACGACTGTGAGGAGGGTTTCATTTTAGATGGCTTCCCGCGGACAATCGACCAAGCCAAGGCGCTGGATAGCGTCACCCGAATCGACGCGGTCATCAACCTAACCGTGCCCGAATGGCTAATCATAGAACGCCTATCCAGCCGACGACTCTGCAAAAAGTGTGGAGATGTCTACAACACACTCTACCTGAAGCCTAAGAAGGAGGGGATCTGCGACAAATGCGGTGGCGAGCTCTACCAGCGAATCGACGACACTCCCGAAGTCGTGAAAGAGAGACTGAAAGTCTACGAGAAGCAAACTGAGCCGCTCATAGAGTACTATAGTGGAAAAGTCTCCCTTGTGGAGTTCAAATGTGAAAGACTCGACATGCCTCCAGAAATCGCAGTCGAGGAAATTCTGAAAAAGCTGGGAAAGCTCAACCTTCGGTAGAAGATGCTCTCATCGTTACTTGAAGCCCTTGAGGAACTCGCCGTTCTTGTAGACGAGCTTTCCATCAGCGTAGATCTCTCCGCCCTTCTTCATGTCCTTGAGGATATCCCAGTGAATCGCCGACCTGTTCAGACCTCCAGACTCTGGGTAGGAGTTGCCCAGCGCCATGTGTATGGTTCCGCCTATTTTTTCATCGAAGAGCATGTTCTTCGTGAACTTGCCTATGCCGAAGTTTGTGCCCACGGCGGCCTCTCCGAGGCAGTCTGCTCCTTCGATTTCGAGGATTTCCTGTAGCAGCTCGTTACCCTTGGCTGCTGAGGCTTCCACAACCTTACCCCTCTTGAACGCTAGCGTTATGTCTTCAACCTCTTTGCCAGCGTATATGCCAGGGTAGGTGAACCTTATAGTCCCGTTCACAGAGTCTTCGACTGGCGCTGTGAACACTTCGCCGCTCGGCATGTTCCTCTTCCCGTCAGAGTTGATCCACTTTCTTCCCGCTACGCTGAATATTAGATCCGTATCTTCGCCAACCATGCGGATCTGGCGTATTTGGTCTAGAAGTTTACAGATCGTCTCCTGCTGTCTGCCTATCTTCATCCATTCTTCGACGGGGTCTTCCTTGTCGACCATGCAGCTCCTGTAGACAAAATCCTCGTATTCCTCAAACGACATCCCAGCCTCCTGAGCTTGGGCATTTATGGGGTAGGGCAGGAGCACCCACTTGAGTTTCCCTTCGGCAGCGCGTTTGTTGAATGTCTCAGCAATTTCTCTCCAAGCAGCTCTGTGCGTCTTTATCTTGGAAGGGGCTACGCTCGTCAGCGCTTTAGGGTTAGGTTGGCACAGTACGCTTATCTGCGCGTCCATGGTCTCCACTCTTAGCTTTTCGAAAGCGGAGACAAATTTCAGCTGGTGCTCCTCGGCGTGTGCGTAGAAAGTGTAGTCGAGGTCGAGCATGGGCATGACAATCGGATAAGCATCGCTCAACAAACACTCTCTAAAAATCTCGTTGATCAGTGGGAAGGCCTGGTCGCTCCCTCGTATTAGCACCTTTTCATGTGCCTTCAACTCGACGCAATAATGGACGCAGAGTTTCGCAAGCTTCTCAACTCGCCCGTCAACCATTCAACCACCCTCAAAAGAACAGAAGAAAAAGGGATTGTGTTCATTAAGGTTTTTGGTGCGGAACCGAAACTCTCTTACCACGATACACGCTTCATATTTCTCTCGGAAACTCCAAGCTAGGAGGAACGCACATGCAGTTTGTCCCGTGGAACATGGTAAATTCCTGGCAGTGCAACATGTGTGGGATCTGCTGCAGACAATACGACGTAATTCTCAAGTTCCCAGAATGGCTTGGCATCCTCAAAACCTTTGGCGCCGAGTATACAACCTCGACCATAAGCATGTTCTCGCTGGGAAGAAGAGCGGACGGCTCATGCATGTTCCTCAACATGACTCCATCTGCCTCGTTCTGTGGGCTGCAGTACGCAAAGCCGCAGGCATGCAAGCTGTGGCCCTTTAAGGTTCTTGACAAACCGAAATACGGGAGGCCTAACGACGCTGTCTACCATTACGGGAGCAGAAAGCTCTTTGTCTACGTGGACCCAGCCTGCCCAGGTCTCAGATTCGGCGCACCCACGCCCGAGTTCGCTTGTTCGGTCGTGTCCGAATTCGCAGGAATCGCGTCGGGCACGTGCCGAAGACAGTTCAAGAGCACAGCCTTCCTCTAGACTTGCCCCAACCAACCCAAGAGCCACACGGAAATGCAAAATTATTGATGATGGACATGCCAACGTCCGGATTGTGAAAGTCATGAAAGAGAACGATCTATCGTTTCAAATGTGCAGGACCCCCGATGATTTTAGGTCCGCAGAAGACGGTTACCAAGCCGTTCTTGAGGGTCTTGGGAGAAATATTACCGACAAAATCGGGAACGTGGAACTTGGAAAAAACGTGCAGATATTCATCCGAAACAAAGAGAACAGAGTTGTCGGCGGTGCAATAGGTCAAGTCTTCGGCGGTGGGTATACATCTCGCTCTTGTGGGTCGAGCAATCACTGAGAAACAAAGGCAACGGCACCAAACTGCTAAAGATGACAGAAAATGAAGCAGTCAAACTTGGATGCAAATACGCTCACTTGGATACTTACAGTTTTGAAGTGAGACGCTTCTATGAGAAAAATGGGTATAGACTGTTTGCGACTCTCGAGGACTATCCAGAGGGGTACAGCAAATGTTTCCTTAAGATGAAGCTTTAAGGCCAGGAGAAAATGCTGCCCAGCACCCTTCATTTCTCTCCAGTTAAACTATGTTAATTTTGGTTGGCCTGAACTTCAATAATCCCAGAGGATTTGGTCGGAAGAAGCTGTAGCACGGTTACGCCTGCGATGAAAAAGACGACGCTAAAGGGCAGGACAAACCAGACACTGGTTAGCTCGATAACCCCGGCAGCCATGATGGGTGCGATGGAGATTAGGAGCCCTTCTGCGAAGAAGTAGACGCTGTAGCTCAATCCCCTGTCAGAAACGGGCGTCAAGCGGGCGACGAGCGTGTTCATGGGCGCCCACACCGTGCTGCTGAAGAACGAGTAGGAAATGTAGATGAGAACCATGAGGTAAGGCTCGGAGGCTACTGCCAGCAACGAAAGCCCCAGCGTACATAGTAGGACGCCCCAGCTCAGGGCCTTCTTTGCTCCAACTCTCTCCGCCCAGAAGCCGCCGTACAGGGAGCCGACGATTCCGATGAAAGGTCCTAGCCCAAAAATCAGGCTTGCCATGGTCTCAGACAGCCCTCTTGTCTCTACGAAGAATGTGGTCATGAAGGTTGTGCTTCCTGTGGAGCCGATCTCCCGCAGGCCTATGAATATCAGGAAAAGAAGAAGCCCAGAGGAGAAGACGAGTGGCAGCCGTTTTAACCCTCCCTTGTCAGGTCGTTCTGTTCTCTCAGCCCGGAGAGTCTTGAGATGGGGAGACGTCAGAATCACGAAGCCCCACACCAGTATCGGGATGCTCCAGAAGAGGTAGGTCCACCTCCATCCAAGTGTCGACAGAAAGAGGGTGAGGCTTATGACGCCTGCGGCTGAGCCCACGTTGCCGAGAGCATTATGGAACCCTATAGACCTGCTCATGCGCTCGGGCTTTGCGAGTCGGCTGATTTGGCTTAGACCCGACACGTGGTAAATGGGAGACGAGACTCTTAGGAGGGAGACTGCAAGTACGAGGAGCCAGAAGTTGCTCGTCTGGCTGACGAGGAAGGCTGCGATCCCCTCCACTAGCATGCTCGCGAACAGCAGCCGGTTAGTGCTTACTCTGTCCGCCAAGATTCCAGAGGGAATGTTCATCAGAAGTGCGACGAAGCTTGGAATAGTCGCCACCAGAGAGGCTTCGAGGAGGCTCAGCTGGAACTCTCGGACTATCACGGGGATAAGGGCGACTTGTATGAGGAGATAGATCTCGACGAACATGTGAGTGGTGTAGATCATCCAAAGAGACTTTTCCATGCGCCACTCGCCCAAACATCAGGTAGAACTCAGAAAGAAAGTAGAGCACAGATAAAAACTTGCTTTTCAGGGTTCAGGGACTATTCTTCGGGTTTCGGAAACTACCCCAAGGGTCTAGACAGACCCTCGTTTGTGACATCCACGCGGATTCGTCGCGTTCAAGGCTACACATTCTGCATTTCAGGGCTTGGGCTGTTCTAAAAGTCTCCGCGCTCATCTTCACAACTATCCATCTGCTTATCCTGCCAGACCAGTGTTATCCTCAACCATAACGCTCGCCTCCCCTTCTAATGCAACACTCTAGACAGAGGCTTCTTCACCAAAAACAAATAGGCAAAAGATAATACAGCTAAAGGAAACATAGAACAAGAGAGGAGAAAACCTTGGACGTTCTCGAGGCAATAAGAACTCGAAGAAGCATTAGAAAGTATAAGCCAAGTTCTATCCCCGACAAAAAGCTGAAGGAAATTCTAGAGTCTGCTCGCTTAGCACCCTCCGCCGCCAACCGCCAACCTTGGAGCTTTATAGTGGTCCGCGACGCAGAGAGAAAGAAGACACTGTCGAAGGCTGCTAACAACCAAACCTTCTTGGCGGAGGCCGCCGTGATTGTGGCAGCTGTAGGCGACTCTGAGGTTTCGAAGAGATGGTTCGAGAAGGATGTTATGATTGCCGTGGAGCACTTGGTCTTGTCTGCTGCAGCCCTTGGCTGCGGCACGTGTTGGATAGGCGCCTTCAACGAAGCTGAGGTGAAAAGCCTGCTCAACATTCCTGAGAGACTAGGCGTGGTTGCCCTGCTACCCATAGGCATGCCAGACGAAGCCCCGCCGCCTAGACCTAGAAAAGAGTTTGCAAGTGTCTTCTTTGAAGACGAATATGGCAAACCATTGAACTTGCGGTGAACGTTATGAGCATGAGGAAAGTGTATGACTACATCGACCAGCACTCAGAAGACTCTGTCAAAGCCTT
>CAYGVX010000023.1:0-20488 GCA_964353725.1 uncultured Candidatus Bathyarchaeia archaeon
GAAAGTAGGGTGCATAGTCTTGGGTTGTTATGAAGAGATACGTGGGAATGAGGTTTATGACTCGACCCGCCATCAATGCCACTTCCATCATCACCAAAATGCTTGCGTGATATCTTCTCTCGAAAGAATCTCCGTAGTGTGCATACCAAGAGAGACCGAAGGCGCCTGCAAAGCCCGAGACTAGTGAGAGGACCACGATTTCCACCATGCCAGAAACAAGAGTGAGCGCGAAATACCAGCATGCGTAAAGTATCGAGCTCAGGACAGCAAACTCCACACGTATTTTTTTCACGTCGGACACCCTGCAAACTCCTACTGTTATGATGGAGATAATCAGCGAACTGGCAGCTACTACAAGTCCCATGTTCAAGACGGTGGTAGACACGTTGTAGATGAAGAGCGAGTAGGCAATCCAGTAGGATTCTGACACGCCGAAGAGGACGAAGGTCAATAGGAAAATCGCGAACATGGGGTTTCTCGGGATAGAAAACTCCTGTACCTCTATTCGACAACGGACATTAAAGGAAAAAATGAGGGCGATTGAGTAGAGAATGACAGAGCCTGCGAAAAGGGATGCGAAACCGGAATTTTCGATGAAAAAGCCGCCGACCGCAGGGCTAACCACGCCAGTTATGGAAGGTATCGCCACCGAGAACAGGCTTATGATCGTGGCTCGCTTGCCTGCGTCGCTAAGCCTAAACAGAAGAAGGTTGAAGCTTGGCCAGAAAGTCGCGATGCCGAGACCGTAAAAGAACCCGAGGAGCACTGGGTTCTTGACATAGATGAGGGCGATGTAGAAGACTAAGGTGAAGAGCACGCCCAAGCTCAGTATTCGTTCGAAATTCTTCGTGATTTTCAGCAGAGCTACAGGCAGCAATCCCATAACTATGAAAGCGAAAAACATGACTGCTATGATTTCGGGCACGCTTAACCCAGAGTCATTGAGGTAGACGGGCAGGAAAGTGTTAGAGAGGCTGCTGGTGAAGAAGAAAATGGAAACAGTTATTACCAGAGCCTTTGTGGAATCTGTCTGCAAGGGTTTACCCCACTAAAAGGGGGGTGCTCGCTGTCATATCTTGTTGAGGAGTTTCAACAGTATCGCCTTTTCGCTGTGCAGCCTGTTCTCGGCTTGTTCGAAGATCACGCTGTTGGGAACCTCTATCATTTCGGCGCTTATCTCGTAGCCTCTGTGGATGGGCATGTCGTGCATTATCAGCGCTTTGCTGTCGCCCAGCAGCTTGCTGTTGATCTGGTAGGGCATCATCAGTTTGATCCGTTTCTCCTTCTCCTCCCTGAATTTGGGGTCGAGGAACAGCTCCATGTCAACCCACGTGTCCGTGTAGACCACGTCAGCGTCTCCGACAGCTTTCTTAGCGTCGAGTGTCGTGCTGTATAGCCCGGTTTTCTTAGCTTTTTCAATCAACTCGTTGTCCTGTGCGAGTTCGTGCATGATCGGCGTGACGGTTGTGATCTGCATGCCTGTGGTGGTGCAGGCTTCGATTAGTGAGTTGCAGACGTTGTTGTGGACGCCTATGTAGACCAGTCTCAGCCCTTTCAGCTTGCCCTTATGCTCCTTAACTGTCATGAGATCGGCGATGGCTTGGCATGGATGGTATTTCTCGTCGCAACCGTTGATAACGGGCACCCGTGAAGCTGCAGCCATCTTCATCAGGTCCGCGTTCTTTTTCAGTCTAGCCATGATGCAGTCAACGTTCCGCGAGAGATACTTCACCTCGTCACCGACGTCGGCGAGAGTGAACTGTGTTGTAAGCCAATCCATGTGGATTGCATGTCCACCTAGCTGGGTCATGGCTACTTCGAAGGAGACGCGTGTGCGAGTGGAGGTTTTCTGGAAAATCATGGCTAGAGACTTGTCTTGCAGGGTATTGCGATATTTCTCTGGTTCTTTTTTGACCTCTATTCCCTTGTCGATTAAGAGTTCAACTTCCCGTGAATTCCAATCCTTAAAATTGACCAGATGCCTCATAATCGCCATCCAGCCTTTCACAACATGCCAGACTCTGTCGATATAAGCTTTATGGAAACCCTTAAACACGGTCAGCAGGCTCAAGAAGAGAGATGGAGCATCGTTAATGATTCTCATAGTGGCTTCTACGGTTGACATCGCAAGTATGAATATCCGCCAACAGCTATTGACCAATTACGACTTCGACGAAACTGCAGAGAGATTCCATGACAACATGGTATACCACAAAGAAGCCGAGCGCACAGACGTCAGACTCATCACCATGAGAGAAGAGCCAATCTATCATCAAGCAATCACAGACCACTTCAACCCGCAGCTTATCATCTATGTCTCACGTCACAGCAGCAAAAGCGGCACTCCGACCCTCTCGGTCCACACTCCTGGCAACATCGGAAGTGCAGAGAAAGGCGGCATACCGGGAAAAGTGTCAGTGGCACCCGCATACGCCATGAAAGGAGCCCTGCTGGAGCTGGCACAACAGAGGGACAAGCTTGGCTTGGACTACAAGGTCTCCTACGAATGCACTCACCATGGGCCTTCTCTTGACGCGGCGGCAATGTTTGTGGAGTTGGGGAGCTCGCCGACACAATGGAAAGACTTGAAGGCTGCAGAAGCAGTCGCCCACGCTGCCATGGCGCCAATCACCAGAGGCTTCAAGCCATCTACGGTGGCTGTGGGGGTTGGGGGACCCCACTACAGCGAAAAATTCACGCACATGACCCTTAAAGAAAACTATGCTTTCGGGCACATCATCCCAAAATACGCTGTTTCTCACGTCGACGCACAAGTTTTGAAGCAGTGTGTGCAACGAACGGTAGAGGATGTTGAGACGATTGTTCTGGACTGGAAGGGAATAAAAGGCGTTGACAAGAAAGGATTAGCTGAAGCCATAAACGAAGCTGGAGTGAAGACTCAGAAAGTCTGATGCTCTTTGGTTTGAACAAGATTTGGTGCGGCCACCGGGATTTGAACCCGGGTTCTCAGCGTGGCAGGCTGACGTCCTAAACCAGGCTAGACTATAGCCGCGCAATCGGGCATACTACAAGTTTATCTACTTCTCTTAAAATCTTTCTGAAAGAAGCCCGTGACGCGCCAGAAACAAAGACTGTTACTACAATATACACAGGAATATGGCTACCAAGAATGGGCAAACTGACTCGCGCCGAAAACTCCTTGTGGGTACATAACGGACAGAGTGTATGATGGAGCTTCTCCTTAGACACTGTTGGAGGCACTAATCCCGATCATTCTATTATCCGTTTGAAGCTTATCGACGCTGCAACAAACATGACAATGTCGAAAATCGCTATCGCCACCACATCGATTAAGAGGTTGGACAAGTCCCCGGTAATCAACAACCCTCGGACTGCATCAACCACATAGCTCAGAGGGTTGACGGTAGAGAAATCCTTCAGGATCTGTGGCATAATCTGGACAGGGTATAAAGCGTTGCTTGCGAAAAAGAGCGGCATTATTATTGCTTGTCCAATGCCCATGAATCTCTCTCTTGTTTTCATGAAAGATGCTACGAAGATGGAGATGGCTGCGAAGCCTCCTGATGCAAAGAAGATTATGACAAGAGCCAACAGGAAATAGGCAACTTCAGGTACGAACTTGACCCCGATAAGCAGGGCTATAGGGATGATCATCAATGCTTGGAACACTGCCCTAACTCCTGAAGCCATAGATCGACCTATAACGGTGGCATATCTGGAGGCAGGAGTAACGAGGAGCTTTTTCAAGATGCCAGAATCCCTCTCCCAAACAATCATCAAGCCGTAGAATATGCACGCAAATGTGGTGGACTGAATCATGACACCGGGCGTGATGAAGTCAGTGTAAGGTATGCCGCCTGTAGGTATAGCTCGGACCGCGCTCATTACTGGCCCAAAAACGACTATCCACAACGTGGGCTGGACCGCTCGAAAATAGAGCTCCGTCCGATCATGTCGAAGTCTTCTTAACTCGAGCTCAATCATGACGAAGAAGGTTCTCAAAGAATCTCTCATCACTATCCCTTCCTGACCATTCTTCTGATTTGAGTGGTTTCGCTGATTCTTCCAGTCGTCTCAAGCCTAGTCCCCGCATATTTCAGGAAAACGTCGTCTAGAGTCGGCTTCGTTATTGATATTCTCTCTACAGAAACGTTGTCGCCTCTCAGAGCCTCCATCACTTGAGGCAAGGTCACCTCGGCGTTCTCAACGACGACGCTTAGCTCGGAGCCATTCATGATTACGTCCTTGACTGAACTCGCTCGTCTAACGATGCGTGAGATATCTTCTTTGAGAGGTGTATCCCCAAGGTTTAGCAGAATGACCTCTCCTCCGAGAGAGCACTTCAACTCCTCAGCAGTGCCAAGCTTGACGATTTTTCCTCTGTTGATTATAGCAATCTCGTCAGAGTACAGGTCGGCTTCATCCATGTAATGAGTGTTGAAGAAAACCGTAACGCCGTACTCTTTCTTGAAAGACGTAAGCCGCTCCCACACGACTTTCTTGGCGGCAGGGTCTAAACCGATTGTCGGTTCATCCAGGAACATGATTCTTGGCTTTATCAACATGGCACAAGCGACCTCTAGTCGTCTAATCATTCCTCCCGAATACGTGTTGACGAGATTGTTGGCCACTTCGATTAACCCCATGACCTCCAAAACCTCGTCAATGGTTTTCTTCCTTGTTTGCGCCGGGATTCCGAAGATCTTAGCATAGACTAGAAGGTTCTCGTAACCAGTGACATCTGTCCAGACGCTCATCTCCTGGGGCACGTAACTTATGAGCCTCCTGACCCGTGCACCTTCACGGACAACGTTCAGCCCGAAGATGTAACCTTCGCCAGACGATGGTTTGAGCTGTGTAGTCAGTATTCTTATCAGAGTTGTCTTGCCAGCACCGTTCGGACCCAGAAGGGCGAACACTTTGCCAGCTTCAACCTGCAGGTCAACCCCGTCTAGAGCTCGCACCTTGCCATCGTAGATCTTGACAAGGCTTCTAGCCTCAACCGCAGTCTCCATGTAGTCACCGAGTTTACCAGTACGATGGGAGTTTACTGAAAACCCTGATGAGATAAACGTATCTATTCGGGAAGACAAGTACCGCGAACCCGAATATCTCGCACTCGTCTATCATCACATCTGATCATTCCGCCCTTCCTGTGCATGCACAGGAAGGCTCCCACTTTATACAGGATAAGAGTCAATCGACGTCGGTGCCGAGACCATGCTTGGACCCCGAGCTCTCAGCAGGGCAGGTTGACACCCCTGTACCGGGCTAGAGTATAGTCGCACAACAGCGCCCGCCACAAGCTTATCTGCTTCTTTCAAGACAACTCTAGAAGACAGGGGTGATTTCGTGGTTTTCAAGACCTTAAAGCTGGGGGACGGGAGAACAGCGACTCTCGACTGGTTGAAACAGGAGGACCTGCCTGAAGTGGTAGACACGTTGAACAGCGTCATCCGCGAGGGCAAGTTTCTCTTCATGAACAACGAGATAACGGACATGGAGGAAGAACGGAAATGGTTTGAACGCAGCGTGAAGGCTGGTATGCAATATCTAGTTGCGCGAGTTGACAGAAGAGTGGTCGGGGGTGCGAGTATTCACCGACGCACCGACAAGCGAGCGCACACCGCGGAGTACGGCATCTTCATCCGCAATGGATACCGCGGTCTTGGACTGGGAACCATGCTGACGAAGACGTTCGTCGAAATCGCCAAGGAAAACGGGCTAGAAATCCTGCAGTTGTCCGTCCATGCCTCAAACAAGATGGCTTTTCATGTGTATAGGAAATGCGGATACAAGAAATGTGGCAAACTGACCCGCGACGTGAAATTCCTCGACGGGACATATACTGACAGGGTGTTAATGGAGCTACCTCTGGAATAGCCCCGAACAGTCATTATGCTTTACCAACTAGTCTCTCCACGTTCTTCTCTTCAATCTCCGACGTGACCTTGTGGAACCAATCGATGGCTTCTCGGTATTTTTTCTGCAAATCCTTGCTATTCTTGACGAAACTCAGGCGCTCAAGTCTCTGCACTGTCCTCTGCGGGAGTTCGCAATACACATAGCGCATCTTGAAATCATAGTGAACTGGGTTGTGCCTCATCCGTAAAGCCTCAACGAGAGACGCCAAGGTTAACATGTGGTAAAGATCCAAGGCTTCGAGGTGGTTGCCTCGGTTAATCTCCTTTTGCACAAAGCAGTTGAACATGTCAAACCTCGCTTTCAACCTCGCAATCCTCTCCATTATCTTTCTTACCAATGCATCCTTGTCTAAGGGGGCGCAGCGAACCTCTTTTGATCTGTTGAAGTAGAACACCACGTTGCCGTGTATTTCCGGCTCCAAGAACTTATCTGGACTGGTAGACTGCAAGACGGCGAGGTCTAGGAGAAGAAAATCGCTTGTGTTCTCCAGTCTGTAGAAGGCTTGGTAAACGCCGGGATATGGAGGCTGAGGCAGCTTATACTTCTGTTTTATGGGAGATAATGACTTCAACGCCTTCTCAAAGACAAGGAAAGTTTCCTCGACCTTCTCATCGTCCACTACAATGTAAACGTCGATGTCTGACCATTCGTCGACACGGTCAAAGGCAGCAGCCCCTCCCTCGTAAAAGGCATGTACATAGTCGAGCGGTTTAAACACACCGACAAGAGCTTGAAGTATTCTGTCTCGAGTAAGCTTCCCGATATTCATCGTCATAACACCTCTTGAAGGATTCGAAATCACTATCTCAGGGAAATATCACATATTTCGCTACTTAAGCACTGGTATACTTGGTGCAGAACTGCGATGTTTGCTCGAGGTAGCAGTCATGTCGGCTGAAAACTGCCAGTTTGTTGGGGCTAAGAGTGCTAGACATCCCCGTCCATTTCATTGTTAGCCCAAGTCCCACACACAGATTGAATCTTGAGAACAGAATGAGAAGAGCAGACAGATGTGCGACGCTCTACGATTCCCTACATTCTTAGTGGAAACTCCTAAAAGCATGGACTCCTTGAATCTACCACAATGAGAAAGCGTCAGGCTGCTTTAATGGCAATAATCGGTGGCGTTACCATCTTCGTTATAAAACTAGTAGCATATTTCATCTCGAACTCCATTGCCTTGCTCTCCGATGCACTCGAATCCATTATAAACATAGCTGCCTCGGGCTTGATGCTCTTTTCGGTGTATATCTCAGATAGACCGCCCGACGACAGCCATCATTACGGCCATCAGAAAGTCGAGGAAATATCAAGGATGATGGAAGGACTCTTCATAATTGCAGCCGCGCTTCTCATAATCTATGCTGCAACGGGGCGCATCTTCGAATCAGCTGAACTCTTCGAGTTGAATCTCGCGATCGGCATATCGATGTTTGCAACAGCCCTAAACGCGGGTCTTTCATTGCTCTTGAGACGCACTGCCAGAGAAAGTGTGTCTCCGGCACTTGAAGGAGATGCAGGTCATCTTCTGTCCGATGTAATCTCATCTGTCGGAGTATGGATTGGCCTATTTGTTGCTCAACTAACTGGTTGGGGCTCAATTGACTCTATACTTGCCTTTGCGATCGCTGCTGTTATTGCCAGAATGGGCGTAGGATTGATTCTGAAATCCTCACATCAACTCATGGACCAATCGTGTCATGAAGAAGAGAAGATGATAAAGGAAGTGTTATCTCGTCATAAATTCCATTTTATCGACTTCCACGATCTGAAAACTCGTCGACATGGGAGCCGTGTCCTTGCACAACTCCATCTCTCAGTTGACGGCGCCCTTAGCGTAGAAGAAGCTCACAATCTTACCGACCATTTGGAAGAGGAACTTAAAGAAGAGGTTCCAACCGCGGACTTGACAATCCATATTGAGCCAAAGCATACAAAAGATGTGTCCAAACAGACAACGTGACTTGTACGCACGCGCTGGAGAATGGGAGTTGATTCTCAAAGCCAGGACCAAGGACCAGGATGATTACTACGACTTCCTGAAGAACGTCATTTCCAAGATGAAAGGCATTTGGAAGACTAAGTCAATCATCTCGCTGAAACAGTTGAAGACGGAATTTGTCACACTCTAATGGGCGCATTTTGACATTTCCTTGCCACCGGGGAGGAAATTCCTTGGAAGGCAGCGATCGACATTGCCGACGGATCTTAGATCAATGTATAATGAGGCAGGCTAAGTCAGAGCTAATCCTGGCCTAGATCGCAGGAATCGACGTCTGTCTTCAAGGAACTTACGTGCAAAACCGTAATCCATAGAATCGTAAATGAGACGAGTAGGCCATGGCACAAATCTTAAAACCAGTACTACATAGTAGGTGGAATCAAGAACCACGGCGGGAACAAGAAATGCCCAAGAATGATGTCCTCGTCATGATAACTGCAAGCAGAAAGAAAGGTGTGCTCGAGTACAAAGTTGACTGTGCAGGTAGCATAACCAACGAGGAGTTTGACTACTATCTGGGAGAAATAGTCAAGGGTGTATGCGAATGGAAACCAGATGTTTGCGAAGAAAACATGCGCAGCTACAGAGGAACAGTCAAACAGAAGAAGAAATGACAGACGTAGGCATACATCGTTTCATCCCCATTCGCAGTAACACGCGCCTTACACATGCATCTGGGCTTTCGCACGCGCGCGACGTTGGCGACTAAGGAATACTGACATCTTCGACCCGTAATCGCAGCTGAAGCATTGAAAAGGCTATAGCCTTTGTCTCCAGCTCCTTCGAGTCATGAACGAAGCTTATGGTTTACGAACACTCACCGGAAGGAGGAGACACGCCCGAACCAGGCAAGTGAGCCTCGTAGTAGACGTACTGTAGAAAAGCCCAGATGGGGGAGACACTATCGGATTGCATGAGGGAGAGCGCTGAGGAGTTTAGCACTGATTCGTCTTCCTACTTCATAATCCCTATTATGTGCAGGAAGCAGAGACAACAGTTAGGGACTACGGTTGACTGAAGCAGTTACTGATGAGAAGATAGTCACGTCAACTGACACTACACCTTCCAGCGAAAAGATAGCAGAGAGGAAGACGGTTGTTTATGAGACACGTGTTGACCCAACCGTGATAAAGGTAACGGGGGAGAAACTGAAGGCGCAGCTATTCACTAGATTTGGATTCGTAAGGTCTAGACCGGAAGAGATTCGACTCGTCTCCATTGATAAGTATTATGAACCTTATATGGTGATCAGCGGAAGGTATTTCATTGATTACTATCGCAAGTGTGCCTACACGATCCGAGTTGATAGGAAAGTTCTAGAAATCATTCTCTTGAACCACAAATTCAAGCCTAGCCAGCCGGATGATTCCCATTTGAAAGACAATAATGCGATTAGACTTGAAGGAGAAGAACGGTTAGTACTTGATGTCAAAGCGTCTCTTATCCTTGACAGATCTGGACAGGAAGTCTCACCAAACCGTCTACCATCCGCTCCTTCAGAGAGAAACCCTACGAAGATATTGAAAGAATATGGAGCAAAGGAGATTCCTCCGGACGCAGATTTGAACGTCATGCGATCCAGAATACTCAAACGTCCAAAAGATGCAAGCAGACTTGTCAAGGAGCTACTTGAAGTCACCGAGCGGGCAATAATTTACTCCCCAAGGTTTAGAGCTCTATACAAGAACACAAGAACGGGCGAAGAAAAGACTGTGGAATTCGACGGTGTCACATCTGAAAGAATCCAACACGCGCGACCTCTTGCTCGATTTCTCGAAAAACTTGCCTAGGGGTTATAAGAGCGCATCCTAGGAGGTCTTGGCATTCCCAAGACCCTGATGCCTACGAGTCATATTCTTTGATTGCCCCAGCTATCTGGCCACGTATCTCCTTTGGTGTTTGCTGAAAATGTCTGTTCCATAAATCTGGCGCGCACGAATCCGTCTGTGGTGCCGAGGGGCGGGTTTGAACCGTCGACAACCCGGTCTTCAGCCGGGTGCTCTCCCAGGCTGAGCTACCTCGGCGCGGTATCACATTCTTGCCTCTACCCTATCTTTAAGTTTTTCTGGGAACTGCATATCGTGAAAGCTTAACTATGGAGTATCTGCAGTTGAGAGTAGGGGATGCCTGAGATTGTCGAAGGAGATGTGGATGCTTGCTCTGGCCATATCACGATGTTCGCCTCAGCTGTGGGAGAAAGTCAGGCGTGGATTCGTGTGAAAAGGCGTTTCCTCTTCAACGTTGCTGTGCTTGCCATAGTTTCCCTACTCGTCGCCTTTGCATCATATTTTGCCAATGTTCTGGTGTTTTCCTCCAGCAAGTGGGTTTCTCCGACGGACGCCCTGTTTTTGGAGGGAGTCGCATCGGTCCTAGTGGGCTTTCTGCTCTTGCTGGGAAGAGGTGGACTAAGCTTTTGGAGCATAAAGGCGGCGATCCTTGCTGCAGCAGCTTCCGCCGTGAGCGGAGCTGAGACTGTAGGTCCCAGTGAAATTATGAGAAGGGATGCTTGGAGGGCGAGAGGGTTCCTTCGTTTGGGTTTGATTTTGCTTCTGGCGGGTGTGTTCATGCTTGCAGGTTACTTCCTAACCGTATAGAATAGTGAGCCTTGTGACAGAGACGTTATATGTCTCCTCCGCAGTTTTTAGGTTGGTGAACGCATGTGGAAGCATACGTTTTGGTCAACTGCGATGCCGGAAAGTCTTGGAGCATCGCCAAGTCAGCGCAGAAGTTTAAGAGCGTGAAGATGGCTCACGCCGTCACCGGGCAGTACGACGTGGTTGCCTTCATCGATTTCAAGGACATGAACATGCTGGCAGACATCCTCGAAGAATTCCAAACTGTCAAAGGGGTCAGAAGGACTCACACGGCGGTCGCCATACCTCAAAAACTCAAATAGTCACACGTCCTCTTTTTTCTCGAACAACATTCCTCTTTTCCCCGGCTCTCGAAGCTTGTAAAACGTTATAGTCGAGAAAGAGCACTCTTTAGTTGGGGAAAGAAGCTTTGAAGAGACACCTCAGGTTCTGGCTACTAATCCTTCTAGGAGCCTGCATTTACACCCCGTTTCTCCTGCTAGCCACAATGGTTCAGATGCTCTTAGCCTCCGCCTTGTTCCTCGCAGCATTCATCATCTACTGCTACCTCCTCTACCGCCACGTCTACAAGCGAGTCACGCCTAATTATCCCATCGTGCCTCCGGAGGGAAGAATGGACATCTATTTCCCTCGAACCGATATTCCCAGACCCATCCACGAAGACATACGGCGATACCTCCACTTCTTTGGGCGAAAGAAAAAAAGAAAGCCCAAGAAGGCTGAGAGAGTTGAGAGAATGAGGAGGAAGAAATGAGCCATGAGTAAAGGTCAGAGTGGGACTAGGAGTTGCCCAAAATGTGGTGGAAAGATGGTAAATGAGACATTGGAGTGGAGATGCCCGAAATGCGGGTACAAAGTATGCATGGAACCCGAGTACTGCCTACCCAAAGACAAGAAATAGCCACTTCTGCCGAAGACAGCCTTGGTTTCCGACTTGCATCTAGATCTCACAATCGAGTGCTGTCCATTACGAGAAACACCATTCTTGATGCCTTCCAAAGAAAAAATGGCTTCTGGTGGGCCGGGCCGGATTCGAACCGGCGATCTTCGCCGCGTGAGGGCGACGTCTTAACCAGGCTGGACTACCGGCCCTTGCACGAGCATGAAACGGTAAACCCTCAATCCCTTATATCCTTTTACGACTATCACCCCAAACCAACACCACGTTTGAAGCCTGATAGAACGGTCTAGACCCCACGCAGAGAAAACACACCGACAAAAGTTTCATATGCCGCACCCAGACAGTAAACCAGATGGAAAACTGAGAAACCATGAAATTCGCCTTCATAAGCCCAGGAGCCAACGAGGAACTTTCACTGACAGAGAAAAGCAAGGTCATAGGCTCCTGGCCGCCGCTGGGCATACTCTACATAGCTACCATTCTCAGAGACCAAGAGGGTGCAGAGGTCGCAGTCTTAGACCAAGCAGCCCAAGGGTATACCATAGAAGAGGCTGCAAGGTGGACGCTGAGGCAAAACCCGGACGTCCTAGGTTTTTCAGCCCTCGCAAGCTCGGGAAAAACCGCAGCCAGAATTGCTGAAAGAGTGAAGGAGGCAAACTCCAATATCATCACAATCTTGGGAAACTACTACGCCACCTTCAATGACCAGCGCATCCTCACCGCATACCCCCAAATAGACATAGCCGTCCGCGGCGAAGGAGAAGAAACAACCAGAGAGCTCGCCCAAGCACTCGAAAAAGGTCACAGTCTGAAAAAAGTGCGGGGAATAACCTTCAGAGAAGAAGGTAAGATCTTCACCACACCAGACAGACCGCTCATCAAAGACATCGACACCCTACCAACCCCCGATCGCACGCTCTTAAGAGTCGAGTACCACTCAACCCTCGTAGGCGCCATAGGAGCACCCAAAAAGTTTACCACACTCCTCTCATCCCGAGGCTGCCCCTATCACTGCAGGTTCTGCGGATGCCAAAAAATCGTCCACGGCATATGGCGCCCAAGGTCAGTGGAAGCAACCCTCGAAGAACTACGACATCTCACAGGCGAAGGATACAAACAGTTTCTATTCGTAGACGACAGCCTCACAATAGACCAGAAAAGGATCATCAAACTCTGCAAAAAAATCAACGAGGAAAAGATGGATATCGAATGGATCTGCGAGGGCAGGGTGAACCACGCCTCCCACGAACTCATGCGCCACATGGTCAAAGCAGGCTGCAGAATAATATACTTCGGCATAGAGAGCGCCAACAAGAGAATACTGGACTATTACCAGAAACAAACAACCCCACAACAGTCCAGAACAGCCGTAGAAACAGCGAGGAAAGCGGGAATGGACATAATCGTAGGTTCATTCATCGTCGGCGCCCCATCCGAAACGAGACAGGAGATAGAGAACACTCTCCGATTCGCCTTGGAAACCCCGCTGGACGTCCCCCAGTACAACATCTTGGGCATATTCCCGGGCATGGCAATCTGGGACGAATTCAAGGAAAAAGGCTGCATGACCAGAGAACAGGAAAGAGAATACTGGGAAATGGGAGTCGCCGCCTCGAAAATACACCCAGAAACCATACCCCACAACGAAATTAAAGCCCTAATTCGCCACTACTACCGCAGATTCTTCTTAAGACGACCTAGCTTCCTCCTGGAGCAGCTTGCAAGAACGATGAAAAGTCCATTCAGGTTCGACATCGTGAAAACAAACATAGGCCGAATAGGTAGCATCAGAAAGGGATGGCATGATTTCGTTGCTCCAGAAGAGGAAGGCGAGGTAGAGCCTTAGCGGACCAGTTCACGCTTCTTCCAACGGAGATTCTTGCCTCTGCATTTCCTGCACTTCACAGCAGAAGACGCGTTCCGTGCCCCGCAATCCCGGCAGATCTTCATGTAAAGCCTGTGGCGCTGCGCGATGGTCTTCTTCTGCAGATCAGTTATGGGCAAGAGCGGTCTCTCCTCGTTGTCCTATTTTTCAACAAGGTGGGCACAAATATACTTTTCCTCTCATAGCCAAGAGAACACATTTCAAAACAGAATCCCACGGGGGAATAAGGGAAGGATTGGGCTAGGGTGACCCCTCTTCGCTCAGCAGTCTTCTCTCGCCTTCAATCTTCTTGACGTCCGTGATGTCTTGGGTTACTTCCATTATGCCGATGATTTCGCCCTTCTGGCTACGTACTGGGAAGTATCGTATGTGGATTTTTCTCTGGTTAATGTCTATCCAGAAGTCCGCTGATTTTCTCTTACCCTTCTTAAGATCGTCTATTACTTGGTTGACTATGTGAATGCTCTTAGGCGGATGACACATCTGAACCTTGCGCCCTATCACAGCCTTAGTTCGTGGGAAAACTCTTCCCTCAGCCTTGTTAAAATAGCGAACAGTGCCCTCTGTGTCCACGAAAGTCACGTCTACGGGTAGCGAGTTAAGCATGGCTTCCACCTCCTCCTTGGTCAGGTTTCCAGTCTCGAACCCCATCAGTTCCACTGACGCTTGTACTTCCTCTTGTCCTCCAGTCTTCATGTACCTAAGAGTGAAGCAGCAGTAGCCAAGTTCGTCGCATTGCTCCCTTATTTCCCGCCACTCGTCCTCACCTATCGTTTGCAGGGCAGCTGGGTAGAGAATGTGGTTTTCCTTGTAGACGTGGCTCGGCAATGCTTTAGCTATGTAGCCGCCGACTTCCGTCAACTGTCTTGCAAAGTCTCTGAATGCCAGTTTTTCGTGGGTTTCTGAAAGCCTGAGAAGCTGCTTCTTCTTCTCCTTCAGCTCGTTGTGCTCAGCCCACATAACCGCGGGCGGCTCGCTAATGCCATGCTTCTCAAGATATGGAAAAAGAACATTCTCTTCTCTAACATTGTGTTTTTCCACTTCCATGAGATGTTCTGCGATGTATCCCAGCTTGCGTATTTCTTCTGCCACGTCACCGTAACTGCTTGCCGCGGCGACATTGTTGATTATGCCTTTAAGCTCCTCAACATACTTGAGGATCGCGTTGTGTTCCTCCATGAAAACTGATATCGGATGGTTCGCCTCGAGCTCGATCTTCTGTTTTTCGAGGGACTCGCGAAAAACCGCCAGATGGACGTCGCAGAGTTTGCGGATTTCTTC
Organism: uncultured Candidatus Bathyarchaeia archaeon; assembly: GCA_964353725.1. Taxonomy (GTDB): domain Archaea; phylum Thermoproteota; class Bathyarchaeia; order Bathyarchaeales; family SOJC01; genus CAYGVX01. Next base: position 14,571 of record CAYGVX010000023.1, read on the forward strand.
TTGAGACATACCCTCTTTCACGAGTTCCTGTTCCACTTGGGCGATTTGTGTAGAGCTGACGTTTTGCAGAAGGCTCCGAAACTCCCTTTTGACCTCCTCAGGGCTCCTCCCTTCATGCAACTGCTTGATCAAGCTCTTTACGAGTTCTTTTACGTTTTTTCCCGTTTCTTCTCGGCTAGCCATTTTTTTATCCTCCTTTTCTAATTGCGACTCAGATAAAGCGATTTTGCTGCTTCCTTTTTGCCACGTTTCTTAAGGTGCCTGGCTGTTAAGCATTTTCCCTTCGTGTCACAGTATTTTACGGCATGTTGAGCGAAGATTTTGAACAGTGGCTCCATCGTTTCCTTGTTGAGAGAGTAGAAGTGCCCCTCTCTTTTTCTCTCCAAGAACACGAACCCACACTTTTCCAAGGGTCTGAGATTGTGGGAGATCATACTTTGCTCCTGTTTCAGGATTTTGGCCATCTCGGTCACGTTTCTCGGCTCTTTCCTTAAAAGCTCGAGAATCGCCAGCCGTGTTGGATTAGACAACGTGGAGAAGAACATGTAGCAGGATTCGCTTAGAGTGTATTTCATCTCCTCAACTCCATTTGAAATATTCCTCATATGAGGAGTGACTCATTCTTATATTTAAGCCTTCCCGTTCAAACACTTCCAGCCAAAAGCCTAGCCACGTCACTCGGTCTCTCTGCAACCATGACTCTCGCAGCTTTGAATGCCTCAATCTTGCTCTCCGCTGTTCCCGCCTTGCCCATCACGATTGCGCCCGCATGCCCCATTCGCTTTCCCGAAGGAGCTGAGCGCCCAGCTACAAAAGCTACCACTGGCTTCGGATACCGATAATCAGTTACGTATTCTGCAGCCCGTTCCTCAGCGTTGCCACCTATCTCACCTATCAGGACAACCGCTTTCGTCTGGCTATCTTTCTCAAATAGTCTCAAGGCATCTACGAAGCTCAGACCTACCACAGGGTCGCCTCCCAGCCCGAAACAGGTAGACTGCCCCAAGCCGTGTTTTGTCAGCTCCGCTGCGATCTCGTATGTGAGGGTTCCGCTACGCGAAGCTAAGCCCACTGCACCTCTCTTGAAAACGTGTGCTGGCATTATTCCCAGTTTGCATTCATTGGGAGTGATTATGCCAGGCGTATTAGGTCCTATGATAACAGTGTTTCTTTGTCTGGCGTGGGCCATGAGCTGGATGGAGTCTTTTATCGGAATATGCTCGGTGATTATCACTATGGTTTTGATGTTAGCGTCCATGGCTTCTAACGCGGCATCGGCGGCGAAGGGTGCGGGAACGAATATTATCGAAGCATTGACATCGTGTTTTTCAACTGCTTCGACAACTGTATCGTAGACAGGGACTCCGTGGAAGTCCATTCCGCCTTTTCCCGGAGTCGTCCCTGCCACTACTTTCGTGCCGTAGTCCAACATCAGTGCCGTATGAAAGGTGCCTTGTGAGCCTGTTATGCCTTGCACCACGACACGGGTGCTATTTCCTACTATTGTTCCCAATCATGTCACCTTCTCCTTGACATATTCACTGCTTTCTCGGCCGCTTCTTCCATGCTATCCAAGACGTGGATCCCAGCTTCGGTGAGTATGCGCCGACCTGCTTCCTCGTTTGTGCCCACCAAACGTATTACTATGGGTTTTGTGAAGCCGATTTTCTTCTGTGCATCCAAGATTCCTCGTGCCACTTCGTCGCATCGGGTTATGCCGCCTAGGATGTTGATGAGGACCACTGATGCCTTCTTGTCTGTTAGCAGTATGTTGAGGGCTGATGCGATTTGCTCTTCGGAAGCGCCTCCGCCTACGTCGAGGAAGTTGGCGGGATTACCTCCATAGAGTTTGACCACATCGAGCGTTGCCATAACCAGACCTGCTCCGTTGCCCATTATGCCGATATCGCCATCTAACTGCACGTAAGCTAATCCTTCTCTTCGAGCCTTGACTTCCGCGGCTGTAAGCTCAGTCTGGTCCTCTGAAAACAACCGTTCTCTGTATTCGGGATGACGGAAAAGGGCACTGTCATCAATTATTATCCGAGCATCCGCTGCAACGAACTTCTGATCCGCGGTCTCGACTATGGGGTTCATCTCGATCAGCTCCACGTCAAAATCCATGGCGACCTTGTAGAGTCTTTCGAATATCGCAGCGAGAGCAAGCATGACCTTGCCCGAATACCCCATCTTGCTGGCAACCTGTCGAGCATGGTAGCCTCTGAAGCCTATAACTGGGTCTATTGGCATCTTGACGATTTTTTCAGGCGTCTTCGCTGCGACTTCTTCTATGTCCACTCCTCCAGCGGTTGAGGCGACTGCTACGTAGCACCGATTGGAGCGGTCAGTGGTTATGCCGAAGTAGAGCTCCCGTTTTATCTCGACCTTCTCCTCCATCCAGACGCTGCCCACCTCGAGACCTTTTATCTTCATGCCTAAGACTCTTGCAGCGACAGCCTCAACTTCCTCTGTTTTTTCAGCAAACTGTATCCCGCCTGCCTTGCCTCGACCTGCGACAAGTACTTGGGCCTTGATAACATAGGGGGCTTTGAATTGAGATGCAGCTTCTCTTGCCTGAGCGGAAGAGGTGGCGAGCGCGCCACGTGGAATCGGGATTTCATATTTCGCCAGAATGGTCTTTGCTTCATATTCAAAGAGTTTCATCAAAGATGCTCCTTGAGGGGAGGGCTATTTTAACGTTTGAATGGCGATATAAGTTCTTGTGTCCAAGACTCCATCGACGCTTGCCAGCATTTTGAGGGCCTCGTCTACCTTTTCTCGTTCAATAACCAGAATCGCATCCATGTCGCCCGCTATGCGGTAGACCCTTTGGATCGGAAACTGGAAAATCTTGTCGTAGGCCTTGTTACGTTTTAACGGAGAGATCTTCAGGAAAACGAAGGCAGGGTTTGCTGAGATTCCGAGGAGGTTTAAGCCCTTCTCAGTTACATCTATGAAACCTCTGCCTGTGCGTATATAGCCCTGATCTCGAAGCTTCCGCAAGTGTACGTTCAAGGCCTGACGGCTTATCCCCAGCCGTGCTGCCAAATCGCTCTGCTTGACCCGCAGCGTGTAAATGGTGATAGACTTGCCTGTTTCGTAGAGCATGCGGAGTAGGCGCAGGGGCCTACTTGTTAGGATCGTGTCGTTTGTCAATGAGCTCCCATCTTGATTTTGGACAAGATGGAATTTTACGATAGTAATGCTATTAAGCCTATTGCACGCAAGAATCAAAGCCGCCGAATAGGCGCAAGCTAGGTGGACGTCTAGCCCAAATACCGTAATATATTTATCTACTATGCTGCACCTAAAGCCAGTAAATGCCTCAACGAGTGAGGCGGTCTCAAGCCTTGCAAGGGCAGGGGTCTGCGACACGCCTCGAGCAGAATGAAACTCATACCAGTGTACTGAGCGCATCTTGCCCCTCCCCAGTCTAAGAGGATACTAAAATGAAAGGACAATTGTGCAATTTCTGCCTGAAAAGTGGGATATTATGCTCAAAATGCCAGACCAAAGTCAAGTCGGGGCAGATAAGCAACACATATCTGGAGGTCGCCCGCCTGCTTCTTTCACTCGAAGAAAAGTATCCTCCTCTGCAAGATGTTTATTTCCACAACGCCGTGGAAGAAGACAGTGTTCTCGCGTTGATCGTTGGAAGAGGCGATGTTGCTCGTCTCCTAGGCTTTGGCGGGAAAATCATGAGGGCTATTGGAGAGAAAACTGGAAAAGTCGTCCGCATCTTGGAACACAATGTGGATGATAGGAAGTTCATCGAGGATCTTTTTGCCCCGTTAACTGTTTTGACCATAAACACGATTTGGCTCCCAGACGGGACAACTGAAACTCGGGTTATCCTTAGGAGAAGGGGACGAAGGCCGCTGCCTGTAGACGTAAAAGCGATGAAACAGGTTGCCAAAAGAGTCAGAAACATGACTCTGAGAGTGGAATTCTCATGCTGAGGCAGACTTGACAATGGAACCCGACGCGATAAGCGATTGGAGAAGAACACAATACACAACAGACCTAACATCTGAGCATGACGGCGAAGAAGTCACGCTCTTCGGCTGGGTTCGAGAAATCCGAGACCTGGGCGCCATAAAGTTCATAATCCTCCAAGACCGGCAGGGGACAGTGCAAATTACCCTTCCGAAAAAGAAGACTAGCAGGGAAATTCTGGAAAAAGCAGACGCCCTACAGATTCAGTATTGTATAGGCGTAAAGGGCACGGTGAAGAAGACGGCGATGACCCAGAGAGGCTTCGAAATAGTCCCAAAGGAAATGAAAATACTGGGAATTGCACGGCACCCGCTGCCTCTAGACGTGACCGGTAAGACCCCCGCGACTGTGGACACACGATTGAACGCCAGAGTTCTAGACCTGTGCCGTGAAGAGAACAGGGCGATCTGGAAAATCCAACATACGACACTGACCGCTATCCGCGAGTTTCTTTCAGAGAAGCAGTTCATAGAAGTCTACACTCCCAGGATCATAGCTACGGCGACCGAGGGTGGAGCTGCTCTATTCTCTGTAGACTATTTTGACCGTCCAGCATACCTGGCACAGAGCCCGCAACTTTACAAAGAGGAGTTGACCCTCTGTTTTGAGAAAGTCTTTGAAATCGGACCTTTCTTCAGGGCGGAAGAGTCACACACGCGAAGACATCTCAGCGAGTTCATCTCCATAGACGTTGAACAAGCCTTCGCCACCGCAGATGACGCCATGACGTTACTTGAAGAGGCCACGCGTTACGTCTGCAAAATGGTCGAGGAAAACTGCCTAAAAGAACTGCAGGTGCTAAAGCATAAAGTGGATACTCCGAAACTTCCTACAAAACGGTTTACCTACACTCGAATTCTGGACGAGCTAGCTGAAGAAAGGATAAAGATTCCATGGGGCGAAGACATCCCTATGACCGCCTACCGAGCTTTAGGCAAGCTTCATCCAGAATTCTACTTCATAACAGAGTGGCCCACCAAGTCCAAACCCTTCTACATTCAACCAAAAGAGGAGAAACCAGAGATTAGCGAAGGGTTCGATTTCATGTGGAAGATGATGGAGCTGGCTTCTGGAGGCACACGTGTACACTCAAGAAGCCTGCTAGTGGAACGACTTAGCCAACAGGGTTTGAAACCAGAATCCTTCAAGCATCATCTTCAGGTGTTCGACTATGGCCTACCACCACACGCAGGTTGGGCAGCCGGCTTAGACAGGTTGCTGATGATGTTGACGGGTAAGAAGAACATCAGAGAAGTGGTCTTGTTTCCAAGAGACCGAACAAGGCTCACTCCATAAGAAGCGGCTGCAGTTCACCGTGCCATGGAGTAGCTCGGTAACAGCCATAGGGCCTCTAATGAAAGTCCGCTTGATGCTTCCATAGTGAAATTGGGTTTGAAGACGAAACACCACTTTCCCCGCAAGAGCAACGCAAAAGCAGGTATCCACTGTATTCTTCTAGAAAATAAGTCCACAAACATATAAGAAATGGCGAAACAACAATCTTGTAGAATGGAGAATTTCGGAAATGAGGAAGAAGACAATGGCTGCAACAGCAACTACCATCATACTAGCACTTGTGGTACTGAGCATGGTTTACATCTTCAAGCCAGCCCAAGCCGCTCTTTTAGACTACGAAACCACTTGTAGCGGAACGGTGGATAAGAAGCCGGGTGAGTCTTTCATGGTCAAGATAACGTTCAAGAACAAGGGGACTACTGAAGGCGACTGGAACGTAACTGTGACCTTTGAGGGGGAGGAGTGGGGCTGGGAAGGTGAGAAGAAGGAGCTCTCGCTGGAACCCGACGAGAGGGAGACCTTGTCTTGGGAGGGAAACGTGCCCGCGAACGCACAGGTGGACAGCATGGCGAGATTAGTCGTGTACTATGACAGTGAGTACGTAGCCCTAAGCTGGTGGATTCACG
>CAYGVX010000023.1:20588-26486 GCA_964353725.1 uncultured Candidatus Bathyarchaeia archaeon
AGATTAGTCGTGTACTATGACAGTGAGTACGTAGCCCTAAGCTGGTGGATTCACGTGGTCTCTGACGCTGAACTCGACATAGTCGATAGTAAAGTGAGCTAGAACCCTGCTTTTATCAGGTTGCGTGGCTTCATGAATTCCCGTAGGATAATGGTTGCGTAGCAGCCGCGGTGCAGTGTGAAGCTGACCAGTAGTCTTTTCTTGCCCTTGTTCAACTCGTCTCTTTCGGGTGTTTCCACGTATAGGTCTATTATGGGGGTGATAGCTGCTCGGGGTTCGCCGGGTGCGCTCATCTCGGGCATAGAGGAAATGTAAAAGTCTGTTGGAGTCACTAGCTCATTTTTGAGTATGGCTTGCTCTATTTCGCCCTCAACGCCCTCTGAAGGGGTTTGTTTGAAGCCGATTAGAGGCAGTGCCACGTACATGCTTCCCTTCCCGACCGCCTCGCATAGGTCTTCAAGATTCTCGGCGGAAGCCTTTACGTAGGTTTTTGTGGGCAAGCCGTATCGGTCAGTCTTCACCGCGTAGTCACCGACTTGAGGCTGGTTGATTGGGATGCCTCGCTGAAGGCGTTGGCTGAGGAAGCGGTTGAAGAGATAAGACTGGTATGATTGGAGAAGGATGCTGCAGAGACGCGGCGGCAGCCTTCTGAAGGCACCAACGTAATCGCCCGGATGTCTAGCCAGGTGAGACAGCATCAGTCGCTCATACAACAGTTGCTGCGGAAAATAACTGGCTGCCTTCGCGAAATCCCGTGTTTCTGAAAGGGTTTGCCTAGCTTTCCTCGACTGTGGATGTTCATGGGGACTTGGTTGAGCGAGAAAGATGAGTGCCGCCTTCTCTAGATCCTTCTGCGCCAAAGCCTTGCCCACTAAGTGAGTGATTGGGCGTATGGTGCCGAAGCGCTGGTGTCCGAAGAAGTTTGGGACGCCGCCCAGCGTGCTCAGCTTATCGAGTGTTTTGGAGGTTCTTTCTTGGATAACCCGTCGACTATGGCAGACGCCTCTTACAGTCAGGTGGAACACGTTGCCGAATGACATATGGGGAAAAACCATGTTTGTAGAACGCCTGAGTGGATACAGCTGGATGTCGTTTATTTGAAGGCGTTTCACTTTTTCAAGGCTGATGTTTTCGATGCTGATGTGTTGAGCAGTCAGGGCTTTCTTGTCTTTTATCCCTGCGATTTGAATACGCCTCTCACTAATGCCTAGCTGTTTAGCGATTCGCCTCGCAGCCAGCAAAGTATCCCAGTTACGCTTAACAAGCAGACAAACAAGATACCGCCCCTCCCCAGCCAATTGAGTGGGTGGGTTTGACTTCACCTCAGCCTTTGAGCCGTCAACAAGAACCTCCTCGACCACAAAATCCCCAGGCGTGTGCCTTATTACCCCCCCTATGCCAAGGGTTTCGGAGGCGAATGTTTCGATGCCCAACAGCCTCTCAATGGCTGAAACTCTCAACGCGGGCACCATTTTCATAGGAGGGGTAGATTCCCAGTTATCCTGTTCACTTGCGCAGAAGGAGCTGGACCGATGCCAAGGCATGTCACAGTGTCAGGAGGTAGCTGCGTAAGACCACGGTCCACGACGAGACTGTAAGGAAGCTTCATTTGCGCTGCCCTTTTTTGAAGACCTAACAGGTCTGGCAGGTTTTTCGCTTTCACGGCTACCTTGCATTGTCCTTCCCCCAGCCACGCTTCCCACCATTCAGGATGCTTTCTTCTGGCCTCCTCTGTCGCGGAAACCGCTGCGTGGCCAACCTGCGCAGCAAGCTTGCCCTTCCCCATCTTCAAATCCGCTCTCACCGCTATTACCAGCTTGTACCTGAAACTCTCTTCTAACTTCCCGCTCATCTTGTAAACCGCATTTAGAGGAACGAAGTCGTTAGGAAATATAACGCTGTCGCCAAAAACCTTGGACTCTTAACCATGCCGAGGAGCGAAGTGCCCTGAAAATCAATGTCTCCGAAACCTTTGAGGCTTTTGTCCAGTTCTAGACGCGAAGATATTGCGACAAGCCTGTCAAGCTGCCTATCTGCTAAGTTGTTGAGCATGAGCCTCAAGCGTTTCATTACCATCATGTCGAAGCCCATTTCCCTCTTCCATCGACGTTCATACTCTGAGAGGAAGGAAGCGGAGGAATCCTTGTAACGGACAGCGTAGGCTGCAGTCTTGCCCGCAGTTTTTGCGCACGTCAGTCCCATGACGATGCCCCCACCCGTCGTGGGCTTAACGTGTGAAGCGGCGTCTCCCACTACCAGTAATCCGTTGTGGAACGTTTTGTGGATAGGCCCGCCGAGTGGGATGGGGTGATAAGCGAGGCTTGTGACCTTGCTCTGCTTAAGCCTCTGGCAAGCGACAGGATGATGGCGGACGAAGTGGCAAAAGCATTCATGAGGGTTCCCCCCGATTGCCGCCAAGCCAACTTTCGCCGTGCCATCATGTCTGGGCACAATCCACGCAAAAAGGCCCGGAGCATAAGCTCTGCCCATAAAAACTTCAACCATGTCCTCCTCAACCCCATCCACCCTGTCAACCTCTGCCTGCACCCCATTAACGACCATGTAGCGGTTCAGCGAAGGCAGCCTTGCTCGTCTTAGGAGGACTGAAGACACACCTTCGGCGTCGATCACAACCTTAGACGCTGACTTCTCAGTCTCCTTCCCTTTTTTGACTACGACTCCTTTGACGGAGCCTTTCTCGATTAGAAGTGAATCTACATGGGCGCCGCGGACGATTTCAACACCTTCTTCCACGGCTCTTCGCGCTATGTGTTGGTCGAACAGTTTTCTGTTGATCACGCAGGTAACTGGCGAGGGAAAACGGATTGAGAACTGATACCCAGACGAGGAGTGGAAGGCTACTGCTCTGATCTCGTTCTCGAAGGCTATTTCGGGCAAGCCGAGTTTCAGCCTTTTCATGCCGGCAAAACTGACGTGTCCCGTGCAGTGGGCAGGAGCGCCTATTTCGCCGTGTTCTTCATAAACCGTAACTCGGGCTCCTAGCTTTGCAGCGTGTAGTGCCGAGAGGGAGCCTGCAGGGCCACCACCGACGACTATTATGTCCGAGTCCACTGAAACCACGTTCAACCATTTCCAGAAGTTTGATCTTTCACTTAACTATTCGCGTTTCAGAATGGTGTGTGGAAGTGGAAAAACAAAAAAGAAAAAAAGGAGGGACGAGATTTGGGTTTCTAGATTTTTTTCTTGTTCAGAGTTTTGCGGAAGGCCTTTTTGCATTTTGGACAGTCGAAGAGTCCTATTTCCAACTGTAGTCTCTTGCCGCTCTTGTCAGGTCTTCCTGCCATTTTCCAAGTCTTTCTTGGCTTGGAGACTTCTGATCCACACTTTGGACATTTCGCCATGGATATCATCCCTCTCATCATACATACTATGAGAATAAATAATTTTCCATACGAAAGAGCTTTCAACCGCCAAAATGACTGGTTTAAACAACGGCCTAAAGCTCCGAGGGAATAATGTTAGATGCTCTCTAAGGGTCGAGTGTTGCAAACGATAAAGGAGGGGAAAAGCAGACTCGACATAGAAGACGTGAGGTTCGAGGTTGAGTACGCGCAGAAGCCAGAAGGAGTAGGCAAACGGGCGGAAATCGTCATCTGGTCAAAAGGACGGGCGAAAATAGTGCTGTACCCCGATGCGGCGCTCTTCAGCGTGCGCCATGAGCTGTGCCACATGAAGCTGTTCAGGATGGGAATACCCCTAACCAACACGAAGTGGGACCTGATGCTGTTTCCCAAGCAGGAGGACTACTTGCGGATGGTGCTCATCGTTGAATGGTACATAAACGAGCTTCAGAAACGGGTGTTCCAAGAGTACTATGTAATTGACGAGGTTGGTACTCCGCGTCCACCTCCCTTGACAGGATTGCCTAAGCTTCCCAAGGGAAAATTCACTCTGGAGCAGGTTAGGCTTCTAACCGAAGTGGCAGGGAAGGACGAGCCTGTTCTCTATTGAGTGCTCTCGCTTCTACGCCAGAACAGAAGTGTCACAAGGCTTCGGATGACGATCGAGAACCCTACGACAGCTATCATTCCGCCGATGAAGGGGAACCACTCCACAGCCCTTGACGGGGGGAGGAGGAGGAGACTGAACATGTATGCTGCACCCAGCCACAAAACGATGTTTGAAACGGTCTCAGCGATTTTTCTCACGGCGGACCCAAAGTAGAGCCTGAAGGCAAGGATGGAAAACTGGAACAGCCCGAAGACCATGCAGAAGCGCATAACCGTCTCGTAAACCACGGGGTGATTACCTTCGGGGGCTGGAAGGAACAGGTTGGGTGAAACTTCCTTCAACTCGAAGGACCTGAAGAAATCCACAACTCTGTCTCCATAGTCTGGCACAATTACGAAGAATAAGGCGAAGAGCATGAGGAAGAAGCCGAATGAGAGGATACCGAGCCAGTTTTCACGCCTATCATGTGGCACTTTTAACCACCCTCAGTCTTGATTAGGTGTTGTTGCCTTAAAAAATTGTCTGTCGAACTTGCAGCGGGTTACCTAGCATTTGACAGAAAAGCCACACTTGGCAAACAGTCTTTCCAGCGACTTGCTCCTCACGCTTAATGATTCCATTGAGAGCTCTAATCCATCAATCAGGTCAGCCAATTCCTGGTACATCTCTGGTTTCTTGAGGATTTGCGAGCACTGTTCTTTCAACCACTTGACATAGTCGATTGGATATTTCCGCTCTTTTATGAACACGTGCTGAAGGAATATTCGCTGTGCCTCGAGCAAAGCGTCCAGAGCCGCAAAGAACTCACCTCTTCTTGCAAGCCACCGAGTCTTCCAAATCTTGTAGTCAAACTCTGTCGCTGTGCCTTCCAATCGCGCTTTCCTCAAACTATCATCATAAAAAGGCAGATATTGTTCCTTCAATTGTTGATATTTCTCGCCGATTTCGTGAAGGACGATCGCATAAACAAACAGATTGCCAATGGTTGTCTCAAACTCGTCTCTAGTTATGTCAAATGAATTCTTGGTAGAAGGCTCAAACGCGCCATCGGTAAAACCAACGTCAACTCTGACATCACCGAATTGAACCCCACCCTCAACCTGTGCGTTGAAATAGCAGATTTCCCCTCCTAAACGCGAGTATGCCTTTTCCCTAGATTGGATAGTTGAGGGCAAAATGCTCAACACTCTCTTCTCAAGAAAAATGTGAAGATCAATACATGATCCTTTTACAGCCTTGCCCCTTGCCAAGGACCCTGTCAAAACAACAGCATGTATCCCGGGATATTCCCTAAAATATTCCACCAACTCGGTCAACACCCTCTTGTGCTCTTCATCAGGATATTTCAATTCCGGAATGCTCACAATGCCATACCCTTATAATGGTTTGTGCAACGCCTTAAGAAATCTGCGTGCAAACGAAGAATTTCACAGCTATATAAGCTCCGGTGACTGACACGAAAACAAAGAGTTACACACCACACAACGCAAGCACCGTTGGCACAGCAGACCTATAACACCCAAACACCTTCACGCCAATTATAGCCCGACACCTCGAGCTATTGGGAGCCGCGGACTAAGTGCCTCGGCCGAAGCCTCGACACGTACATCCCGGCTCCATCAACCCCATCTTCTATGGGTGCCCTCGTCCCTACAATGAGCCCGTTGCCGGACACATATGCGTAGGGATTGGTCGCCTCTTTTCAGGAAAGGCTTCGAGCTTAGATGCTTTCAGCTCTTATCCTCGACGGCTTAGCTGCCCGGCGTCTGCCCTGTCGGACAACCGGTTAACCATAGGCCACAACATCCCGTTCCTCTCGTACTGGGGATCCTTTCCCTTCAGGCGGCCAACACTCCCAGCAGATAAAGTCTGACCTGTCTCACGACGGTCTAAACCCAGCTCACGTTCCCTTTTAATAGGCGAGCA
>CAYGVX010000024.1:0-4101 GCA_964353725.1 uncultured Candidatus Bathyarchaeia archaeon
GTTGGAGGGAGGGTGCAAGTTGACGTTCATCCCACTCTGCCGAAGAGAAGGAGAAGGAGAGTAAGCAGAAAGTCTATGACTTACACCCCCAAGAAAATAACTCTGCTGACAAAGTAAATAAACAGTGTAGTAAGAATCCTCTATGAGCCAGAAGCACAGGCTAAGGCTCGAAGTATGAGTTGAGAACCTTCAAGTCCAGCTTCTCAGTGTCCAGCATGCTCCGGACAAAGTTGAAAAGCTTAGCCCTGATGTGCTCGGGCATGTTGGGATACCACACTGGAGACGCGACGACCAAGCTGCGCCAGACGTAAAAGGGCTGGATGACGCTTAGAATCTCATCGTCACCTGTCTTGTCCAGGTAGTTCTTCCAGAAGAGGCTGAATAGTGTTTCGAAGGGCTTCGCCAACTGTCCGAAGGATTGTAGGCTGTAGAAGAGGTAGTTGACTGTAATAGAGCTGACGTCGTCTGCGGGCTCACCCCACTCTCCCCGACTGCGGTCGAGAACAGTGAAGTCAGCGTCTTTGCGGAAGAGTATGTTCCACGGGTGGTAGTCTCCATGCACCTGAGCCAGCCTATGCGTATACCGCTTGAGCCTCCACCTCCACTCGACGCAGCGCTTCTCTATCTCAGCCAAATCCTCCTCTCCGGCGTATGGTAAGCCAGCGGGGTAGCTGTCAGTCAGTCCCATTATGCACTCGCCGTGGCCCACGAGGTCTCGGATTCTACGGACATAAAGCTCCGAGTCATCCCTCTTGACCTTGTGGATCTCAGCCAAATAGTCGGACAGAGCTCGGCAGCGCTCCAAGTCAAGCGGCAAGGCTTGCTCGCACATCTTCAACCTGTCCAAATCCTCGTGGTAAAGCTTGCCCTCCACGAAATCGGTGACTATGAAAAACTCTTCGCAGTCGCCCAGAGATTTGAGACCCTGCCTTTTTGTGAAGGCGCCTACGTCGATGGAACGCACGTGTCGTGGCAGCTTGTTGAACGCTGAATGTTGCCAGAGAAGGATTCCAGCTCGGTCACTGAAGCAGTCGTGGCCGAAGCCTCCTGTCGCGCGCATCGTCTCCAAGACTATCCTCTTCACGCGATCGCCGACTTTTACGACTATCAGGTAAGGGGTGCCGTATCCGAAGCCTTTCAAGTCTCCTTCTTCACGTTTTCCTTTCTCCTTTGCACCCAGCTCGCCCACGCTGATTATGTCTACGTCTTCGCCGAAGACTGAGGACAAATAGGCGTCTAAGGTTTCTCTGAGAACCACCGTCCTTTCTTTTTCATTCTTCGGCATGCAGATCAAACCCGAAAAGCTCTTTCAACTCGTCCCAAGTGTACGAGAGTATAGCAACGAACACGCTTAAGTAGATGAGCCACCGCAGCGAAGGGGGCATAAGCTTGCCCATTGCTATCATGGAGTTTGAGACTACCGCGCTCGCTAAAACGCCTTCTATGAGACCCACCGCCACGACCACCAGCAAGAGCACCAACTCATCGGACAACGCGCCCGTGCTGACATCTCGTTTTATGAAAACCAGAAGCGCAGCAATTCCAGAAAGAATGCCGAGGTAAGCGAAGATGTACAGGGGAAGCAGCCCTCTCTGGGAGAAGTAGGAGGCAAAAAGCCCAACCTCGTATATGTGGATCGGGTAGCCCTGCAATTCGGCGAAAAACGTGGACATCACGTCGAAGACGCCCAAGACTGGCATGTAGAAGATTACTCGTTCTAACTTGCTTAGCTTCATTCAGCCTCAACCTTCTAGATTCCATCAATCTCTAATAACTTTTGTTCGGAAGCTGGTGAAGGGCGGCGGGAAAGCCTGAGCTTGTCGGATAAAAGCCTTTTAAAGCGTCTGTTTAGATAATCTGTCGTCAACTACTTCATCAGCAAGGAGTTCAGTTAATGCCAGAGTTCAAGATTAAGGATCCAAGACTCTCGCCAAAGGGTAAGCTTCTGACGGAATGGGCGTCGATGCACATGCCCGTGCTGAATCAGATTAAGCAACGATTCACGAAGGAGAAAACTCTCAAGGGAGTACGAATAAGTGCTTGCCTCCACGTCACCAAAGAAACCTCAGTGCTCATGGACACGCTGCTGGCGGGCGGTGCGGATGTAGCCCTCTGCGGCTCAAACCCCCTGTCCACCCAAGACGAAATCGCATCTCACCTAGCCGAGAAGGGTGTTCATGTTTATGCATGGAGAGGACAGACGACTGAGGAGTACTACTGGTGCGTCCAGAAGGTCATAGACCACAAACCTTCGATAACCGTTGACGACGGCGCCGACGTTATAGGCACAATCCACTCGAAGAGGACTGAAGTACTGCCAAACATGAAGGGCGGAACTGAAGAAACCACAACCGGCGTGGTGCGGCTCCGGGCGATGGCTCAAGCTGGAGCGTTGAAGTATCCAATAATCGCCGTAAACGACGCCTACACGAAGTATCTCTTCGACAACCGCTACGGAACAGGCCAGAGCACGTTAGACGGCATCCTGAGGGCAACAAGCATACTATTGGCAGGCAAAAACTTCGTCGTGGCGGGATACGGATGGTGCGGACGGGGGTTGGCCTTGAGGGCGAGAGGGATGGGTGCCAGTGTAATCGTGACCGAGACAAACCCGGTAAAGGCTCTGGAGGCTGTTATGGACGGCTTCAGAGTAATGCCCATGGACGAAGCTGCAGGGATAGGCGACATCTTCGTCACAGTCACCGGCAATGTGGGCATAATCCGCAAAGAGCAGATGGAAAAAATGAGAGACGGCGCAATACTGGCTAACAGTGGACATTTCAACGTGGAAATAGACATCCCAGAGCTAGAAGGCATGGCAGCTTCCAAGAGGGAGATACGACCGAACCTCGAAGAATACAGGTTGAAGGATGGTAAGAGGCTGTACCTGCTCGGGGAAGGAAGACTGATTAACTTGGCAGCAGCAGAAGGCCACCCCTCAGAAGTCATGGACATGTCGTTCGCAAACCAAGCCCTATGCATAGAGCACTTGATCAAAAAGCCCAAGCTGGAGCCCAGGGTCTACAGTGTGCCCAAGGAGATAGACGAGTTCGTCGCTGATCTAAAGCTAAGAGCCATGAACGTGAAGATAGACAAGCTGACTGAGGAACAGAAGAAATACCTTTCCAGCTGGGAAGCCGGAACATCCTAAACCAATGGCAAAGCTTATAACAATAATATCCCTAAAAAAAAGCTAAAAGTGGTGATAACATGGTAAGCAAAGATCAAGGAATTGGCGGCATAATCTTCTCAGTTTGCATCATCATCGCCATCGGCTACACAGTGGGATTGTTCTGGCTCGGAAACCCCCTGGGAAACGAAGACTGGACACAGGGTGGCGCTGCATGGCCAATATCAATGTGGCTAATCGCGGTTCCTGTGTACCTCGCATTCGTGCTCATTCTGGGCATAGGCGCTTGGATAGGATGGACTATGGCTACGACTCCACCGCCGAAACCGATAGAAGAGCTTGAGACTGAAGAAAAGGAAGAGAAGAAAGAAGAAGAACATAAAGAAGAATAGGCCTTCCAAGACAAACGCTTTTTTCTCTCCGACCTCATAATAGGAAACCACGTGATGCTCCATGGGTGACGCTAAGGCGATAGTGCTCTGCGGAGGAGAAGGGACCAGGCTAAGACCCATCACGTACTACCTGCAAAAAACTATGATTCCGATAGGTCATCTGCAGAAGCCTCTTCTCGAGTACATTATCCGTCTTTTGAAGTTTCACTGTTTATCTGACATAACCCTTCTAGTGAACTACAAGGCTGAGCAGATCCAGAACTACTTCGGCGACGGCGCGAGATTCGATGTGAAAGTTAGCTACGTACACGACAGCCAGTCACTGAAGGGAACAGGCGGCTCAGTGTACAACGCCTACACCCAAGGAGCCTTCGGTGAAAAAGACACGGTGCTCGTCTACTACGGGGACATCCTGACAAGCATGAACCTGAAAGACCTCCTCAACCTCCACAGAGACAAGAAGGCAGCGGCAACGGTTGCCCTAGCCTCCGGGTTTGAGGTCAGAGTGGGCGTAGCCGACCTCGGAGAGGAGGGGAAAATCAAGGGTTTCATTGAGAAGCCCAGGCTGGAGAAACCTGT
>CAYGVX010000024.1:4201-7792 GCA_964353725.1 uncultured Candidatus Bathyarchaeia archaeon
GTCTTGCTGCAGTTTATAAATCAACCTGTAAGATATATTCTCGGAGATTGCCATGTCTTACTCTGAACTGGTTCTGCCTTACACTGTAGAAGACAGTGACAGAAAGAAGCGCTTTTCCATCGACATGGAGATCGGTGCGCTTCTCTGCTTAGCCGAGGCTGATAGAAGGAAGAAGACAGGAGTTTTCAGGGGAGCGATGGAAACTCTCACTATTCTCTCCAAGCTCCACTACCCCTTTTGGGCAGTCCCGTGGGAAGACAGATGTCTGCTGATAGACGGAACGGAAACCGCCTCGTACAGGCTTCAGTATTTCAGACCACCAGACGTCGAAGCCTTCGTCGAGCATCTCAAACGCAGCAGCACGGTCCAGGAGCTTTACCGCAACACCTTGAAAAGCCACAGAGAAACTTTTTCACATTTCCTGTCCAAAGCGGAAATCCATTTGGTAGGGCTGATAGTAGACAAGGAGCTGTTAACCGACTTCTCGGTGTTTATGCGAGACAGTCAAGCGCAGACAAGCGGGTCAAAGTCTCTAATTCAGCCTGGAATCGACATGGAAGACGCGGTGAAAATCGAGGAAAGAGTCTCTGAGCACCACAGCATACTCCAGTCCGAGATAAAGGGTATGCAGTATGCAATCGACGCATTGACCGAAGAAACCAAGAGTCACGTTGAGAAACTGCGACAGGAGTTGGAGCAGACACGGGAAAAACATGAGGAGAGGATTGCTTTGGTCAAGACGGAGGTTGAAAAGAAGACCTTTGAGCTGGAGAAGGAAAAGGATGCAAAAATAGAGGCAGTTGCCGCTGCCAACAAGAGAGAAGTGGAAGGACGACTCGAGGAGAAGAGTAAGTGGGAGCGGGAGCTGACGAGGCTTGACCAAGATAAGAGCGAATATGACAAGAGGAAGGAGCTGCGGAGGCACAAGAAAGACGAAGTGGGAGAGGCTCGATGGGACGCTAGGTTGCGGGAAGTCAAGAACCAGACTTACACGGTCAAAGGCAAAGTCAAAGCTCTCTCAGATTTCATAAGCCGAAGCAACAGGGAAACCGAGAAAACAGCAAAGAACATGCGCGACGCCTACGAGAGACTAGTAGATGCGGAGAAGGAGAAGATCAGTGTTTTGGAGAGCCTACGCGACTCGGAAATAGGGAAGAAGGAGAAGGAGATGGAGGAGCTGCGGCGGGACACAATGACCATCACGGATAAGATTGAACGACTAATCGACCAGAAAAGGGAACACGCCTCCATGCTCAAAGAAGCTACAATTCAATGGAAAACAGAGACGCCCACCCTCATTCACATGCCCCATTACCTGTTTCAATACGAGACGGACAAGGAGAAGAGACACCTGGTTCACGCACCTGCAGTCGCAAGGGCACCCGGGGGACTCGTGATGAAGATTCGTAAGACCCTGAGGGGCTATAGCCTTCAATCAAAGATGGGTACACTCCTCAAACCCCGCTCAAGAGCCATAGAGACCATGCTGACAAACTTTGAGGGGCGGCTGAACCGCGACAAAGGTTTGCAGCAAAGCTTAAATCAAGTCAGCGCGGCAAACAACTTGCTCGCATCCCCCGACTTCAAAGAGACAGTGAGAAGGGGAGTTGGCGAGCTTGAAGCCGAGGGGTGGGTCAAACCCGAGGAGAAGGAAGCCATACTTGAATCATACGCCGCACAGTAAACGTCCCGGTCGCTAATAGTTAAAAACGTAAAGGGCACACTCTTCTTCTAAGTTGGCTGATAAGAGTGCTGGACAGCAGAGTCGTTGAACGCAAGCTTCTCCTGAAGCGGGTTTTCTCGAGGAGCAAGCTTTTCGAGGTAGGAAAGGCGCTGGACATTCCATATCTTCACAGTTTTCGCAGCGAATGGGACGCTGACCATGACAAGACGGCTTTTGAAATAGCCTCCAACGTGAGCGATTCACAGCTCAACGAATCCTTCCGCGACCACACACCCCGCCGCTGGGAGGTTTTCAGGGGGCAGTACTACACTTTTGAGAACGGCGAGCTCCGTCTTGAAGGCTCTTGGAAGGAGATTCAGGCTGCATTGGCGCAGACGACTAAGAAGTATGGGAAAAACTGTGTGACAGTGTTGAAGTGTCTAACCGAGTATGGGATAGGTTGCAGCCTAAGGGCGGTCAAGAAGAACCTTCCGGAAATTGCGGATCCGCTGCCAATTCTATCAGACTTGGAGAAGCTGAAGGTAATCGTGACCTCGTACAGGGGCGAGGAGCTTCAAGAGTGGGCGATTCTGGAGGAGACTGCTCCCCTGATAAGGTCGGAGTTGGGGTTGGCGCCGAGAGAGAGTGAAAGAGACGCGGTTGTCGTTGCCGATGTTCCCGCAAAGATTGACATTGTAGATGAAGAGAGCAGGATGATTGAGAAAATGAATCGGGAGCTGGATGATTATCTGAGCGAGCTGCTCAAACACCGCTTAGACGGGGTAATTGGGTTTGGGAAGTCTCTCTCCATCTCAAACCTCGCAGACTACCTTAGAGACCTCTTCGGTCCGGTCCTATACTTCGACAGCCTGCTCAGCATCACCCAGCAGTACGGTTTGGCTGACGTTGACATAGTCCATGCTGAAGGGAAGACAGGTATGCGGACGGGTTGGAATCTCTCATTGTTCGGCGAGCCTGGAACGGGCAAGAGCTTCTCTGTCAGAGACCTCATCCTGGGCAAGCTCGATGCGAAGATTCCGCCCCACGGCGTTCCCGGGCGCAATCGCTACGCAGGCGGCGTTACTCCTGCCAGGTTTATCCGTATAGGCCAAGCCTACGCTGGAAGAGTGTTCAACTTCATCGTTCCCGAGTTCAACGACTGGTTCAAGTACAAGGGTATGGTGGAGCCCTTGAAGCTGGCCATGGAGAGGGGCGAGATAAAGTACGAGATGCATCGAGAGGTCGTTGGTCCTTACCGTTTCGGCAGCTTTTTCAGCGTGAACTACAACGTGGCGGCTTTCGGCAGAGGTTACGAGGTGACCATTCAAGACCCGAACTTCGGCGCCATCGAGGACCGCATGCTCTGCCGTCTGCACAGACTCACGAAACAACGGTTTGTGGAGATTGCGGAGAGCCAGATACGGCTAGCCTTCGGAGAGATAAACATCGAAAAGGGCGCGCAGCAGATACGAGACCATTTAACGCTGGTCTACGCCGCCGAGACCAACCACCCACTAATGCGGGGCAGATTCCTGCAAAAGCCAGTAATGCTGACCCCGAAGACTCAGGAGATACTGATGAAAACCAGAAAAGCCATCCTGGAAGAGATTCCCCGGGAAGTTGTGCGCTTTTCAGCTAGGCTTGAAGACCGCGCCCTACGCTTCGCTTGCGCCGCCTCCTTGCTGAGCTACTTCCAGCAAAACCTGGATTACATTCCCGTGAACGATGATGCACTGAAGTACGCAATTCGTCTCTACGTCGAAGAAGCCTCTGTGAGGTCTCAAGAAGAGTTTCTGCCCGAGTCGGTCTTGGGCAAAATCGGTTTGGACTAGTCATCGGTGAAGCGTGTTTGGCACTGTTTTCCTAGCCAGCTCAACAAACCTCTTCATTTCCGCTTCTGAGAAAGGCTTCACGCCTTTCAGTTCCGG
>CAYGVX010000024.1:7892-11028 GCA_964353725.1 uncultured Candidatus Bathyarchaeia archaeon
CGCAAAAGCTCGGCAACTCCTCGTTGATTGTCGGTTCTCCTCCTGTTATAACCAAGCCGTCAAGCCATTCTTTGCTCTCCTCCAGCTGCCGCCTGATTTCCTCAAAAGGTTTCGTTTCCAAGCTTTCGGGGTCAAGTACAAGGGCGGTGTTGTAGCAGAAGGGGCAGCGAAAATTGCAGCGTGGCAGGAAGGCTACGGCTGAGACTTTCCCGTCCCAGTCTACGCAGCTGAGGGGAACCAAGATTTTTATCTCGGGCAGCTTCATCGGCTCAATCGTTTCCTTATCTCAGCTTCCAGCTCTTCTCTGGAAGGCAGCTTTCCACGAGCAACGACCTCTTCGTCTATCGCGATGCTCGGTGTGCTCATAATCTGATGCATTAATCCTTCCAGCTGCCCATCTGGGGTGCTTATGTCTACCTCGGCATACTTCAAAGCGTACTTGTCAGCCATTTCCTTGGAAATAGCCTTGGCTGCGGGGCAATCTTTGCAGCTAGGCAGAGTGAAAACTTTCAACTCCATACAAACCTTCTCCCTTTCAGATCGACTTGCCAGACGCTGACGTCTTGGCGCCTTCATCTTGAAGAGCGAGTGCAAATAAGTCTTTCCATAGACCCGATTTCCATCAACAACTACTCCTCCCCCCAAGTTGTTTCATAGTATCTGAACCAAAGAAGTCCTATTCCACAAAAAAGTTAACCCTTATGGAAAGCGTTGTTTGCCAGAATTTTGCGCGGGGCAGGTTCGTTAGCCTTTAGATGTCTAAGATGAACCTCACTTCGACTTTGCCGCGGGCTTTCTCTATTTCCATGCGGTGGTAAGTCACCGCCTTGACACCGACTTTTGAAGGATGCTTCTCAGGGTCGAATCGTTCACCGTAGACCTTGGCTTTCAGCCTGTAGCCCCCGTCGGTCTGTTGGAGGCTTGAGACTTCGAACTTGGAGTAGAGGCTTCCGTCTGTGTCGAAGCGAACCAGAAGTGTTTCCAGCCAGTTGTAAAGAAGGGCTTTCTCGTCGAACCCTTCAACCTCCACCGTCTCCTCGAGCAGCGACTTCACCTTGCCTGTATCCGTCATGGTCTCGAACGTGGCTAGGGCGGCGTTCTCAAAGGCTGCCTCTAGGCTTCTGCCATAGGCAGCTACGTAAACGTCAGCACGGTGCTCGAGAAACTTGAACCTGGGTTTTTCGGGCAGGAGTTTCCCTCATGGAAATGTTTGTTGGACGGTTAATTTGTCTTTCCACGGCGCAGCGCGTGTGGCTTGAGAAAAGAAAGAGAGAGTGTTAGAAGATTTTTGCTGCCTCGGTTATTGCGGCGACTGCCAGCTTCGCTGTCTTCTGCACATCGCTTAGTGAGAGCATCGAGGACGGGCTGTGGATGTAGCGTGTGGGAATGGATAGGACGCCACAGGGTACTCCCTCTCGTGAGAGGGCGATCCTAGCCGCGTCTGTAGAGCCTGCCAGTCCGGTTTCCAGTTGGTACTCGATCTTGGCTTTCTTGGCTGCGTTTATGAGCATCTTGAGCACTTTGGGGTGGGTGATTAAGCCAGCGTCCATCACACCTATTACTGGCCCCTTCTTCATCTTCGCGGGTGCCTCGATTTCCTGCACTCCGGGTACGTCGCCGGCTACTGTGACGTCGAAGGCGAGAGCCACGTCGGGGCTGATGTGGAAGGCTGAAACCGTCGCGCCTCTCAGGCCGACTTCTTCCTGCACTGTGCCAACCGCGTAGACCGTGCATTCGGCGTTTTCAAGTTGCTTCATCACTTCGACTAGTAGGAGGCAGCCCACGCGGTCGTCGAAGGCTTTTCCAGCGACTAGGTCCTCGGATATCTTGGCGAATTGCGTGTCGAAGCTTATTACGTCGCCGATTTTCACGCCCATCTTTTGGGCCGCGTCCTTGCTGGCTGCGCCTATGTCTATGAATAGACTATCAACCTCGACGATCTTCTTCCGTTCCTCGTCTTTCATGATGTGGGGTGGTCTGGAGCCTATTATGCCAGGCTTTTTGCCTTTCTCGGTGTGCACTGTGACTCTTTGGGCGATGAGGATGCGGTCGTCGATTCCGCCGAGCTTCGAGAACTGCAGGAAACCATCTTTGTTTATGTTCTTGACAATCAAGCCTATTTCGTCCATGTGGGCGGCTAACATGACTTTGGGTGCGTCTTTTTTTGCTCCTTTCTTGACACCAATAACGTTGCCAAGCCTGTCCACCTTCACCTCGTCCACGTAGGGCTTCAGCATGGTTTTCAGGATGTCGCTGACTTCCTCTTCTCTTCCCGTGACACCGCAAGCGTTCGAGAGCTTTTCTAATGAGTCTACTAGCTTCACTTCTTTTTTCCCTCGTATAGAACTGCATATGAACGCGGAACTTGGAAATAAGCCTAGCCTATCTGAGGCTCAAAGACTCGGGGTCGAACAACCCTGTTTTGCTCAGGCGGTCGAGAAGGGGCACGCCGATTATCACCGTTGCCGCAACTGAGAGAAACGCTTCTAAGGGAGTCTGGAACGCGCCTACGGCGAATATTTCAGGGAGCCAAGCGGCGGGGTACATGACTTCGTAGAAGTTTAGGGGCACAAGGATGAAAATCCTGACCAACACATCTGCCTCTATCCCGATGAATGCTGCTGACGCAAGAATTAGCGAAAGCCTTGCAGTCTTGCGGCCGCTTCTGTCAGCCTTGACGCTGATCTGTTTTCCATAAGACAACAAACCGAACACGAGAATACAACCTAAAGCTGCGTAGACGTCCCACAGAGTCCAGAGGGGAATGCTGGTCGTGACGGGGTGGAGGAAGAAGGCTGTGAGCATTAACGCATAAATCAGGACGACGTAGTACCACTTCTTTCGTATCATGAGCCCAGCGCAGAGAGCGCCCACTGGCTCTGCTAAACCGAAGACTATAGGCTCGCCTCTGGGGCGAAGAGTCCACCCTGCGCCGAAGCCTATGAACCCCGCCAGGAACCCCCTGGTGGGACCTAGTACGATACCTTCGAGGGGTAGGATCAGAATCATGAGGCTACGCCATACTCCGGGGAGGAGAGAGAGGAGTGTGTGGAGGGCTCCGAAGACTACTACCAAGGCTATTTCCCGAGTTCTCTGCATGTGCAAACCAGCTCAACCCAATTAGGCAAGCTTCTTT
>CAYGVX010000024.1:11128-22375 GCA_964353725.1 uncultured Candidatus Bathyarchaeia archaeon
GGTGGCTCAGGTTAAAGTGCCTCGGGTTGTGGTTCTTGAGCCGTAAATGGCAAGGTCTGCCAAAACTGGCCGCGATTGTGGGGGGCTTTCTGATAATGATGGGAATACTCCTCCTCGGTATTACGGCTCTAGCCCTTGCAGGATACTTGGACATGGGTCTCTTGTTGGAAAGGGGTTATTTTTTGGCTTTTGCTGCAGTGATGATGGCGGTTGGGTTGCTTGACATATTTTCAGCAGTTGTCATCGCGCGGTGGTAGATCAATTGGCAAAGGCTAGAAGAGCTGTTTCGCAGTTTGTGGGAGGGAGTCAGTGTGCCATGGGGGTGTCTGCCTTGGTCTTGACCTTCTTGGTTTACGCGAGTCCATCGTTGCGAGAAGGCTGGGCGATATCTTTTGAGGAAGCTTACATGTACATGTTTCTCTTTGTGGTCTTCGGCATACTCTCAATCATCAGCGGGCTACTCCTCGTCCGTGGAGAGAGCGGTGGGCTTTGAAGGTGGGAGAAAGGCATCTTCGAAGGGAGCTTGGACTCCTCCAGACAACGATGATGGGGATAGGCGGCGCTATATGTGCTGGCGTCTTTGTCACCCTAGGTTATGCTGCGACTCTTGCAGGCACGGCTCTCATAGTCACCATGATATTCTGCGGAATTGTCAACCTGTTCACTATGCTCAGCTATGCAGAGCTTGGTGCAGCCATTCCAAGCGCTGGGGGCGAATACACTTTTGCCAAGATTTCTTTCGGGGGGTTCATTTCATTCTCAACGGGCTGGTTTGAATGGATAAGTAACATGTTCTATGCGGCTTTTTCAGCAGCGGGTTTCGCTTACCTATTGTCGTATGCCATTCAAACAGCTGGTTTTCCCATGCCAATTGGTGTACCGGTGATTGCGGCTCTGACGGTGGTGGCATTTGCGATAATCAACGTTAAGGGCATAAGAGAGACTGGCGGTGTTCAAACCGTATTGGTGATAATTCTGCTAGCCCTCTTAGGCTTGTTTGTTGTTCTTGGCTTGTTCTTTGGCCAAGGCACACACGCTTTGGAGCTTTCAGCACCGGGAGGCATGTTGGGTGTTCTTAGAGCGTCAGCCTTCATATTCGTAGTCTACCTTGGAGGAGAGGCGATAGCGGTTGCGCAGGCAGAGGTAAAGGATCCAGGCAAGACAATCCCCCGAGCGATACTGCTGACATCTTTAGCTTTGATTTTCATCTACACCATCGTTGCATTCGTCGTCTTTAGGATAGCTTCACCTGAGGATTTGGCGGGTAGAGAATCGCCTCTTGCTTATGTGGCAGAACAGTTTATGGGACCGCTCGGCGTCGGTGTAATTACACTTGCTGGAAGCATAGCTGCATTGTCTTCTGTCAACACTTCCATCATGGCTCAGTCAAGAGTTGCTTATGCCCTAGCGAGGGACGGCTATTTTCCGAAGATCTTCTTCAACCTTCACAGACGTTTTTCCACGCCCCACATAGCGATTATTGTGGGATCGATTCTAGTAGGAGCGACTGCGACCATGGGAGCGATAAACTTCGTCACCTACGCCACTGATTTTGGTTTCATAATCGGCTTTGTCTTTGTCAACCTCTCTCTGATTAAACTTCGCAGCAGCCAACCAAGCCTACACAGACCCTTCAAGGTTCCGCTTTATCCCCTAACGCCTATCCTAGGGATAATCACTTCACTCTTCTTGATTCTCTTTCTAGAGCCAAACACCTTATTCATCGGCGCAGAACTCTTCATCTTCGGCCTCATAGCCTACTACATAAGAATGGTTGAACATCATCGCCTCCTCCTTGCATTGGGCGGAATGAACCTGGGCATAAGCGCCTTTTCGACAATGCTTGCTTGCGTGATAGCATCGAATTCCCTTCCAATGGTATTGTCCGAGAGTATGACATTGCTTCTCTTCAGTGTCGCCGTTTTTGCCAGTGTGACCTATTTACTAGCAGGCCTACTTAACATCACGAGTTCAGAAGAGTGAGATCCCATGGCAAACGAGGAAAAACAGCTTCTAAGAAACACGATTAGGACAGAACAGTCCCGGCTCCGAGACATGGTAAGAAGACTGGGCTCAAAACTGAGCGGATTGATGATCACCTGCGGCTTTCTGGTTCTCACATTTGGCATCTATCTCTTAATCGTGCCTTCCGACCCAGTTCTTTCAGCAAGACTTAGCTTAGTATTCACAGGCGCACTGGGCTTCATCGGCGGCTTGAACCTTCTATGTGGCTTGCTGCTTCTCCTAGGAGAAGACTGACCACCTGGCATCAGTCTAGAGGCGCCGGGAGTAGGATTCGAACCCACGCGGCCTAGAAGGCCACAGGCTCTCAAGGCCTGCGCAATAACCACTCTGCCATCCCGGCAACCAGACACAATAAGTCCCCTCACAACAATAAAACATTAACCCACCACAATATCCCCTCGATAAACCTTTATATGGAATGAAAATGGGATACTATCCACACCCCAAAAACCCCCAGCTGGAAAAAGAGGGGTTCTCCTTCATGGAAAGAACCAAAGTAATTATCATGGGAGCAGCAGGCAGAGACTTCCACAACTTCAACGTCTACTACAGAAACAATAACCAATACCAAGTCGTAGCCTTCACAGCCACCCAAATCCCGGGAATAGAAGAACGCAACTATCCACCACAACTCGCAGGGCCAAACTACCCGCAAGGAATACCCATACACCCTGAAGAACAACTCCCGCTGCTCATCAAACAACACAACCCAACCGAAGTGGTCTTCGCCTACAGCGACGTATCCCACGAATACGTCATGCACAAAGCCTCACTCGTCCTCTCGCTTGGAGCTGACTTCAGACTGATGGGACCTAAGACAACTATGATAAAGGCCAAGATCCCAGTGGTCTCAGTCTGCGCAGTAAGAACGGGCTCAGGCAAAAGCCAGACATCGCGAAAAGTGGCCCTCATACTCAAAAGAATGGGCTTCCGGGTCGCAGTAATCAGACACCCAATGCCCTACGGAGACCTCGAAAAACAAACCTGGCAGCGGTTCGCCTCCTACGAAGACCTCGACAAGAACGAATGTACAATCGAGGAAAGAGAGGAGTACGAACCCCACGTCGCCAACGGCATACTCGTCTTCGCAGGCGTAGACTACGAAAGAATCCTCAGAGAAGCCGAGAAAGAAGCAGACGTGATAGTGTGGGACGGAGGAAACAACGACATCCCATTCTACCAGCCAGACCTCCACATAGTAGTCGTGGACCCCCACAGGCCAGGCCACGAACTCACATACTATCCAGGAGAGACAAACCTGAGAATGGCAGATGTCGTAATCATCAACAAGGTCGACACAGCCAGCCCGGAAAACATAGAAACCGTTAGAAAAAACATCAAGACAGCAAACCCCAACGCTCTGACAATGGAAGCATCGTCACCCATAACACTGGACAGACCAGACCAAATCAAAGGAAAAAGAGTCCTCGTCGTAGAAGACGGACCAACCCTGACCCACGGCAACATGGCATATGGCGCAGGAGTCATAGCAGCAAGAAGGCTAGGCGCTGCCGAAATCGTCGACCCCAGACCGTACGCAGTGGGCTCGATAGTGGGAACCTTCAAAAAATACGCCCACCTAGGAACACTACTCCCAGCCCTCGGCTACGGAAAAGAACAGATAAGAGAACTCGAGGAGACAATAAACAAAACCCCATGCGATGTGGTGCTGATAGGGACCCCCATAGACCTGAGACGCGTGCTCCACATCAACAAGCCAGCCGTGAGAGCACAATACAACCTCGAAGAGCTGGGCACCCCCACCCTAGAAGACGTGTTGAAGAAACGCCTGCAAAAGTGACACATATGAGTCAAGACAGCATTACGAAGGTGCCGATCAGGTTCGTAATAGAAAACATGGGCGAAGCAGAAGGCGAACTGATACGCCACCTCGCCCCAAGAACAGTCGACGCAATCATAAAGATCCTGCCCATCGAAGGCAGAGCAGCCCTGTGGAAAGAGGAAGTCTACTTCGAAATCCCAGTTAAAGCGGGCGATGAAAAAGCCAAACCCACAGTCGAGAAGGGCACGATTGCCTTCTGGCCCATGGGAAACGCTCTCTGCATCTTCTACGGCGAATCCCAGCCCTACAGCCCAGTTAACATCGTCGGCAAGATAACCAAGAACTTGGAAGCTTTCGCAGGGACAAGAAGTGGAACCAGAATCAAGGTTCAAAAAACACAGACCTGACGCTAGAAAACAAAGGTGCTCTCAGCCCAATTCCTCAACATCCTCTTACACTCTTCCTTAACAACACGACTCTTAGACCTGGTTTCTAAGGCTTTGAGGAATTCTACTCGTTTCTCTACGCTTTTTGCCTCAGCAGCTCCGCCATAATGAAGCCTGCCTTCCAGAAACTCCTTCATCAAATACGCCTTCTGAACCAAAAAACCAGCGGCCTCTATGGGGTTCGCCAGCAGCTGCGTGTTTATCCAGATAGCTGCTTCATCTTCACGAAGTTGACTGAAGCCGTCGATCTCAACAACCTGCCTGATGTATGTTCTCAAGAAATCATAGAAGCCAGCAGTTCTTACATGCCTCAAGGCTTTTCTTAATCCCCTCTTGAAGTCATAGCTTCCTTTCAGGGCTAGTCGATGCTTCAGTCCGGACTCCGCAAACCGCCTAGCCCTCTCCACCTCTTCCGCCGTGTAGATACGTTCGGGGAAACGTGAAGTCATAGCCGCCGCTTCTCAAAAAAAGGGACAACAGCCTAGTCTACAGGCGCGTATATTGTGATGTTTCGACTCCTAGAAACAAACTTGACCAAGCCCTTGCGTTCCATATCTCTCAGGACCACTTTGGCTATACTCAGACGCAGGTCGAAGCGTGAAGCAACCGAATAAGGCGTGAGAACCTTAAACTTCTTCAACTCGGCCGCCAACTTGTCACCTGCTAAGTTTGGAGGGGTAATTCCAGGAACCGACTTCTTCTCAGTCGAGGCAGCTGCGGAACGCTTCTCTTTCTGGGGAGCCTTCTTTTTCTCAGTTTTTTCCATCTGCTTCAGACTGAGTTTCTTTTTTCCACCCATGCTTGTCTCCTCGACAAAGTGAGGAAGAGGGTTCGCTCCTTATAGCCTTTTTCTGTCATGCAACAGCAGCGATTTGCTCTTTGTGCTTCTTCTGCCACTGAGATAGCGGAACACCGAGCTGCTTTTCAACTTCAGGCCTGTGGATGCTGTTCATCGTGCAGAAAGGTATTATGCGACCATCGGGCACGGCATAGTGGATACAGCATCGTTGCACTCGTTCCAAGTCGAAGTTGTAGGGATCCATGAAATGCATAGAAGAGAGCAGTATGGTCTTACGTTGAAGGTCACCGAGGGCTTCATAGCTTCCACTCTTTAAAACGGGCATAAGGTGTTTCCTGAGCATACCAAACTTCACATGCCGTAAGGCTCCAAGCAAACGCATCTTCGCCCTAGTCTCATGCCCATTCACGGCTTCTTCGCAAACCTTCTCCATAGTCTTCACGAACTTGTCCACGTTTCCATACTTTGTGATGGGGATTACGTCACCCTTCTCCACGAAAAGGTAGGTCGCCATACCGCAGTGTGGGTGGGCTGTGAATTCAACGTAGCGTTTATGCTTAATCGCGCCCATTGCTTGGGCTATCGGCACGACGGTTGGAACCGGAAAGAAGTCGTCAGCCTTCACTTTTCCGCTTGTTTGCTCCTCGCAGAGACGCATAAAGTCTGGGATAGTGATGCGCATCTTCTCCCTTTCCTCCTCGGGCAAACGTCCACATAGGCTTACTGGTTGAACGTTTATGCAGCGTACCACGTCGAAATTCTTGACTGCAAAGCGTATTATGTCGCCTATTTGATGGTCGTTTACTCCTTTGACGAGCGTCATTACCAAGACAATGCTTTTGAGACCTCCCTTTCTGCAGTTCTCTATTGCTTTCATCTTTGTCGCGAGCAGGTCGACACCTCGGGTGAACTTGTAGACGTCGCTTGTTAGGCCGTCGAACTGCAGGTATATTGTGCTTACCCCGGCCTCGTAGAGAGTCCTGCAATAGTCCGCACTTTGGGCAAGGCGAATACCGTTCGTATTGACCTCTACGTGGCGAAATCCCATGTCTTTCGCGACCTTAACCAATTCAGGCAAGTCTTCACGTATTGTGGGTTCTCCGCCGCTGAATTGGAGCGCATTGGCAGGTACTGGGCTGTTCAGGCGCAGGTTTTTGAGCATGCCATGGATTTGTTGCTTGGAGGGTTCGTAAACGTATCCCGCTGCAGCCGCGTTAGCAAAGCAGACGGGACAGCGAAGGTTACAGCGGTTTGTGATGTCTATTATCGCCAGTCCTGTGTGGCTTTTATGTTGTGGGCAGATGCCGCAGTCCATTGGGCACCCCTTGACAGTCTGGGTGCGCGGGTTGTCCAAGCCTCCTCCGTCTTTTCTGTATTTTTCTGCGCGTTGGTACTGCTCGTAGTCGCTCCAGTAGAGCTCATTGTATTTGCCGTGTTCCGGACAGGTTTTCTCGATGTAAACCTTGTTTTCCTTCTCGTATATTGTGGCATCTAGGACCGCTAGGCATTCGGGGCAAATGCTTCTGGTTTGTTTGATTGTCTGCGTCTTGTTTCACCACTGTTGGTTGTAAAACCTTTTTAAGGGAGCGTATATTTGAAGCTTTTCCGAAGTTTCAGAAGGTGAAAGATAGTTGAGCCAAGTCGTGGGAGAAGTGGCAAAGAGAGTGCTGCATGAGCTGGGGTTAACAGCCTATGAAACCGCTGTCTACATAAGCTTAATTGAGAGAGGAGTGATGACGGCTGGTGAGGTGAGTGAGGGCGCCAACGTGCCCTTCTCCAAGGTTTACGAGGTTCTGAACAGTCTGGAAAGGAAAGGATGGATAGACGTCGAGAGAGGTAGACCAAGCAGATACTTCGCAAAAGCTCCTTTAGAAGCTTTGGAGACAGCTGGTCGCGGGCTTAACGAAAAATTGCAGGGCTGGACGCGAGTCTTTGAGCAGGAACTGCAACCTCTCTACGAAAAACGTGAGCTACGAGAGAAGCCTGATATCTGGATTCTGAGGGGTGAAGCAAGCATAATTGCGAAGCTGCAGGACATGCTCAGGAAAGCTCGCGCGGAGGTTATGATTGCGGCGCCAACTTTCGTGCGAGGCTTAGCAGAGAAGGCATTGCCGTTGCTGGCAAGCCTAAGGCTAAGCGACGTGAAGGTTTTGTTGATGGTTGCTGGCAAACCAGAGGCGTGGGGGCTGGAGAAACTTTTGAGCATTGCAGAAATCCGTGGGCGTGACAACTTGTTCGGAGGCGGCGTGATAGTTGACGGAGAGGAAGCACTGCTGTTCCTAGGGGAAGAGGACAAGCCTAGCTTGGTTATCTGGAGCAATCATCTGGGCTTGGTGAAATTCGCCAAAGACTATTTTCGATATCTCTGGGAAAGCTCTGGGGCTTAGATGCCGAGGTTCACCAAGATTCCAGTGAGTATACCTGTGGCGATGGTTAGAAGAATCGCGATTACCAGGTGTTTGCGCATAATGAGAGACTCGGTTTTGTGAGACTCGTCGATCGTGACCACCGCGTTGCTAATCTTGGCAGGTGTAACTGCGCTGGCAACTCCTCCCGCAACTGCGTGGCTTCCATAGACCGTCATGAAACCCGTCGAATCAAGCCCGATGTTTTCAGTAGCGGTTTTCTGGATTTTCAGGAAAAGCACGTTTGAACTAGTCTCAGATCCACCGACTACGGCGCCAAACAATCCCAAAGAAGCCGCTACGAAAACATATCCTGCACCGAAAACAGCAGCCAGAGTCACTCCGAGTATCACGTTCATGTTCAGTTCATTGTAGAGCGTTGACGGGGACAAGACACCATTCAAGCCAATTTCCATGGCTGAAAAGGCCATTACGTAGGACACTGAAAAGTACAGACTGTACGTCAGGAATGGCCCTAGGAATCTTCTGAGCCAAAAAGCAAAGGCGTTTTTTGCCTGTTTTGCATTTGGCTTGAGGGTTAGCAGTGACAGTAGAACAGCGACGAATATCCATGTGTATATCTGTGAGAGAACATTCAGGTCTTCTTGTTTGTCAGCGAATATTGGAATTTTCTCTAAGCTGCCTGGAAAGTTAGAGAGCAGGCTGCCGATTTGTGGAATGCTGACTACTGCCGCTAATACCGTTAGTATTATCCATGGAGAAAAGGAGCGCAGCACTTCCCCTCTTGCAGGATAATCCTTGTCCTTCTGCTTGTCTATTGCTGGCGGTTTCACTTTTTGATACATGTGAAGTGAAAGCATGGCGCATAGGCCTCCGAGCACTCCGACGATTCTTATTGGAATGTACTCTACTCCGCTGAAGTAGTCGAGAGAAACCACCCCCAAGCAGGCCAAGCCCAGAGCCAAGCCGGAGATGGTTGCTGCTCCTGCCCCTTTGCGCATCGATTCTTTTCCTCCAATCAGCCATAAGATTGCGAAGGCGAAGCCTGTTGAAATCATTGGCAGGAAGATGGCGATTTTGAAGGCGAATTCTATCGGGTTGATTAGTATGCCCATGTCTCTACCAGCTTGTGCTGGGAGGGTTATTGGGATGGATAGTAGGGAGAAGCTTGTTGTGGGGTCGTATCCGAGGACGGCGATGGCAATTGAAGCCATTGGGGTGAAGCCCATGGCAATGAGTAGCGGAGGGAAAAGCGCAGGTGTAACGACACCGAGGGAGGTTAGAAAGGACCCGAAGCCTATTCCGATGTACAGGGCTTGAACCTCATTGCCCTTTACCTGTTGTTTGATCACTCTTGAGACTGTTCCGAGAGCGCCTGTTTCTCGCATGAGAAAAATCATAAGCATTGTGGCCGCGACTGAGATGGATATGCCGAAGCTTTTCACAAACCCGTAGAGCGAGGCGCCAAGGGCCACGTTGAAGGGAGTACCAAATTGGAGTGTTGCCAAAGCCACGACAAGAAGTAGTCCTATGATAGCCATGGTCAAGCCGCTTTGCCGAAGAAAACCCACCCCGAAGAGTATCACTATCAGGGGGAAGAGAGCGAGGAAAAATCTTGAAGCCGCCGTTTGACCATAGGAGGCTGAGGTTAGGGCTGCGATTCCGATGGCAAACAGCACGATTATGGTGAGTGCGGAGAAGGTTTTCTCCTTCAACAAGACCACCAAACGGCAGAGCTAGTGGATTTAACGAAGCGAGCTAATAAATCTTGGTCTAGTCCTAGTTTGAGCGCGATAAGCAACGATTAGCACGTTGAATAAGGTTTTATTTAGCCAGACTGTATGAGTATGTTTGCATTTGGGCGGGGGTTGCCAAGCATGGCCAAAGGCGTAGGCCTGAGGCGCCTATCCCGCAGGGGTTCGTGGGTTCAAATCCCACCCCCCGCACACTTGGCTACAATTACCTTTCTTAGCCTCTTATTGACGGTATACGCTAGCGTTCCCTTTTGTACAAGGCATTGTACTCTTCCTCAAGAATGCTCATCATGATGAAATCGCTGTACTCGTTGTCGCAGTAATATCCTTCTCTCTCGACACCTTCCCGCTTGAAGCCAAGACCTTCCCAAAACCTCAGTGCCCTCTCGTTAAGGGCGGCCACTCCTACTGAGACCCTGTGAAAGCCCAAGCGCCCGAAGATGTAATCAAGGAGTAGACGACCCGCTTCTGTTCCATAACCTTTTCCCCATGCATCCTTCTCCCCGACTATTATGCTCATATCCGAGCATCGCCAAGGCTTGAACATCCGCAACAATCCAGCCTCGCCTATTACACGGCCAGTTTTCTTCAAGACGACCATAAACCACAGACGCTCCTTGTCAGCGCGCAGTTCTTTGTAGAGTTTCCCAGCCTCCATACGGCCCATGGGCGCCACCTCACCCGTCAGTTTTCTGATTTCAGGATCACTGGACCATTTCTGAACATAATCCACATCACTCTTGCCGAAAGGTCTTAAGCAAACTCTTCTGCCGATCAGAAGCCCGCGTTTAGATAGATTCCTCTTGCCGGGCATGTTTTCACAAATCACGCTTTAGCCTGCTCCCTTCATATAAACATCTGCGTGCGGGCAAATCCCACTTTAGGCTGGAAGCCTCTCAGCTCCATCAAAATGGGCTTTCAAGGAAAACACATCTATAGCTTCTTTCGCCAGAGATGCACTTCTGTTTTTTCGGTGAAACCCACTGACTCGTATAGTCTGTTAGCCGCTTCTGACGTCGCTGCTCCTAGTATGCAAACTGAAGATGGATGGTATTCTTGCAGACGACGTAAACCTTCGCAAATCACTGCCCTCGCTAGACCAAGCTTTCCATAATCGGGATGTGTTCCCACAGGTTCCAGCTCTGCCATTCTGCTCAATGGGTCCATTCTCACCGTACAGAATGCAGCGAAGCTTCCATTGCGGTCAACAGCAACGAGGTCTAGGTCTTTCTTATAGAATGACGCGGTGCTGTAAATTCTCGCCCTTCTTTTGGTCATGCGGCCACAATGAGGAAAGACCGCTTTCTGGACCCTCTTGTATTGGACAAAATCAGTCTCCACATCTACAGATCTGACTGAAAAGCCGTTTGGCGGTTGATGTTGGGGGATGGGTTCATCTATAAGTCGCTTTCGATTGTATTCCTCTAGCCCGGAATTCTCATAGTTGAGTTCCGTTAATAACGCTATACGCTTCTCATCAGTCTCATCGACACGAAAGCGCAGTCCCGATTCGGGGTTTTCATGACTTCTGGTTTTGCTTCGCTTTTCCATCCAAAGCACAATTCGCCTCTCGAGCAATCTGTATTCGGGGTGGATTTGCATCCAGCAGTCACCTGAAGGCCTTAGGATTGTGACAGCTGCTATTTTAGGCATGGAAGACGTGTCTGCATCGTATGTTTCTTCCCATATTTTGATGTATTCATCCTCTTCATCGCGGTATTCGGTTCCACATGGTCCGAATTTTATGTTCTCAAACATTGACGGGATCCAATTTTGGAAAGAGCGGGTTAGGCTGTAAGTATGTGCCAAGAAAGCCCGAACCTGTTCAAAATTCTTCTCCCACGTGAAAGACCGCGTTTCCACAGCCATCAGACACGCCAACTATTGTTTGCGCGATGACCAGCATAAGTAGGAGGCAGAATAAAAGAGGATTGTCCGAGAAACGGAAGAAAATGGGTCTTTGCGGGAAGTCTCCTCTTGGAACTAGTCTCAACACCCCGTACCTTGATTTTAGGCTCTAGTGAGGCGGTTGAGCCTTTTGGTCGACCAAGGCGGTCTTTAATGTGCCTAGACA
>CAYGVX010000025.1:0-21558 GCA_964353725.1 uncultured Candidatus Bathyarchaeia archaeon
TATTAAAGGAATTACACATGAACCTCACAAAGCCAAATACACACTTGACGGTATTTTCCACAGTTCCTGTGTTCATCAGCGGTGGTGGTTTCTTATGGAAGTCGATTCCTCAAAACTTTAATAGAAGATGATACGCTTTATCGCTGGAATGACATGAGAAAGGAGCAGAGAAGATGAAGAAAATAGTTCTGTTGGTCGCTCTTTGCTTATCAATGATGACTTTTGTAACCCCTTTTGCAACTGGAGTCCCAGCGAAGACAGCCGGCATACAATCAATAACAATAATCTCGCCGCAAAACACCACATATAACACGGCAGCAGCTCCATTCAACCTCCCACTGGACATTCATATCGACGTTCCAAGAATGGCAATGGTTACGTGGATCGGCTACAGCTTGGACAGTAGCGTAAACGTGACCATATCAGGCAACACGGCAATACCAGTGGGGTACGGACACCACAGTATGGCAGTTTACGCAACTGATATTTTGGGAGCCACATACGCTTCTGAAACCGTCGGCTTCACTGTATCCATACAATGCGATGTTGACGGCGACGGAACAGTAGGTATCAACGACGTCGTAATAATCTCAGCAGCCTACGGGGCTACGCCTGAAGACTCAAACTGGAATCCAAACGCGGACATCGCATACTCTTACGGGAGAATCGACGTCTTCGACCTTGTCTCTGTAGTCTCCAACTACGGAGAGACATGGTAAAAGCCTCGAAACAACAGTCCCCTCTCCTTTTTTTGATGCCCTCCAGATTCACCGAACAAGATTGATCAGTTCATCGCCATAAAAAAGACTAGCAGAACGAAGCTGCCTTCATCGGCATCCCCGCCTTAGGCATCTGGGGGGATGGCAAGACGCTAGGAGGATGCCAAACAAAGGCTTTATGGAACATCTCTCCATAAGGAACCTCTATCATCCCACTCCCTGTCACGCTACGCGAGCTCACACTTATTCCGTTCTCGGAATATTGGGCAAAGCACAACTTGCCTTAAATCCAAAAAACCCGTGTTGTTTATTGAGTGTTGAGATATGAGCAATAGGCTATCCTCCAAAGACTTCATAACACTCGCAAGGGCATACTGGAAAAACCATCTAGAAGTTAGATACCAAACCCCAGACAACTGGATAACCTACCTCAGACACTGAGTTTTCCAACCAACCATCGAACAACACACCCACCTCATATTCGAGTTCTAACGACCTTGTCTCTTCCGGAGAACGCATATTCTAAACCCGTCAGCCTAGTTATTTCTCAATCAAGACGGTCAAAAACGCAAAGTATTTTGGGCTCCCAAAACTGCACATCAAACAAGGAAGCTAGAACCAGTGCGCGCAAGAATCACCATAACAGGTATAGTCCAAGGAGTCGGCTTCCGCCCCTTCATCTACCGCACTGCCACGAAACACAACCTCAAAGGCTACGTAAGAAATCGAGGCGACGCAGGAGTAGAAATCGTCGTAGAAGGACACGAAAACAGCATAAGGCGATTCCTGAACGACCTTGACAAGAAGAAACCACCCCAGGCAAAAACATACAAGACAATAGTTGACTACGAAAGAGACAAGAAAAGCTTCAAAAAGTTCAATATCCTCAAAAGCACGCAGACAAAAGAGATCCAGGGCTCAGTCATACCACCTGACATCGCCATCTGCGACGATTGTCTAACAGAACTCCGCAAACCCACGAACCCCCGACACGACTATTTCTTCATCACTTGCACTGACTGCGGCCCACGTTACACAACAATTTGCCAACTGCCCTACGACAGGCAAAACACCACAATGCAAAGCTTTGAGATGTGCGAATTCTGTAAGAGCGAGTACATCACACCGGCCAACAGGAGATTCCACGCCCAAACAGTTGCCTGCCCAAGATGCGGGCCAAAAGTATACTTGACAACAAACGCCGGTAAGCCAGTATCACTTAACGACCCGATAAGAGAAGCAGGACGCTTGCTTGAAGAGGGCAAAATACTCGCTATCAAAGGCTACGGAGGCTTTCACATAGCCTCAGCCACGACAAAAGACGAACCCATCCAAAGACTAAGAGGGACTAAGCACAGAGCTCAAAAACCCTTCGCAATAATGGCACGAGACCTAGAAACAGCAAAAACCTTCGCGAAAGCCAACAAAAAAGAAGCTGAAGCGTTAGCGTCCTACGCAAGACCCATCGTACTCCTCGACAAATCAGAAAACTACTATCTATCAGAAGTCATCGCGCCTGGACTACACAACATAGGTGTAATGCTTCCCTACACCGGGCTTCACTTCATGCTTTTCGACCATGTTAAAGAACCTGCTTTTGTCATGACGAGCGCAAACCCGCCTAACGAGCCGATAGTCGTCGACAATGCTGTAGCTTTGAAGGAGATGGGCTCCACGGTTGACTATTTCCTGTTCCACGACAGACCCATCGCCCAAAGGTGCGACGACTCAGTCGTTCGACTCCACAACGAAAAAATAAGCTTAATTCGAAGATCACGTGGATACACTCCAGCCCCCATTGCCCTCAAATCTTCATTCGACAAATGCGTCCTAGGGGTTGGTGCAGAAGAAAACGTGACCGTATGCACTCTTTTGCGTGACAAGGCTTTCATCTCCCAGTACGTTGGCGATGTGGAGAACCTTGAAACCCTCAGATTTCTAGGGGACACAGTTCGCCACCTGCTGATGCTGACCAACGCTAAGATTGACGCTGTAGCATGTGATTTGCATCCAAAGTTCGCAACGACAAGGCTGGCGGGAGAGATCGCCGAAAAGTTAGGCTGCATAGTTGTTCCTGTTCAACATCATCACGCCCACGTTGCTTCTTTGATGGGAGAACATGAACGGGAGGAAATTGTGGGAATCGTATGCGACGGCTATGGATACGGAGCAGATGGAAAACCTTGGGGAGGCGAGGTCCTGCACTGTGAGGACGGCTTCCACCGGATCGGGCACCTGCAGGAACAACCCATGATAGGAGGCGACCTGGCAACACGTTACCCCGCCAGAATGGCAGCTGGAATACTCAAAGACACGGTGGACGTTGATGATTGGCTTCTTACACACAGCGAAGGATTTCCACATGGAGAGGAAGAAGCCCGCGCGATGATCAACCTACTCAACAGCACACGAACTCACGCAACCACCACAAGCTGTGGACGAATACTAGACGCTGTCTCAGCGATTCTTGACGTTTGCCATGAGAGAACGTATCAGGGAGAACCCGCTGTCAAGCTTGAGTCCGCTGCTGTGCATGGTCGGGATGTTTTGAAATTAGAGCCTCAGGTTTCAAACGGAATCCTCAATACGACTTGCATGGTGCAAGCTGTTTTTGAGTCAAAAGATAGGCTGTCAGCTGCGGACTTGGCATATTCTGCCCAATCGTATATGGGAAAAGGCTTGGCTCAACTGGCGGTTGAAGCTGCTCAGAAGTTGGGCGTGGATGCAATAGGCTTCTCAGGTGGAGTAGCATACAATAAACACATTGCGCTGGTCATGAGGAGAGACGTTGAAGAAAGCGGCATCAGATTCTACGTTCACGAGGCGCTTCCAGCAGGGGATGGCGGCATTTCCTTCGGACAAGCTCTTGCGGCGGCGATTTCGATAAATCATAGAAATTGATTTATTGAGGCCAGAGATTCTCGCTAGATGATGTA
Organism: uncultured Candidatus Bathyarchaeia archaeon; assembly: GCA_964353725.1. GTDB lineage: Archaea > Thermoproteota > Bathyarchaeia > Bathyarchaeales > SOJC01 > CAYGVX01. The sequence goes on from CAYGVX010000025.1 coordinate 3,656, forward strand.
AATGTGTTTGGCTGTTCCCGCAAGGGTTGTGAAGATTAGAGGTGACGTGGCTGAAGTCGACTTCGGAGAAGGGATTCTTCGAGAAGTAAACATAGCTCTAGTGGAGACAAAGGTCGGCGAGTACATCTTGGTTCACGCCGGCTACGCCATTCAGGTAGTTGACAGAAAAGAGGCGAAAGAGACGCTTAGGTTGTGGAGTGAAATCCTAAAAATGCAGGAACCTAACACGTAGACTTGGTGTCATGTTTTTGTCGAAAGTTAAAGATGTTGTGAAAGCCGAGGAAGGCGAAGTATTCGACATAGAATTGGCAGAGAGCGTTCTGAAGGAAAACCAGAGAATAGCAGGGGAGAACAAGCAGCTACTGAAGAAACACGGTGTCAGGGCGATTGACGTGATGGGCTCGATAGGGGCTGGAAAGACTTCTCTGATTGAAAACCTCGTGAAAATGCTTAAAGAACGCTACCGGATCGCCGTCTTCAAAGGAGATTTGACAACGACAATAGATGCCGAGATGATCAGACGCCATGGCGTGGAAGTAGTTGCCATAAACACTGGAAAGGAATGTCACCTCGATGCAAACTTGATAAGAAAAGCGCTGCAGAGACTGGACTTGGATTCCGTAGATCTGCTTTTTATCGAGAACGTGGGTAACCTAATTTGCCCAGCAGAGTTTCCCCTGGGTTCGGAACAGCGTGTAGTTGTCATAAGCGTCACTGAAGGCCCCTATATGGTGATTAAGCATCCCTTCATCTTCATGGACGCCCAGGCGGTGGTGGTGAACAAGGTGGATTTGGCAAAGGCAATGGCTGTTGACGTAGAGAAGCTGAAAGCCGACGTGGGAAAGGTTAACCCGCAGGCCAAAGTGGTGTTCGCCAATTGCCGTACCGGTGAGGGCGTGGAGACGCTGGTGAAATCGCTAGGCCTTTAGCGGAGTCAAAAGAAAGTGCACGAGGGCACGATAACCACGCAGTTAGTTCAGTCCGTACTGAAACAGGCTACGGAGCGCAAGGCGAAGAAAGTGGTTGAAGTAGACCTCGAAATCGGGCAGCTGACTTTTCTTAACCCGGAGCAGGTTATGTTTTGGTTTGAAATGCTGACGAAAGACACTATCCTGGAAGGTTCCAAACTTGTGATAGAAGATCGCGAGGGAGCCGTGCGATGCAGCCAATGCGGCTACGAGGGAGGCTTCAAGTATGAAGACGATTCTGCCTTTCACTTGCCCATGCCCACGCTGCAGTGTCCCGAGTGCGATGCCCAGGTGGAAATCGTGGGTGGAAAAGACTGCCTTATTAAACGTGTTAAGATGATTGTCTAGGAGGGTTTTGCTTGAAGGAATTGGAGGGGTTTCGAGACCCAAAACTGGCTAGGCAGGTCACGGAGCACATAAACAAACTTGCCCCTGACTATCTGTTGAAGTTTTGTCATGTCTGTGGAACCCACGAGTGGACGGTGACCCACTTTGGGCTGCGCAATCTTCTTCCGAAAAACGTCGAAGTTATCGCTGGGCCTGGTTGTCCCGTATGTGTTTTGCCTGCGGCTGAGATCGATGAAGCTGTTGAGTTGGCTTTGAAAGGAGTAACAGTGGCTACGTTTGGAGACGTTATGCGTGTGCCGGGCTCTAGCTTGTCTTTAGCTGAGGCGCGAGCTCGTGGAGGCGATGTGCGTGTGGTTTACGGTGTGGGTGATGCTGTGAAGATGGCGAGAGAGGACCCAGACCGCGAGTTCGCGTTTTTCGCGATTGGTTTTGAGACGACTGCGCCTTCTACCGCGAACGAGGTGCTTAAGGGACCGCCCGAGAATCTTAGTTTTCTTGTTTCGCACCGTTTGATTCCGCCTGCCATGGAGATGCTGCTGGGAATAGGCGACCTGCACATAGATGGGTTTATTGCGCCTGGTCACGTGTCGACTGTCATCGGTTTGAAGCCGTATGAAGTGTTTCCGAGTGCTTATCACATGCCCGTTGTGGTAGCGGGCTTTGAGCCTCTAGATGTCTTGTTTGCTGTTGATATGCTGCTGCGGCAAGTAAAGGAACGGACCGCCAGACTGGAGAATGAGTATGGTAGGGCCGTGATGCAGGAGGGCAACGTGAAGGCCTTGGAGCTGATTGGTCGTGTTTTTGATGTTGTCGAGGGGGGCTGGAGAGGGCTGGGGCGGCTGCCCAGTTCGTCCTTGGCTTTGAAAGACGAGTTTGAGAAGTGGGGTGCCAGGATGAGACATGGGGTGAATGTTGAGACTGGGAGGGATGTTTTGCCTGGCTGTCAGTGTCATTTGGTCATGATTGGGAAGATTAAGCCAAGTGAGTGCCCGCTGTTCTTGAAGGATTGTACGCCTGAGGCGCCTAAGGGTGCATGTATGGTTTCTGTGGAGGGTACGTGTCGTATATGGGCAAGGCATGGTGTGGGGTTACGGTAGTAGTTTAGCGTTCTCTGCGTCCAGACTAGGCCGTTCTATTGGGCTCCAAATACGAGTCTATCCGGGTGAGGAACTGTGTCCTTTGTTCACCATTGCAGTGGTCGATTCTTGTTGGATGCTGCTGCAGACTCTGGGGTTAGTAGTATTCAGAGAGTGACTGCTGTTCTGGGGTCTCGCCTTTCTCCAGCTTCTTCCATTGTTCAGATTTCACGAAGCCGCCGACCTGTTCTTTTATCCTCTTGGCCATCTTAGGACCAATTAGGGGTAGCTGCGTGAGCCTTTCTACAGGGGCGTGTTTGAGGTCTTCAATGGACTTTAGCCCAGAGTTGAAGAGGATTCGAGCGCGTGCTCTGCCCACGCCTTCTAGGCGGACGAGAGGAAGCAGTTCGGCTTTCACGCCTTTGGCGCTGCGCTCCATTAGCATGTTCAACTGGGGCAGCAAATCCTTGTGTGTCAGTAGGGCTGCGAGTTCGCGGGAGGCGTGGAGTAGCCACTTCGCCGAATCGATTATCCTGTACAAGTCGCCTGGTTGCACTTGGAACCGTTCGATCATGTGATCCTCAGTGACTTCTTCGATCCATGACTGCACTGCTCGTGCCAGTTTTGCCTCGCCTAAGAACTCTTCGAAATCCATTTGATCCTCGAGTTGGCGGGGGAGTTCGGTCATGAACTCGTCTCTGTGTTCCTCCACGAACAACGTGAGCTCATCAATTTCGCCTGAGTAGGGGCGCAGTTTCGGGTAAATGTCGGGAGTGTGTGCGATCATGTGGAGAAAGCTGAGGTCTGTTATCGTCGGCGCTCGGGTGCGCAGTGCATCGCGAATGAGGACTGCTGAAGCGGGGTCTATGTAGAGCTCCGAAACCCGGTGTCCAAACTTGGTGGCAAAAACGTCCTCTCCGTCTACGTTTATCATTTCTTCATCGTAGAGGAATTTGAGAATCTTTGCGATAACCAGCTTGATCGCTTTCGGGTCGTATTGGTAGGAGTAGAAGGTTTTGCTGAAGAAGTCGTAGACCCCCTGCTCGGTCTGTGCGTACTGTGCCGCGATGGTTGACAAGACATGGGGGCGTAGAATTCGCTCTACTCCGAGCTTGGACCAGATTCGTTCGGGTTCTGCCATCACGTAGTTTTCCATCAGATAGTCTTGCTCGTCATCAGTCTTTGCGATGAGGATTGCTTCGCCGACCTTGTCGTACTTTGGGCGTCCAGCCCTTCCGGCCATCTGCTTGTACTCCAGCACGCTGATGGGGTAGTAACCGTAACCCACTTCGTAGCGTCTGTAATCGTTAATTATTACCATCCTGGCTGGCAGGTTGACGCCGAATGCCAGAGTAGGCGTAGCAGTCAGGACCTTGATTTTGCCTTCCTTGAACGTGTCTTCAAGCATCCTCCGATGCCCTCCGCCCAGCCCAGCATGGTGAAATGCCACACCGTGGCTGACAAGGTCGGAGAGGAGCTCACTGATTCTCGTCCGTTCGCCAATCGTCAAAATGCGCTCGGACAGCAACTCCAATGAGCGCTTGGAGGGCTTTGAGAGAACCGTGTCTATTTCTTCCGCCAGCTTTCTCGCCAAGGCCACGGCGTTCTTCCGCGTGGAAGCGAAGACGAGGACCTGACCGCCAGACTTGACGACGTGGAAAGCGAGGTTCAGAGTCGGGTTTCTGGAGTATTTCCCCACTTTCATGGCGCCGCCGTCCTTGAACTGGATTTCGTCGTAGAGCAACACACCTTCCTTTAGCGTGACGGGTCGCCAATCATTCGTGACGTATTGGGCTTTGAGCCAAGCTGCCAGTTCTTCAACGTTCTTTATCGTGGCGCTCAAGGCTAGAAGCTGGATGTCAGGGTTTATCTGCATCAGTCTAGCCAAAACTACTTCCAGCGTCGGTCCCCTCTCAGAATCGTTCAGCAAGTGAACCTCGTCGGCGACAACTAGCGATATCTCATCCATCCACTTTGTCCTATGCCTCAGAAGAGAATCCGCCTTCTCGTTGGTGGTGACAATTATGTCGTATCTTTCCAGCCACGGGTCGCTGCTGTCAAAGTCGCCCGTGCTGATTCCGACACGCACGCGACCCCCGCTCAGCTTCCGGACTCCGCTGTATTTTCTAAACTCCTCAAACTTCTCGTTCGCCAAAGCCCTCAAAGGAGCCAGATAGAGAACCTTGCCGCCACGCTCGACGATGTGCTTCAGGGCACACATCTCAGCCGTAAGCGTCTTACCAGAGGCAGTTGGGCTAGCCAAAACCAAGGTCTTACCTTCAAGTGCACCCGCCAGAACAGCATCTTCCTGGGGCGGATACAGCTCGGAAACTCCAGATTTTATGATAACTTCCTTGACCTGCTCGGGCAGCAGCAGCTTCTCAACCTTCAAGCCAAAACCCTTTTCGATTTACACTTTCTTCAGGTAGCCTTGACGAGGCTCGTATATCGTCCCTTCTTTTATCATCCTTCCGACGAGCCTCTGAACCTCTGCCATGTCAATCTTGTGTTTGCTAGAAACCTCGTCGATAAGTAGCTTGCGCTCAACCATACCCGTCTCTTTCGACATCTCAAGAATATCGGTGAGAATCACTCGCAGCTTGTCCTGCATGCTCTTGGGTTTTCCAACCATAATGACGTCTATGTCCCTCACGTTGGTTGCAATGTCGATGCCAACCTCTTCCAGAGACTTGTTCATAATGACAATAGCGGCCTCAGCGTCCTCAGCAGCAACAGTCTTCCGAAGGGCAACGCGCGCCCTCGCCTCCGCCAGCCTCACCAAAGACTCGAGCTGCCTAGCAGTGATTGCTATGGGCGAGCCCTCAATCTTCTCCGTGACCGCCCTCATCTCTAGATAGAACTCCTTGAGACGCAGCAACGCCTCATCCGTCAACGCCGGCTTTATGTTCTTGGCGTAGCTGACGTATTTCCGAAGAAGGTCATGCGGGATGGGCGTCTCTATGGGCGCCTTGCCCTTCTTATGCAGCTCCAAAATATGCGTAGACATCTTCTCGTCCAAATCCTTCTCAGGAACATCCTTCAAAACGAAAATCAGGTCGAACCTCGAGAGGATTGTGACAGGCAAGTTGATGTTCTCAGACACAGTCTTGTAGGCATCATACCTTCCAAAAGACGGATTAGCAGCTGCGAGAATGGCGGTTCTAGCGTTGAGGGTGGCCACGATGCCGCCTTTCGCCACCGACACCGTGTGCTGCTCCATGGCTTCGTGAATGGCCACACGGTCTTCTGGGCGCATCTTGTCAATCTCGTCAATACACGCAACCCCCTTGTCAGCGAGAACAAGGGCGCCAGCCTCGAGGGTCATACCCCCACCTCTCTCACGCAAAACGGCGGCAGTCAAGCCTGCGGCTGTGGTTCCTCTTCCAGAGGTGTATAGACCTCTGGGGGCAATGGTAGCTACGTATTGCAGCAGCTGAGATTTGGCTGTGCCTGGGTCGCCTACGAGGAGGACATTGAGTTCGCCTCGGATGTGGATGTCTGCGAGGCGTTTGGGGACGCCGCTGAAGATGAGGTACATTATGGCTTCTTTGATAGGCTCGTAGCCGTAGATAGAAGGGGCGATAGAGCGCATTATGTTCCTGTGAATCCACGGATCTGCTGCGAGTTCGAGAATCTTCTTCTCCTCTTCAGGTGTTATGAATCCCGTTTCTGGCTCCTTGCTTTCCACGTCTAAGAAGTTGGCGTCGACATGTAGTCTGAAAACCCGCAGTTTTCCCGCTGTCGGGAACACTGGTGCTTCTGCGCGGACAATGCCTGTTGTAGCCACGTGGTCGCCTGGTCTGGCTTTGTCCACGAGGTCTCTGCTTACAAGTTCGGCGTTTAAGGTGCGGGGAAGCTGTCCCGGAGGAAGGTCCTCGGGGCGTTCTTGCAAGCGGATCTTCTGGTAGTCGATGAAGACCGAACCTTCTTGCACGAACTCGAATGGACCTTTGCTCTGACAGTGAGGAACTTCACATTTAAGGGGCGCCTTCAGGAAAGGACCAGATTGTTCGAGGTAGGCGACTTCGCCACATCTCTTGCATTTGAAGGCTGCGCGCATAACTTGGGGCATCACTGGGCTGGCGCGGACGATTATGCCCTCGACCATGACTAGCTTGCCGATGTTGGCGGCGCCGAGCATGCGCATAGGTGTGGGTTCGGGCAGGCTCTTCAGCCGCACCGTGACGCCGTCTATTTTCGAGGCGTATTCACTGTCTTCTATTCCGAGTTGTGCGTAGGCAGCCCTGTTAAGGTGCATCAAATACTCATCTGGCTTCTCCCTCAGGTGCTCTGCCAGCAGCATGTCGAAGACCATCAGGTCTTCAAAGTCCACTATGAAGGAGGCGTTGTCGGAGACTGCCATCTGGGAGATTCTCTCGCGATACTTGTCTTGTTTCAAGAGTTCTTCGAAGCGTTGCTGAGGGTCGATTTCGACTTCTTCCACCATCTACGTCACCCTTCTTTGAGGATTTTGTTCTTCCACTCTTCGATGAGCCTGAAAAGACGGTGGTAGAGGACTCGCTCTTCGGGCGTGAAGCTTTGGAGGGCTTGAGCTGTGAGGGGCGGAGACGATGCCAATGAAACAATCTTCTTCACTCTGCAGTTTACTACATCAAGGGCGATCTGCATGGACTTTTCGAGGTCCTTCAGTCTTCCGGAATTACTCTGGGCAGTGTTCTTCAGACATGCCAAGTAGCGTCTCAGGTGAGGGTAGAACTCCTCCGGGAGCGAGGAAACTTGATTGGTGGGCTGCACTCTCTCCTTCCAGTGGATTTTGTGCAGTTTGACGACATCCAAGACGTCTTCTTCTCGAAAACGGACAATTCCCGCTTCCTCGAGCTCCTGTGCAACCCAAAACCTGAGTTCGTATTCCCTTCCCTCTTCGAAGGGTCCAACCTTCAGCCCAGCTAACTCAAGCTCTGCCTCGTTTCGGTTTGCGATAACCTTGACTGGATTGTTCTCGAAAATGAAGTCTGCGTCCTCTACTGAAACCTGCCGGCTTGACATTGCCCTTTCCCCCGTCTAAATGCCTCTAAAGAGAAGGGCTTCGGCAGATATAAAATATGCACTCAAAAAAAGTGAAATTTTTAGTGCTTAAACTTCACGTTTCTTATAGCACTCTTTCCTCTTTCTCCAAGAAGCCTGTCAGGAACACGGCGTATTCGCAGGGATGCTCGTTCTGAAGCAAGGACTTGATTATTTTGATCTTGCTTTTCCCGCCGTGGGTTACTCTGTCGATGATGTAGTCTATCGTATTCTTGCGGAAGTTGCATAGCCACTTCTTCTGCCCACTCTTCACCAGCTTGTAGTAGGGACAGGTCTTGTACTTCAACGTGAAGCCGCCTTCGAAGTACTCTATCTCGACTTCGATGTCCAGCACCCGGTACATGTCCATGATTCTCTCGCCAACCTCTCTGATGGTCCACGGGTAGTCCTCTGGAAACATCTCATCGAGCTGGTCTTTAGCCAAGGAGAATGCCTCTTCAGCACTGTTCGCTGACATGGCGTCGACGAGGCTCTGCATTATGATCTTGCGGGGGATAGGCTCGAGGAAGGGCTTCTTCACTTGTTTGAGCTTGAAGCTTAGAAGGTTTTGGAACGCTGTCGTGGAAACCTCGTAACCCAACTCTCTGAAAATCGACTCAACGAGAAGCCTTTGACCGTTCATCAGCAAGGGGTCGATCCGCTTGAAAATGATGGTGAACTGCTCTTTGTCCACGAACCTCAGTTCTGCATCTTTCTGGAGGGCGTTCAGGTTCTTGAGTATGAAGTTTTCTGCGAGTCTCTGAGCTTTTTCCGGGTCACTCCGCGCCAACATCCGTATAGCATTCGCAACCCGCGCCCCCGCGTTGCGGTAGATATCGTCGAATCTTTTCCTATCACTCTCGAAAACCTGCGAGGCGAAGGAATTGAAAACGTCCCTTGGAATAGGGATAGCGTCTAGGAATTGTTTGCCGATGGTCTGGTAAGCGCTTAGCTCCACCATCTGGTCGAGAAGGCTTTGGTCTTCAGCTCCCACAAGCTCCACAGTGATGCTTCCGTTTGCGTGTTCAAGTGAATAGTTCGTGAGTTTCCATCCGCGTGTGGCAAGAATCACCGAAAAGGCACTAACGGCTATCTTTGCGATCGCCTGTGAAGTTGCCTGAAAGACTATGGTCACGATTTTCTTCCCTTCTTCTTTGAGCATCTTTGCCTGTCTAAACCAGTTCATCTTGATGCCCGCCGAGACTAGGCCGTTAACGAAGTCTTCGGGCTCCTTTGGTAGTTCGCCGCTTCCAAGGATCGCCCTGACGTCGCCTATTATGGCGCCCATATCTGTGACCGGGTCCTCTAAGTATTTTTCAGCCCAATGCAAGAAGCCGGGACCCACTAGCACAAGGTTGTTCCTGAACAAACTAGGCTTTATCACATCGAACCTTTTCTGAATCTGCTGGGCCAGTACCTTGTCGAACTCCTTCTTCTTAAGGGGGAAAACCTCACTCCGAACCATCTTAATGACTATTTCGTCCCCCATTATGCGCAGGTCGAAAGGTGTACTTGTCCCCTCAAGAATCATGCCGACTTGGCTTGCCACAATTTCGGGTATTCTCGAGAATACCTTGGTTCTCAGAACCACCGTGTTGTCGATTTCGTTGTGGGAGGCTATGTCGAAGAGGCGGGTCAAGTCTTTTACCTCCTCAAGAAGGAGGAGAAAATCCTTGAAGGAAGAGGGGGTCTTCCAGCCTATTGAATCCTTGAGAACCGCCACAACATTCCGCGCCTCAACCTGCTGCTCCTCGATAAAGTCCTCGAAGCCTCTGTCACCTATCGCTACCTCGAGCAAGCCATTCAAGGTCTTCTTACTCACCGAAGTCAGGTCCAGTGTTTCTCTGAGGTTCGACTGCTCAACCACCTTTGTTTTCACCGCGCAGTCGTCGCACGAGCCAACTTCCTCAACCCGCAGAAACGTTTCAAGGGCCTGTTCGAGGACTCGGCTCTTAGTGCCATAGGTCTTCGCCAACCCATCCAGAATCTTATCAGCCTTTGCAGAGATGGTCGTGTGAAGATGAATGGACATCGAGACCACAAGTGTCTCTTTTCACCGGGCTCTTATAAACATGTTCAAAAACATGAACATAACTGACAATGTGTGTACACAAAAAGAAAAAGAGAGAGATGCTAGGTTTTTGATAAAGGCAGCTGCATCACAGATGAAACGGGAGTTCCTCTCCTTGCCAGCATCGCGTCAGCCACTCTCTTCACAGACAGCATGTAGGCTGCGGTTCGCATATTCACGTTGTGCTGTTCATGCATGGCGACGACGTTTTCGAAAGCCTTGTCCATTATGACTTTGAGTTTGCTGCGCACTTCCTCTTCTGTCCAGTAGTAGTTCATTTGGTTCTGAACCTGCTCGAAGTAGCTGACAGTGACTCCGCCCGCGTTTGCTAGGATGTCTGGAATCACGAACACGCCGTTTTCGAAGAGTATCTCGTCTGCATCGGGAGTTAGAGGACCGTTAGCTCCCTCAGCGACAATCTTCGCCTTCACGTTTGCAGCGTTAGTCTTAGTGACCTGATTCTCTAGAGCAGCTGGCACTAGGATGTCGCATTGGAGCCCAAGCAGTTGTTCATTGGAGACCAAGTTGCTGCCAGGATAGTCCACGACCGAGCCTGTCTTCTCCTTGTGTCTCATGACTTTCTCCGGGTCCAAACCATCAGGGTTGTAGATGCCGCCCTTTGAGTCTGAAACAGCGATTATCTTGCAGCCTTGCTCGCGCAAAAGTCGCGCTGCATGGTATCCAACGTTGCCGTAGCCCTGCACAGCCACTGATACGCCTTTGAGCTTCATGCCTAGATGGTCTGCTGCATTGATGACCGCGAATGTCAAGCCCAGCGAGGTAGCCTCGTTCCTGCCCAAAGAGCCTCCAACGTTGACGGGTTTCCCCGTGACTACACCGAAAGCGTTGTAGCCGACGATTTGGCTATACTCATCCATCATCCAAGCCATGGTTTGAGCGTCAGTGTAAACGTCTGGCGCAGGTATATCTGTGTATGGACCGATAAACCTTGACATGACACGCGTGTACGCTCTTGTCAACCGTTCCAGTTCACTCTTGGACATTTCCTTCGGGTTGCAACGGATACCGCCTTTCCCACCTCCCAGAGGGAGACCTGCGACAGCGGTTTTCCACGTCATCCAAGCTGCTAGGGCTGTCACTTCGTCTACCGTGATCTCGGGAAAGTAGCGAATGCCGCCCTTAGTTGGGCCTAGGGCGTCGTTGTACTGGACGCGTATGCCATTGAAGACTCGGGTGCTACCGTCATCCATGGCTATCGGGATGTTTGCTACGAAGATGCGCATGGGGTGTTTTAGCTGCTCGTGTACTGCTGGGTCGAGGTTCAGTCTCTCTGCGGCGATGTCGAGTTGTCTAAGAGCGGCTTCATAAGGGTTTGGCGTGGGCACGATCGGGGCAAGTGTCTCTGTTTGGACCGCGGTTGCTGTGCTGAGTTTTTCAACAACAATGCTTAGGAGGTCTCTCGATTCTTCGAGGGTTCCTCCGAAGAACCAGTTGAAGGCATCTGCCAGTACGTCCTTTCTTTCTGTGAAAGAAGAGCTTGCAGGGATCATTTGGGGGTTTTCTGCGAAGTAGTCGAACATAACTCGAAGCATATCCAGCTCGTTTCGGGCTAGGGATCGGAGTTTCTGGATGGGCTTTGGTGCTTCTACCTGCACGTACCGGGATTCCTTGATCTTCTTGTTCAGGCCTTCGAGGACTTTCCCTGCTTCTTCAGGGGGGACGCCGAAGTGCTCCGAGTAAGTCGTGACGAGCGCGTAGTGTGAGGAGGTGTAGCTTTCGAGTTGGGCTGTGAGCTCTGGCTTTTCTGCGAAGAAGTCCGCCATCAGTTTTACCATTCCAAGTTCTTTTGCTGAGAGTTCTACGAGACTTAACATCGTTTTTCACTTCCAGAATGCATATATAACCCATGTTCAAGTATAGAAATGTTATGTCCATGATGTACATCTATGTACACGCAGGCTGCTACCTAAACGTTTTTAACAAAAAGCAGGGAACAAGTGTTGTAGGAGAGTGCTCGACACGAAAGAAGAGGGAAAGCGATATTCGACGGGGGTTAAAGCTCTAGACGGAGTTCTTGAGGGAGGCCTGTTCCTAGGCGAAAACGTGGTCTGGGAAGTCGAATCGGGAACCTTTCCACAAGAGTTCATGGCGGCCTTCATGAAACAGGGAATTGAAGAGGGCAACTCGGTCATTTACTTCGACTTCATCTACCCTCCGCAGGCGTTGATGTCCCATCTTCAACCCCTCTTGGAGCGACTTCCCGAAGGGTGGGAAAAGAAGCTTCTCGTCTTAGACTGCTTCTCAGACTCAGGGGGGCAGGGCGAGCTGATTTTCAGCGATTTCTACGACAGATCACCTTCGTGGATGAGGAAAGTCCCAAGTTCCAAGGATCCTGAACGTTTCCACCACTTCTTCGGGAGGATTGAGAGGGAGTTCGTGTCCTCGGGTGCCCGACTCGTTTTCTACAGTCTATCGATGATGGAACACGTCTGGGGTCGAGAGGCTGTGAAAAGCTTCTTCGGCCATGTCTGCCCAGCGCTTTACGCTTACGAAACTCTTGCATACTGGTCTGTAATAAAGAGTGCACACCCTTCCGAATTCATCGCGACTATCGAACACATGACTCAAGTTGTGATCGATCTCTCTAAGGAACAGGAAAGAACGTTCTTGACCGTTAGGAAGGGCGGTCGCAGATACCTGCCCGCGACATACAAGCGACGAGAATATACCACCGACGGCTCGGAGATCAGCTTCAAATAACATCTCACCTGTCCGCGCCTCATCGATTTATGTTCACTGATGTTCATAGTCCCATGCTTTTTTATGGGAATCTTTAAATGTGTCAGCGGCTAATCGCTCATATTCCTAAGTTTGCATACGTAAAGATGAGGGAAAAAAATGCCAGAACGCGTAGACAGAAACAGCGCTTATCTCAACGGTAAATCAACCACAGGAACCCAAACACGAGTCCGAGACACCAGCCCCACAAGCGGCATGTGCCCCATATGCATCCGCGACTGCCCCTTCCTCTGCGAAATCAGCCTCTCAACCTTCCGCGGAAGAGAAGCCCTCTACCCAGAGCCTCTTCAATTCGGCTACAGCACGGCAGGCGCGCTCAAAGACTTCGGCTTGGACTGGTCCCACCTGAACATCCAAGCATCACTCTTCGAAGTGCATGGGATAGAAGCCAACTCAGACGTAGCCCTGTTCCCCAACGTCAACGTCGACACACAGGTAGCGGGAATCCCGCTCAAATTGCCAATCCTGACGGGAGCTTTTGGTTCAACAGAAGTGGCCAGACTTAACTGGGACGGCTTGGCAATCGGTGCGGCCCTCTCAGGAGCAGTCATCACGATCGGCGAGAACGTGTGCGGCATGGACCAAGAGTCAAAAATACAGGGCGGCAAAGTCACAGAGTCGAAAGAGCTGAAGAGGCGTATCGATGCTTTCCGAAAGTTCTGGGACGGAAAACATGGCGAAGTAGTTGTCCAGACAAACGTGGAAGACCAGAGACTAGGCGTCGACATCTATGCAATCTCGAAGCTCGAAGCAAACGTCATCGAAAGAAAATGGGGACAAGGCGCCAAAGCCATCGGCGGAGAAGTCAGAATACGCAACCTCGACAAGGCAATAATGCTGAAGAAAAGAGGCTACGTAGTCATACCCGACCCAGAAGACCCGACTATTCAGAAAGCCTTCAAAGACGGCGTCTTCGAATCCTTCGAAAGACATAGCAGAGTAGGCATACCCAAGCAGAAAAACTTCCTCGAAGACATCGACTGGCTGAGGAAACAAGGTGCCAAACACGTAATCCTCAAGACTGGTGCATATCGGCCCTCCGCAGTCGCCTTTACCATGAAACTAGCCTCCGAAGCAAAGATCGAAGCTGTAACCTTCGACGGCGCAGGCGGCGGAACCGGCATGAGCCCCGTTCCAATGATGGATGAAATGAGCATCCCAACCGTCTATCTGGAAGCCCTCGTGCTAAAATGTGCAAAAATCCTCGAAAAGAAAGGCAGACACGTACCAGACCTCGTTATGGCAGGAGGCTTCATCACCGAGACACAAGTCTTCAAGGCCATCGCCATGAGCAACTACGGTGAAGGCCCACTCGTCAAGGCAGTACTGATGGGGCGTTCACCATTGACCGCCGTGATGAAAGCAAACTACTTCAAACAGCTTGCCGAAGAGGGAAAGCTACCAGCAGGTTTCGCAAACAGGTATGGTGCGACTCCTGAGAAGTTCTACATATCAGCACCCACGCTGAAGGAGAAGTACGGCGAGAGATTCAAGGAGATTCCATGGGAAGCAGTGGGACTGCATACCTACCTGACAGACCGCTTAGGCGTGGGACTGATGCAGATGCTTGCAGGCGCTAGAAAGTGGAAGCTCAACCTGATTGACAGGAACGACTTGATGGCATTGTCTGAAAGGGCAGCCAAAGTCACGGGCATACCGCTCCCTGAAGAAGTGGAAGAAGACGCCATAGAAAGGATACTAGAGTAACCCCTCCCCTTTTTTCTTATTCTCACACTAACACTTTGGATAGTAGAGGTCACGCCTTCAGTCCTAGAAAAAAAGAGGGTTTGTGTGGCTCTTCCTTCAACCTTGAAGGTTTACATGCGTCTTATGAAACGACCACTATGCTCTCGGACACCAAGTGTGGAATCGGCCAGCCCACGTAGTCGTGGGGGGCTTCCCAGTACTTCGATGTCGCAAGCTTGTGTACATAGAGGCTGATCGAAGTGCTTCCTTTGGCGATGCTCTTGAATGTGAACTCCATGAGTTCCACCTCGCCGTTCTGCGGGATTATGCCTGCAACCCAGTAGAGATACTCGAGTCGCGGGTGCATGCCCGAGACGAACTTCCATTGCGGAGTCTTAGCACCAACATACTTGACGACGTCGGGGTTGAACAGCAAGCCGATCTCGAAGCCATATAGGTCTTTCACGTCATCCACGTACACTCTGACCGTGAACGTCTCACCGACCGCAGTACTTATGGCATCTGGGGAGAATAGCACTGTGCATTTTGGTTCGCCAGCTTCCAATCCGTTGTCTGCAAGGGCCGTTTTTTGCATCGTGTAGACGCTAGCGCTTACCATTAGGACCGCGAAGAGAGCAACTGCAGCCACACCTTTTATTTTGAATAGTTCAAACGTTTTTGTATCCCCCTTTTCGACGCACAATTGACTTAAGGGAGCAAAATGTTATTTAAGACTTGGCTTAGCTTATTCCGTTTACTTCTCTGATGGAGTCTATGTCTCTGCTTCGGCTTGCGCCAACAAAAAAGTGGCTGACAGAGGCGCTTATCTTCCCCTCTATAGCCAGCTTATATGTTTGGTTATTGAAGCTCATAAGAATGTTTTCATCCGTTACGTGGCGGAAAAAGTAGAAAAAGTTCTCTTCGCCGGGAGGAAGGTCCTGGTTGGGCTCAAAGTTTACGCTCCCGATGTCTTTTTCGTCAACCCGGAAGGAGAGCATTATTGCACTGACTTTTGTGGTGTAACTCGTGGGGTTTTCCAAGGAAAATGTGATGTTCACGTCGACTGTGTCGGGGCTGACCGAGGGGTATGCGACTGAAACAAGGTCGAAGGTGTTAAGCGATTGAAACAAAGCTGAGTTGAGGGCGCTGTTGAGGTTTACGTAGACCACAACAAAGGCGATGATGACCATGATAGCCACTGCCGCCGTTGCCCACGCGAGTTTTTTCCTCTTTCCACCCCTCGTTTCTTCCAGCACAACTTCACCACCATCTCTAGCTCTCATCTATGCCTTTTTGTAGCCATAGAATGGAGCTATCATAACAACGTCGAATATGTTGATCTTGCCGTCGCAGTTTACGTCCAAATTAGGGTTATATGCTGGGTCACCTATCTCGGCAGCGTAGACTGACGCTATCATTACGACATCGAATATGTCGACGTCTTCGTCTGCGTCAAAGTCACCTGGATGCGAAACTCTCACATCGTCATAGAACAGGGTGTTGTCGGCCGTGTTGATTTCACCTTGCACTGGCTCAGCTGTAGCGTTTAGCGGGTAGTATTCATACTCTATAGCATTTGTGACTTTCCATGAGAACTTGAGATCGACTGAGGAGTTTCTCCCGATGTATACCGCTGTGTTGTTTACAGCGATGTTGTTTGCGTAGAGGATGATGTTGACGTTCTCTGGAAGGTTGCCTTGGTTCTCTACGGTGACGTTAACGCAGAAGCAGAACCCCTTGAACACCAATGTTTTGAAGGATGTTAGCGCGGTTAGTGCCACGTCATGGACCTGTTCTGCCACTAGGATGACCACACCATCGACGAGTCTGTTGTTTCCTATCCTGGCCTCACCTGGCACGGTTGTGGCGTTAGCTGATATGACGTAGTCGCCTGGTGGCTTACCAGTCGTGTCCCACTGGAACTCCAAAGCTTCTTCAACATTCGGAGGCAAGTCTAGGACAGATTGGATGGCGATTACGGTGTCGTTGTAGTACACTGTGACGTCGAAGGTTTCGCTTCTCGTGGTACCGTTGTTAAGAACTGTCACTGTGATGTTTAGCGTGTCTCCGATGGTTGCGGCGGGTGATGATGGTGCGACGCTGAGGACTGCTACGTCATAGAACAGGTTACTGAAATACCCGTCTTCGACAACGTGGTCAATGGGTTTGGCTGTAGAGTTGGCAAGGTCAGAACCGTAGATGTCTAGGACGCATGCCCCGAAGTCTAGTACGGTGAAAGTCATCTCGAACACTGTACCCGTGCCGATGAATGATGGTCCGTTTACTGTCGCGAAGGCTACCCAGTAGGTGCCGAGCGTGATGTTCACCCGATTCTGAACCTCCATTACTTGGGTGTGGAGAATCCCGCCAGGGTAGGTCTCAACAGGGACTTTTACAGTGTGGCTCGTGTAGTTCAGGATGGATGTGTCCCAGCTTAGCTGAATGTCGAATCCTTTTAGGTCGATGACGTCCATGATTTCTATTGCTATGGTGAAGTTTCTAGAGGGGGTTAAATGAGGGCCAGCTACCTCGGGTGGTGTGACACGAACAGTCGGTATGCTATTCTTGGCATAATCTCCTCGTGCCGTGAATCGTAGACTGAGCCCTGATGCCAGGAGCAGAAGCACGATTATCAAGAGGGGTCTGATAATAATCTTCAATTGGGCATTCCCTTGTGTAAAATACTGAAGCGGGCATTTATCCGTTGTGGAATGCCAGCACATTGATGCTCACCCCTAGTTTCTGAGTTTTTTGAAAGTTTTAATAGAACAGTGCGTTTCTTCAGACTCTAGTAAGTTTAAGGAGGTTTATGGTGAACAGTGAAATTGGACCGTTGGACGTGGCTTTGGAGCAGCTTGAAATCGCAGCGGAAGAGCTGGAGCTAGATCCCGGGGTGCATGCGTTTCTCAAACGCCCGAAGAGAACACTGACCGTCTCGATTCCCATAAAGATGGACAGTGGAGACATCTGTGTTTTCTGGGGTTGCAGGGTTCAGCACGTAGATGCCCGAGGTCCCTTCAAAGGCGGCATACGTTACCACCCTAACGTCGATCTGGCTGAAGTCACGGCGCTCGCGATGTGGATGACTTGGAAGTGCGCGGTGGTGGACATCCCGTACGGCGGGGCGAAGGGCGGAGTCTGCTGCAACCCGAAGAAAATGTCCAAGACAGAGCTCGAAAGGGTAACAAGGCGGTACACTAACATGCTTCTCGACTTCATTGGACCCCACAGGGATGTGCCCGCGCCCGACGTCTACACCGACGCTCAGACTATGGCGTGGATAATGGATACATACAGCAGATTCACCGGGTACTCTGTGCCCGAATGCGTCACGGGAAAACCCATTGTTCTCGGAGGTTCCGAAGGAAGAACAGAAGCAACGTCTCTGGGAGTCATAATCTGCGCAAGAGAAGCGGCTAAACACTTGGGAATGAGGGTTAAGGGTGCCACAGTGGCGGTGCAGGGCTATGGCAACGTTGGATGGAACGCCGCCAAAATAGCGTACGACTGGGGCGCCAAGGTCGTCGCTGTCAGCGACTCTAGAGGTGGGATCCACAACCCTGCGGGCTTGAATCCCTACGAGGTCTTCGAGCACAAAGAGAAGACGGGTTCCGTCTTGGGGTTCAAGAAGGCGAGCGAAGAGGTGACCAACGCAGAGCTTCTGGAGGTGAACTGTGACATACTAGTTCCCGCAGCTTTGGAAAACCAGATTACGCATGCAAACGCCGGGAGAATAAAGGCGAAGATAATAGGTGAAGGCGCGAACGGACCTACTACGCCCAAGGCGGACGAAATATTGCACGAGAAGAAAGTGTTCTTGATTCCAGACATATTGGCCAACGCAGGCGGAGTCACAACCAGCTACTTTGAGTGGGTGCAGAACTTGACTAGGGAGCATTGGACTTTGGAGGAAGTGAACAGGAAGCTGGAGAACAAGATGGTGAAAGCCTTCGACGACGTGTACGCGAC
>CAYGVX010000026.1:0-21220 GCA_964353725.1 uncultured Candidatus Bathyarchaeia archaeon
CAAATCCTCTCACAAGTTTCAAGAGGAAATTCAGAGTGTAAAGACTTTCGAGCAAGATTTGAAGAAAGACAGAGAGGAGTACATAATCGACGTGTTAGAATATACCCAGAAAAGTTTTGATGATGTGTACAGAGATATGTACAGAGGAGAAATAGTAATGAGGGATGAATGGAATGAAAAGAATCCACAGACTCCAGAGGAAATACACAAGTTCTACAAGGAGACAAAGAACTATCTCTTTGACTTGGGAAATTGGCACTTTGGAAGCCATAGACGGTTTGATGTTAAGCTTTTAGCATCTTGTTTAAAGTCAAGACCAAAGAAAGTTCTCGATTTCGGAGCAGGAATAGGTCAGAATGCATATATGTTGGCAAGGGAAGGGATTGAGGTAGTTGTTGCAGATGTGGATTCTTACACGCTGGATTTTGCAGAATGGAGATTCAAGAAACATCACGTACCAGCAACGTTCTGGAGAGTGGACAAAGAACCAGCACCGAATGCCAAGTTTGATATGGTACTATGTTTTGACGTTCTTGAACATATACCTTTGGAAGAGGCAAAGAAAACAGTTGAATTATTGGGCTCATTAAAAGCTCCAAGAGCAAAGGTGCTTCTTCTTGCACCCTTTGGAAAGTCGAGTTTATATCCGATGCATTTCAACAGGAACGAAGAACTTGACAAACTTGTAAAGAAATTTCTAAGTAAAGATGTCTTATACACGAGTGAAGATGTCTCATACACAAAAATACTCAGAAAAATACTCACAAAAGCCGCTTGAAGCACCAATTGACTAACGGGTTTTTCTGTTCTACACTTTCGACATATTCTTTATGAGCCAGTTTGTCTATGGTATTTTTGGAGATATCTATGTCAATCGGGAATACGGGAGATATCTCCCTTCTTTCTGTTAGGTCAGACTCGCTATGTGTGCGCACGCCAAAGTCAAGACGAAGAACACATACACCGAAAGCTCCTCGGCTTAAACATTTTCGGGAACGTGCCCTCCCCTGAAGGGTTCCCCTCCCGAAAAGTTTAATGCCTCGTCGCCGCACAGCCACAACGGGCTGTCCTCTGACAGGCGAAGGACAGCCTCACCTCAAATGCAAGAACGCCTACACATCTTCCTAGGGATTCTGAGGAAACCAACGAGAAACGAGGACGCTTACACAGAGACGCTACAACTGCGATGAACAAACGAAATGATACCTTTTCTTCAAACCCGAAAGAAAGAGCAAGGAAGGAGCAGCCTACCTAAATGCAAGGGTGATGCAGAATGGCAGGCACCCCAAAGAAGAACCGCAAAACAAGCGGAAAACCTCAGAACGACAGAAAACTCGCTAAGGAGGTGAAAAAGTGACAAAAGAAAGCCCTGAACAACCCGCAACAGACAAAAGAAACCCATACAGAAGAACACAAGACACTAGGAAATTACTAAGGAGAAAGTCTGGGACGGCCACATCATCCCCCGTTGAGAATAGACTATCCCTGAATAAGAGGGTTACCGTAGCCAAAGTTCAATCATTCAACGTCCTCTTCAGAGAAGCCGCGATGTAGTCTATCTGCCTCTCGGTAACTCCCGGGTGGACGGGTAAGGAGAAGACCTGGCTCGCTGCTTTCTCAGTATTGGGCAGACGTTGTTCGCTGTATCTGCTGTAGAAGGGCATCAAGTGTATAGGGACCGGATAGTAGACCGCGGCGCCAATTCCCTGCTTCCTCAACTCGCCCACAACTCTATTCCGCATCTTCGCATCGGCATCCTTCAGCCTCACAGTGAAGAGATACCAGCTGTGCGAACAGTCTCTCGGTACTGCTGGCAGCTGTAGCCCCTCCAAGCCCTCAAGCTTCAACAAGAGCCTCTCGGCGTTCCTCCGTCTCGCCTCCAAGAGCTCTGGCAGCTTCTTGAGTTGCACGCAGCCAATCGCAGCCTCCATCTCTGGCATGCGAAAATTGCCTCCTATCATGGTTGAGACGTATTCCCGTGTTTCGCCATGTGTTCGCATGCAAGGTAACTTCTCAGCAAACTCGTCGTTTTCCGTGGTTATCATGCCGCCCTCGCCCGTGGTCATGTTCTTGCTCGCGTAGAAGCTCCAACAGGCCAAGTCTGCGAAGCTCCCTGCAGGCTTACCGGCGCACTGGGCGCCGTGGGCTTGAGCCGCATCCTCGATAACCGTCAAACCATGCGGCTCGGCAATCTCTTTTATGGACCTTGTGTCGGCTGGCAACCCAAAAATGTCCACTGGCACCAATGCTCTGGTCTTGTTGGTTATGGCTTTCCTGATCTTTCCAGGGTCAATGTTGAATGACCCCAGGTCTATGTCGACGAAAACGGGCTTCGCGCCCGCTAGTATCACGGTTTCAGCCGTTGCCACAAACGTGAAGCTCGGTACGATAACCTCGTCTCCGTGCCCTATTCCTGAAGCCAGCAAAGACAAATGCAGCGCGGCTGTTCCGCTGTTCACCGCAAACGCGTGCTTAGCCTTCACGAAGCGGGCAAAAGCTTCCTCAAACTTGCGGACCATAGAACCGCCTTGAGCGCGGCTTGTGAGGACGCCGCTTCGCAGAACCTTCGCAACCGCCCTAACCTCCTCTTCATTGAGAAGAGGTCTGTTGATAGGAATAATCTCCATAGCTATTTCCTCAAAAGCCATGTCGGACACATGGCTAATAAGACTTTCATCCTGTCTCCAACAACTCAGACCAGCTAGTCTAAAAGCCTTTCTTCAGTAATAGATAAATGGTTCAAGGGATTTCCTACAATATTCTACAGCCAGAACAGGGCGGTTAATCGTTGGTTCGAATTGGCGTCTATGTCTGCCACTGCGGATTAAACATAGCCGGAGTAGTTGACGTCAAGAGCGTGGCGAAATACGCCGCAACACTTCCCAACGTGGAAGTGGCAAGAGACAACAAATACCTCTGCTCCGACACTGGACAGAAAACCATCAAAGACGACATCAAGAAGCACAGGCTGGATAGGGTTGTGATTGCCTCTTGCTCCCCAAGAATGCACGAGGAGACTTTTCGTAGAACCGTAAGTGAAGCGAAGCTGAACCCTTACTTGATGGAAATGATCAATATACGTGAACAAGATTCATGGTGTCATACAGAGGAACCCGAAAAAGCAACGGAGAAGGCCAAAGAACTCGTCGAAATCGCAGTTGCCCGAGCAGCACATTTAGAACCCCTCGAAACGCGTAAGATCCAGGCCAAGAAAAGCGTCCTCGTAGTAGGAGGCGGAATCGCTGGAATTCAAGCCGCGTTGGACATGGCAGACGTTGGGCTCAAAGTGTATCTAGTGGAGAAGGCGCCGAGCATCGGCGGACGCATGGCGCAGCTGGACAAAACCTTCCCGACCCTTGACTGCAGCGCATGCATTCTAACCCCTAAGATGGTTGACGTAGCGAAACATCCCAATATAGAGCTCATTACAAACGCTGAAGTCACAGATTTGAAAGGCTATGTCGGAAACTACGAAGTCTCAGTCATGAAGAGACCTAGATATGTGGACGAAGACAAATGCGTGGGCTGCGAACTCTGCACCCAAGCTTGCCCCGTCAAGGTTCCAGACAAGTTCAACGAAAATCTGAGCCAGACGAAAGCAATATCTGTCTACTCGCCCCAAGCGGTGCCAAAAGTGGCTACCATAGACCCGGAATACTGCTTGCGGCTGAAATACAAGAAGGATGTGTGCGGCAAATGCCTACAAGCATGCGAAGCCAGAGCCATAAACTTCGAACAAAAACTAGAAACAATCAACCTCGAAGTAGGCGCCATAGTGATGGCGGTAGGCTCAAGCGTGTTTGATGCATCGTTGACACCTGAGCTGGGCTACGGACACTACAAGAACGTTATCACCAACTTGGAGTTCGAGAGACTGTGCAACGCCGCAGGACCCACAGAAGGCAAAATACTGAGTCCCACAACAGGAAACCAGCCCAGAAGCATAGCATTCATACAATGCGTTGGAAGCCGAGACAAGAGATTCTGCGAATACTGCTGCCGCGTTGGTTGCATGATAACGTTGAAGCAGGCGATCCTAGTCAAGGAGAAGATGGGCGACGACGTGGATACTTATGTCTGTTACAACGACATGCGGGCCTTCGGCAAGGCGTACGAGGAGTTTTATAATCGTGCTCGCCGTATGGACATCAAGTTTGTGAAGGGGCTTCCCTCAGAAGTGAAAGCACATACTGATGGTTCACTATGCTTTGACGTTTATGAACCCGATACAAGCAAGCTAGTCGAGATTCACGCAGACCTGGTAGTCCTCGCCTCCGGACTCGTGCCCTCGCAGGACTACGCCCTGCTACAAAGCATTCTCCGCATACCCCGAAGCCCAGACGGCTTCTTCTTAGAAGTCCACCCCAAACTGCGACCACTAGAGACCCCGACCAAAGGAATATTCCTGGCAGGCGCCTGCCAAAGCCCGAAGGATATCCCCGATACAGTGGCGCAAGCAAGTGGTGCTGCCATGAAAGCAGCAGCGTTGTTAGCATCAGGTGAATTGGAGATTGAGCCTCTAATCGCCACAATTGATGAAGACTTGTGTAGTGGCTGCAAGATCTGCAAATCAGTTTGTCCATACCAAGCCATTGAGATGGACGCCAAGACCGTGAAGGCCGAGGAGAAGAACGTTGCCAGGGTGTTGGAAGCAGTTTGTCAAGGCTGCGGTGCATGTGCGGTTGCTTGTCCCACCCGCGCTATCGACATGCAGCATTACAGGCAAGAGCAGATCTTAGCACAGGTTAGGGCAGCCACTCAAGGAGGAGGGAAAGAATGAGTCTGACAGATTTGATGACTATGGCGAAGCCGAACAAGGAACTGCGCAAAAAAGTCCTGAGCCAACTGTGGGGCGTCCACCCTGACGAGTGCTTCCAATGCATGCGTTGCACTAGCGGCTGCACATCATTGAAACTTCTAGAGCTGAAGCCTCATGAAATTACTCTCCTAGTAGGCTCGGGGTTCGTCGAAGAACTCGCCTCCTCGGACGTCATTTGGACGTGCGCTTCATGCCTAAAATGCCGCGAAAGATGTCCCCAGAAGGCCTCACCATACAGCATTATCATCACCCTGAGGAATTTGGCAGTCGAAAAAGAAGCCAAGGTGCCAGAAGCTTACATGAAAGCCGTGGCACAGATTTTGGAAACAGGTTTGATGCAGCAAGAACTGACAGCTACTTCAAGGGACATGCACCCCTTCGACAGAGAGAGGCTAGGGCTGCCGAAGATGCAGTATGCTGATGACAAGTTCAAAGCAGTCTTTATGAAAATCCTCGGGGGATGAAGGAGTGAAGGTTGCAGTCTACTGGGGATGCAAAATCCCGACACAGCAGTATGCCTACGAAATGTCAGTTAGGCAAGTTCTGCCGCGGTTCGACATTGAGCTAGTGGACTTGAAAGGAACATCCTGCTGTGGCGGTCCTGTGAGAAGCGTGAACACTTCTGCGTCGATGTATCTTTCTGCAAGAAACTTGGCTCTCGCAGATCTAGTCGGCTTGAGGGATTTGCTGGTGCCCTGCAACGAGTGCCACTTCATGCTCACTGAAACGAAACACCGGATAGAACGCGACGAGGAGATGCGTAGCAGAATAGAAGCGTCACTCAAAGAAGAAGGACTCAAGTACCCTCCTAGAGTCAGGATTTGGCACGTCATCGACCTCCTCCATGACATGGTCAAAGTGGACGTGATCAAGCATAATGTGAAGACGCCTCTCAAGGGCTTGAGGTTCGCCGTACATCCTGGATGTCAGATAATTAGACCAAGCGAAATAGGGCGACCCGATTGCCCAGAGAATCCTAGAAAACTGGATGTCCTGGTTGAAGCTCTAGGAGCTGAGGTTTCGGACTATTCTGAGAAGCTGGACTGCTGTGGAGCAGCTTTGCTTTATTCTCATGAGGACGCGGCACTGAGCCTTGCCGGTTCTAAACTAAAGGCTGTTCAAGGTTATGGTGTGGACGGGCTTGTCGACACGTGCCCATACTGTCATATAATGTACGACGCTAGACAGAAGGATGCCGCGGCAACTGTAGGCGGTAAGCTTTCCATCCCGGTCGTCTACTACACACAGCTCCTAGGACTTTCCCTCGGAATTGAGCAGGAAAAGCTTGGGCTTCACCTGAATCGAAGCTTCATTCCAGAAAAATTCGGGCAAAAACCAAGCTAGATCAAGTCCTTTTCGGTTGTCGACCACTCGGTAATACTTATATGCATTAAAAAGAGACTATTCTGTCTTCGAGGGGACATGAATGGTTGATTTCAGCTTCAAAGAAGAACAAGATCTTTTCCGCAACGCACTACGGGAATGGTGCCAGAAGCATATTCCTCTAGAAAAGATTCGAGAGATGGACACTAAAGGCGACATTCCCCAGTCGTTGGTAAGAAGCATGTCTGAGCTTGGCTTGCTGATTATGACTGCACCTGAAGAACATGGTGGAACCGGCGCCGACTGGGTTACCGCTTGCATCGCCGCCGAAGAGCTGGGCTACGCAGACGTAAGTATCGCGATTCCCGTGTTCTGGCTCGTTGAATCATCCTGGGGATACGTCGTCGACAAGTACTGCAGTGAGGAAGTCAGGGAAGCAGTCATACGAAAGGCCATCAAAGGAGATGCTTTCATCGGCATAGCTTCCACCGAAGCTAGCGGCGGGTCAGACGTTGCAGGTTTCAAGTCCACTGCAAAGAAAGAAGGAGACAAGTGGGTTCTAAACGGCGAGAAAACCTACATCAGCGGCACCGAAGAAGCAAAGAAATGGGGCGGAGGATACTTCGTCAACGCGAGAACCTCGCCTGCACCGCCGGATGCCGCTCATCGTGGCATGACCGGGTTCTACCTGCCCATGGACGCGCCCGGAGTAGAGATTAACAAACGTTTTGAGGACATGGGAAGAATGGCAATCTCCACTGGCGGCTTCGTGATGAAGAACGTCAAGCTGCCGGAGAACCACCTCCTAGGCGAGTTAGATAAAGGCTTCTATATGACCATGGAAGGATTCGACGCTGCCCGCATCCTAATAGGCTCAGTATGCTTGGGTGCTGCAAAGCGTGCTCTAGAGCTGGGAATGGAGTATATCAAAGATCGTCGCGCTTTCGGGAGACCCATCGGCAAATTCGAGGGCATACACTTCGAGTTGGCAGACGACTGGGCAGAACTGGAAGCCCTCCGTTCGCTGGTCTACAGGACTGCTTGGATGATGGACATGCGGTACAAGGAGAAACGGTTCACGCCACTTGAAGTTTCACAGATGATAGCAGCGTGCAAACTGAAGACCCCACACTTTGCCTTCGACGTCTTCAAGCACGTTATGCTATGGTTCGGTGCTTATGGCTATACAAAAGAGTGCCCCATAGAGATGGGGTTGAGGGGCATTATGTCCTACTGTGTGGGTGCAGAGGGAGCGACAAACATCCAAAGAGTGGTCATAGCCAGGGAGCTCTTAGGAAAGGAGTACATAGCACACAAGTAACTTCTGTCTTTCCCATTTTCAGTGTTCTCCGAGGCAGTAGACAGTTCAGTGAAGACTTCTGGACGCGTAGTCTACAATTGGCATTTGATAATTTCAATAATGCCCCCAAACTCTTCATCATCAGTCGTATTGGCCGTATCTAGAGAAATCATGTCTGCGCCTACTTGTCCAACTCCGATTTCGGCAGCTATTTTCAACTGGTCATGTTGTCAGCTAGCTTAAGACCCTTTTCAACGTGTCCCTGATTGCGGGCACCAGCTCTTGCAGGTCTCCGACGACCACATAGTCGGCGACTTCGAAGATGGCTGCTTCCGGATCTTTGTTTATGGCTACGACTACCTGCGAATCCCGCATTCCTGCCACATGCTGGATCATGCCGCTGATGCCGCATCCTATGTAAAGAGTCGGCTTGATCTTTTTTCCGGACAGCCCCACCCATCCCGTGAACCACTTTCGGTCTTCAGCTAACGGTCTCGTGTTGCCCACTTGGCCCCCAAGAATCTCAGCGAGTTCTTCGAGGGGCTTGAAGTCTTCCTTCTTTTCAACGCCCCTGCCGCCACACACGACTACCCGTGCCTCTTCGATCTTGACGTCAGCGACCTCTGTCTTCTTGACGCCCACAGTCTCCAGTTTCGGCTTGCCAACGTCGACATCAACCTTCACTACTTGGCCGTGTCTTCCCTTTTGCTCGAGCTTCTCAAACGTTCTCAGAGGAACCGTGGCGATTTGGGGTTTCTTGGTGTAAGTGGCTGTCACGATGGCTGTTCCACTGTAAACGATTCTCTTGGTTACCAGTTGCCCTTCTTCGTTGATGGATAGACTGCTACAGTCAGGCGTGTATCCAGTTCGAAGCCGTGCAGCGAGGCGTGAAGCCAGTTCTTTCCCGTTTTTCGTGGATGCGATGAGGATGATTTCAGGCTTGTTGCTTGTGGCGAGGCTTGTGAGGGCATTCAGAAAGGTTTCGGTCTGGAATTCCTTCAGACCAGGGTGGTCGACTACGAAGACTCTGTCAGCACCATGCTTGACGAGTCCCTCGGCTTTATCCCCTATTCCTGCTCCGAGAAGGAGGGCTACGAGTTCTGTATTGCGTCCTGCTGCCAAGGCGCTTCCGCCAGCCAGCAATTCGAGCGCCAGACCGTAGTGCTCGGAAAAGACCCAGACACCACTATAGTCGCTCATCGCCTCTCATCTTCCTACTACACCCTCTTGGATGAGGGCTTTAACCAGTCTGTCCGCGATCTCTGCGGGAGTTTCTCCATTGATAGTGATCCTCTTTCGTTCCATCTTCGGTGCAAGCACATCAATGATTTTGACCCCCGATCCTGTTTCCCCAACCTGTTCTGGCGAGACACCGATATCCGCAAGTTTCCAGGCAACAATTTCTTTCTTGGATGCCTTCATTATCGCCATGAGCGAGGGGATTCGTGGCTCGTTAGCTTCCTTCGTAACCGTAACTATTGCGGGAGTCTTGGTTCTCACGGTCTCGTATCTGTCTTCGAGTACTCTTTCCACGGTCACGGTTCCGTCGGCGAGATCGAGTTTGCGAGCATAAGTGACCACTGGAACGTCAAGGAGTTCGGCAAGACGTGGACCCACCTGAGCTGAAAAGCCGTCGATGGAAGCCTCGCCACATAGAATTAGGTCGAACTGACCAAGCTTCTTTACTGCTTCAGCCAGAGCGACAGATGTTGCGAGCGTGTCGGAGTTCTGCAGAGCCCCGTCGGTGACGAGGTATCCTTTGTCTGCACCCATCGCCAGCGCCTCGCGGATGGAAGTCTTCGCGTCTTCCACACTCACGGTGATGGTAACCACCTCACCACCCAACTTTTCCTTGAGACGGACAGCCTCTTCCAAAGCGTTCTTGTCGAAATCACTGACTTTTCTTGCTACGCCCGCTGTGACTACCCGTCTTGTCGCAGGGTCTGCCTTGAGTTGGCTTACATCTACTGCTTGTTTGATGCAGACTAGTATTCTAGGCAAAACGTCTTAGCCCCCGGGAATTTACCTAAGAGCACAAGAACGGCAATTAAGTATTACGGTGGGTCTTCGAGGATTTGACGACTTGCTTGGTTACTCCCTCTAAGGAATCAAGATCCGTGCTTCTTCCTTTAGCTCCTGAAAGCTCACAGAAAAGCATCTAGCCTTGCTCTTTTCGCTGGACATCCTTCTCCGCTGTGACAGGAGCCCGTTTTTCAAGGAAACGCTTCTTGGACACCGCTATGTACTCAGTGAACCCCAAGTTCTCAAGGCGTTTTCCCTTTAGGCTGAGTCCGGTCTTTTCGTACAGCCTTTTCATTATGAGGATTTCAAGGTAGTTGGCGCCTTGTCCGAAAATCTTCTCAATAGCTTCAGCGAAAGCCTCCACGTTACGGGAGATTTCTTCTCTTCTGATTCCCAAAATCCTCTCTAGATGGTAGTAAATTGCCTGTTTACCCGACTCGCCCAGAGCGGATAATCCCTCATCGACTGCTTCTTGGAGAAGCCTTTCGAAGTCGTTTCGTGGCAAGTGATACTCCTCGAGGAAGCGATCACCAAAGACTTGAAGTCCATCTCTATAATTGTCCGATGAATCGCTTATGAATTTTTGCTTTTGCCACATCTCCCAGTCTTTCGAATCAGAAGATTCTCGTCGACGAGCATTAGGGATCTACGATTCTGCGGCTCTCCTCCTCTCCTCTTCTTGGAGTTCTCGTTTGAACACCTTGCCCACCAGCGTCATTGGGAGCTGAGCTCGGATCTCCACGTCTCTTATGGCCTTGTAGGATGCAACCTTTTCGTTGACAAAGCTCATTATTTCCGATTCCGTTGCCTTCATCTTTTCCTTTAGGACAATGAAGGCTTTCGGAACTTCGCCCGCAACAGGGTCGGGTTTGCCTATCACTCCGCAGAGCTTAACTGAGGGGTGCTCGTAGAGGATGTCTTCGAGTTCTCTCGGGTAGACGCTGTAGCCTTTGTATTTGATGAGGTCTTTTTTCCTGTCCGTGATGTAGAAGTAGCCGTCTGGGTCCATTTTCCCGATGTCGCCTGTGTAGAGCCATCCGTTTCGGAGAACGGCAGCCGTTTCCTCTGCCATCTTCCAATAGCCCCGCATCACCTGGGGTCCTTTAACTACGACCTCGCCTACCTCGTCTGGCTGCATCTCTGCTTTGCCAGTATCCATGTCAATTATCCTTGCGTCGGTGTCTGGCCACGGCAGACCGATAGAGCCTACCTTCACCGTCTTCATGCTTCTATCCAAAGGGTTGCAGTGCGTAACTGGTGAAGACTCGGTCAGCCCGTAGCCTTCGACGAGAACCCCTCCAGTCACTCTCATGAATTTCTTCTGAACCTCAGGTGGGAGTGGAGCAGAGCCAGATATGCAGAAGCGGACCGAAGTGCAGTCGTATTTGCCCAAGTCAGGGTGGTCCAGAAGCATGGAGTACATGGCTGGAGCGCCGCAGAAAACCGTGACCTTGTGCTTCTGTATGGCTTTGAACGTGCTTACTGCGTCGAAGGTGGGAAGCATGACAATCTTGCCAGCCATGAAAATAGGCGCGTTCATGCCCGTGGTCATCCCGTAAATGTGGAAAAGAGGCAGCACCGCCAAGAAGGTTTCCTTGCTCTCGTTACCCCTAAGCCACGCGGCACACATAACGGCATTCGACACCATGTTCATGTGGGTCAGCATGGCGCCCTTGGCTGTTCCCGTGGTTCCACCAGTATATTGAAGAGCCGCCAAATCCTCTTCAGGGTCGAAGTTAACCTCCGGAGGCTTACCCGTATGCTTGGCCAAAAGCTCTTGAAAGAAGTGCACATTCGGTTTGCGTTCCACCATGCGCGACGGAATCTTCTTCAATAGCGAGCCTAGTACAGCCTTAGCCTTGGGCATGTAATCCTTCAAACCAGTCACTATCACATTTTTAAGCTGCGTCTTAGCCCAAACCTTCTCCACGATGGGGTACAGCAGATCGAGGACGACTATGGTCTGAGCTTCAGAGTCGTTGAGCTGATGCTCCACCTCGCGCTCTTTATTCAGGGGGCTTATGGCTGTCACAATCGCCCCCAACTTTATCGTGCCAAAGTATGCGATTACGAATTGGGGAAAATTTGGCAGGAAGAGGGCAACCTTGTCGCCCTTCTTCACGCCGAGACTGTTGAGGGCTGCCGCAAACTTGTCCGTGGTTGAATCCAACTCTCGGTAGGCAATCGTCTTGTCAAAATACACTAATGCAGTGTTGTTAGGATATTTCTCGGCGGTTTTCTTGAGCAAGCCAGAAAGCGGAACCCGAGGGTACTCCACATGCTTGGGCACACCTTCAGGCCAATACTTGAACCATGGTTTCTGCGGTTCTTCCTCTTTCTTCTTCCTTCTTCTAGCCGACATAAACAGTTCTCCCCCTCTCCATGCTATGTAGAGATGTTGAGGTAATAATTCTTCCCCAAGAACGGATGCCACGTCAGGGTGGGATGAACTCGTATGATGGCTCTCCGTCGCCCGTCATCTTGGCCGCCAACCTTGCCTTCATGCCCACCTTGATTTCAGACATCTTGAACCCCGACAGCCACGCAAGAACTTTCACGCCTTCCTTCAGCCTTCCTATTGCCACGGTGTAGGGCTTGTTCTGCTGGAAGGACGTCGGCCTGATGACCACGTGCGTGAACGTTTCGATCTCTGCTTCGCCGCTGAGTTCAACCCACTCCATGTCGGAAGCGAGACAGGTTGGGCAGTCAGCGACTGGTGGGAAACGCAGTTCTCCGCATTCTGTGCATTTTGTGGCATAAACCTTTCCTTCTTTCAATCCTTCCCAAAACCTCAAAATCCTGCCTATTGGGATGTTTTGCACGATTTTCATTTCTCTCGATTTTATCGAGGGCATAGACGCCATACTATCATCTCCTCAATATTGTGACGTAGCAGTAGTGTCCCGTTCCGCCCACGTTGTGAGCTAACCCCACGTAATTTTTCATGGGAACCTGTCTTCCTTTTTCGACGGCTTCTTCCCTGAGCTGTTTGGTCACCTCGTATATCATGGAGCAACCTGTGGCTCCGATGGGGTGCCCCTTAGCCTTCAAGCCGCCGTCAACGTTCACAGGTATCCTCCCGCCTATCTCAGTCTGTCCTTCACGGATAAGTTGGGCTCCCTCGCCTTTCTTGCATAGCCCAATGTCCTCGCAGGCGATTATCTCTGCTATAGTGAAACAGTCATGGACCTCTGCAAAGTCAACTTGGCTTGGCGTGATGCCCGCGGCTTCGTACGCCCTTTCGGCAGCCAGCCTGCTTGCCTCCAACCCTACGTAGTCTGGTCGTTTGCTTAGGTTTGCTGTTCCTGAGGAGCAACCTATACCGGCAACCCACACGGGAGCGTCAACCTTTAGCTCCTTGACCTTCTCTTCGGAAGCAAGAATCAGAGAAGCAGCACCGTCGGTCACGGGGCAGCAGTCAAGCAGTTTCAGTGGCGACGCGATAACCATGGACGACAATACGTCGTCGACAGATATCTTGTTCTGAAGGTGGGCAACGGGGTTCATCGCACCGTACTTGTGGTTCTTGACTGCCACCAGCGCCAAATCCTCCTCTGTGGTACCGTATCTAGTCATGTGGGCGTTGGCGTACAGAGCATAGTATGCAGGAAACGTTAACCCGAAGTTGTGGAACTCCCAGAGGTAGTAGCCTGCCCGTCCAATCCACTCCATAGCAGTCAGAGTGTCAATCTGCCTCATCTTCTCAAGCCCGACCGCTATAGCCAGTTCTGCTTTTCCGCTAGCTATCGCTGTATAGGCTGTGAAGAAGGCGGCACTTCCGCTTGCGCATGCCGCTTCGCATCGGACCAAACCCGCCCGTGTCAAGCCGCAGTATTCTGCCACGACGACTGCGGGTAGCAACTCCTCGTACCATGCTCCAGCTCCTGTTGTTCCTAGCGTCATGAACTCTATGTCTTTGGAGTCTAAGCCTGCGTCTTCGAGGGAGGGCTTCACGGCTTCGAAGGCTAGCTCTGAAAGGTTCACGTCGTTTCTGTTGCCAAACTTCGAGATGCCTGCGCCTATCACTGCCACTTCTCTCATGGCGACCACATGTTCTTTCGTCTAACTGCTGAGAGAAATGGAGAGAGTATAGGGTGTGTTGTCTATTTTCCTTTGAATTCGGCTTTCCTCCGCGACATGAATGCTTCCACTCCTTCTTTGAGGTCGTCGGTGGAGAAGGATAAACCCATGAGGCTGGATTCCAAACGTAGCCCCATCTCGAGGGGCACTTGTGTTCCAAAGTTTAAAGCGTGCTTCGCATACTTGAGCGCTATCGGTGGTCCCTCGGAGAGTTTCTTAGCCAACTCTCTTACCTCATCACGTAGCTTGTCGAAGTGAACCACTTTGTTAACAAGTCCTGCTTT
Source organism: uncultured Candidatus Bathyarchaeia archaeon (assembly GCA_964353725.1). Classification (GTDB taxonomy): domain Archaea; phylum Thermoproteota; class Bathyarchaeia; order Bathyarchaeales; family SOJC01; genus CAYGVX01. Next base: position 13,829 of record CAYGVX010000026.1, read on the forward strand.
CAATGCTTCTTCAGCCTTCAGCCTGCCGCCTAGCATAATCATCTCCTTGGCCTTGGCTAGGCCCACAACCCTCACGAGCCTCTGTGTCCCACCCCAGCCAGGTATGAGTCCTAAGAGGATTTCTGGGCTCCCAAGCTCTGCATGCTCGGCTGCCACTCTGAAGTCGCATGCCAAGGCCAGTTCCAAGCCGCCGCCTAGCGCAAAGCCGTTTATGGAGGCTACAACGGGTTTGGGCATCTCCTCTATCCTGCCGAACACTTTCTGCCCGGTGCGTGAAAATTCTTCGGCTTTCACGGGCGTCGCCTTGGGGAACATGGTTACGTCCGCGCCTGCGCTGAATGCCCTGTCACCTTCACCCGTTATCACTACACATTTCACTGAGAGGTCTTTCTCAGCAGTGTCCAGCATGTCTGCCAACTCTTCTAGCAGTACATCGTTGAAGGCGTTCAAGCGGTGAGGCCTGTTCAGTATTATCCAGAGCGTGCCATCTTCTCTCTCCACTTTAACGGTTTCATACGCCTTGCTCAACAACAATCACCAAGCTTTGTTTAGCCCTGACGCCCTATATTGTTTTTCATGCACATTGTCCGCTAGAACTTCCTCAATAGATATTTGAGCACTGTCAGCTTCTGTATCTCGCTTGTGCCCTCGTAGATCTCAGTTATCTTCGCGTCTCTGTGATACCTCTCAACACGGTACTCGCCTAGGTACCCGTAGCCTCCTAGGGTTTGGATGGCGAAGTCTGTGACTTCTACTGCAACTCGACTTGCATACTGCTTCGCCATGGCCGTCGCCATCGGGTCCATTTTTCCCGCGTCCACCAGCCACGCAGCCCTGTAAGTCAGCCATCGCGCAGCTTCAATCTTCGTCATGGCTTCAGACAACCCACATCCTATCAGCTCATGTTGCAGCAGGGGTTGTCCGAAGGCCTCGCGTTGTTTGGAGTATTTGAAGGCTATTTCCCAGGCGCCTTGGGCTATGCCGAGGGCTTGGGCGGCTACGCCTACTCTTGTCTTGTCGAAGAACTCCATGGAATAGTAGAAGCCCTTGTTGATTTCGCCTACGATGTTCCAGTCCGAAGTCTTGACGTTGTCGAACTTGACTTCGCCTGTCACTGAGCAGCGGATTCCCATCTTGTCATGCAGCATCGTGGTCTCCAGCCCCGGGGTTCCGCTGTCGACTACGAAAAGCGTCTCGCCTCTGTAGGTGGGTCTGATCTTCGTGTCTGTTTGTGTGAGGGCTATGATGAAGTCGGCTGTCGTGGCGTTCGTGATGAAGGTCTTCGTGCCGTTGATCCACCACTCGTTCCCATACTTCGTGGCTGTTGTCTCCATGCGTGTGATGTCGCTTCCGCTGACGTTGGGCTCTGTGAAGGCTGCAGCCGACATGTACTCGCCCTTGCATATTGGGGGCAGATACTTGTCTTTCTGCTCCTTACTGCCGCAGGTGAGGATGAATTCGCTGCCGAAGTTTCCGCTTGATACTGCAACGCCGAGAGACGAGTCGGCTCTGCACATTTCCTCGATGACCAGGCATGTCTCCAGCAGCCCGCATCCTTGTCCTCCGTATTCTTCTGGGAAGGACATGCTCGTGAACCCAAGTCGTGCGGCTTTCTTGTAAAGCTCAGTGGGGTACTCCTCTTTCCTGTCCAATTCTAGGGCTAATTCTGGATTGAACTCTTTTTCGCAGAACTCTCTAACCGCTTTTTTGATGTTGCACTGTTCTTCTGTGAACTCGAGCTTCACTGGTAGAACCCCCTTCCCGTCTTCTTCCCCAGCCAACCCTTGCTTATGTACTCTTCGAGTAGCGAGCAGGGCTTGTACAACTCCATGCCATATCGGGCATATAGCTCCTTCAGCTTGCCCACCACCTTGTCTATGCCCTGTCTGTCGGCGTACTCGCATGGTCCTGACGGCCAGTACGTGCCCAACTTCATGCCTGTGTCGATGTCTTGCGGGTCTGCGGCGTCGTCGTGTACCAGCCAGGCCGCCTCGTTCACGGCCACGGCCCACGACCTGTCAACGTCATACTCTTCGAGCAGGTTGAACGGTATTCTCGGTCTCCCCTTCGTCCAATCGTAGAAGCCGGCGCCAGTCTTCTGCCCTAGCTTGTGTTCCTTTACGAGGGGTTCGATTACGTCTGTGCATGGTTTGAATCTTTCGCCATATGCTTCGAAGAGAATCTTCCCGACCTCGTAGGAGATGTCGAGTCCGACGAAGTCAGCCAGCTCAAACCAGCCCATTGGAAAGCCGCCGCTGTACTTCGCGGAGGCATCTATTCCCTCCTTGGATGCTTCGCCTCTGTGGTGTGCCCAGAAGGCTTCGAGGAACACGGCACCGAGAACTCTGTTTACTATGAATCCTCTCACGTCCTTCCGCACTATCACGGGTGTCTTCCCTAGCTTCTTGGCGAGTTCTGCCAACGTTGTGACTGTTTCTTGACTCGTGTCTCCACCTTTGATGACTTCGACGAGCGCCATCAGCTGAGGCGGGTTGAAGAAGTGCATTCCAGCCACCTTGTCTGGGCGTTTGGTTGCCCCGCCTATCTCTGTTATGCTGAGCGTGGAAGTGTTAGATGCCAGTACAGCTTGTGCAGGAGCATGCGTGTCTAAAGTGGCGAATACCTTCTTCTTGAGTTCCATGTTTTCCGGGACTGCCTCCACAGCCAAGTCGATGCCTGTGGCTGCTTGCTCATAGCTTGTCGCCGTGCTTATCCGTGCGAAAGCGGCCTCGGCATCCTCTTGTCGAAGTCTCTTCTTCTCCGCGAACTTGTCCAAGCTCCACTTGATCTTCTCTTTCGCCTTTTGGAGAAGCTCATCGCTCACGTCTAGCATCGTGACTTCGCATCCTGACATGGCGAGGATTTGGGCGATTCCATGCCCCATCGCGCCGGTGCCCACGACCGCTGCCTTCCTAATCCTCTCTAGGGTCAGAAAAGGTGCCTCCCGAACAGTCTAATCATGAAAGTGGTGATGTAATAAAACTTGTGAGGACACGCCCGAGGCCAGCTTGGTCTGCGACTTGGGTGGAATATCCGCCGCACTCCACCCTTTTCTTCGTAGACGCCTGCCCATCGTAGGTTAGTTAATAGGCTTTACCTGTGCTTTCCCCTAATGCTCGCTTCTTTCTGTGGCATCGGCAAACCCTCCATCTATCAAACCATTCTAGCGGGGTTGGTCGCAGTCCAAGACATGCATTTCCTGGGGAAGACTCGTACGTCGGCTCGCACTTTTCTAGGACTACACCTCGGACCGCGAGCACACTACGGTGGCGCAGTTCTGCATTAAATGATATTCATGCAGCATACCGCCAAAAAGGAAGAGCCGAGCGCAGGTGAGCAACCCAGAGCAGTGGTCGGAAAGAACATGATTTCAAAACGAGGGGTAGGGGGGGGTACCCCTCTAGGGGTCTACGTAGCCCCCTCAGTCCGTCGATCTTGGTAAAATTGGTGGAGGGCTTGTTGCTTGTTTGCCATCATAGAAACAGGGTTCGAATGCGTCTGTGACTATGCAGACAAAATACTCTTTAGAAAACGAAAGTAAATAACCATCGCCAAAAGAAGGGTCTTAATCCAAGTCCGTGGGGTCGTCGTCTAGTTTGGTCAATGGTTCGGGTGGCGATATCTCCAGCAAAATCCCTTTTTTTGCCCAAAATTGCTGGACACGATCTTGAAAAGTCATGACATTTGCAGCATCGAATTGGGTAGGTGAGCGCGCGCTATTCTTCTCTTCTATTTGCACAAGCCTGCGAAGCGCGCACCCAGAGCGTAGATGAAGCCCGAAAGCTAATCGAGATAGGCTTTGAGTATGTTTGCACCCATGGCAATCTGACGATTTACAGAAAAAGAAATGACCGGACTGTATGGAAATGTTGAAAACTGCATGGAAAAGGTTATTACACTTTGTAGTGGCGATGTCTCCACAATTCTCCCGCAACTCCCCTTTTTCATTCATGTGATTCCAGAACGTGCGGGACATATATGCGCTACGGGGATGACTACATATTTCATTCTATCTGGTTGTCCCGCTAAGTCTTTTTTCGTCTTCTCCAGAGAATCACTGCTGCGACAAGTACGCCCGCTGCAACGATGCCAACTGCCGCCACAATCCACCATGGAAAGGCTTCTGCAGAGTTCACTGTGACGACTATTGTGTCTGTAGCCTGATTTCCTGCTGCATCTTCAACTGTCAAAGTCACGGTGTAGGTGCCTGCGTTCGTGTATTCATGTGTAGTTGTTTTGCCTGTTCCAGACGTTTCGTCTCCGAAGTCCCATTCGTAGCTGACTATGCCTACGTTGTCTGTTGAGCCGCCAGCGTCAAAACCTGCAGTTTCTCCCACATTCACTGTTTGATCTTGCCCAGCTTTAGCCACAGGGTTCGTGACATCTAAAACTGTTATAACTACTGTGTCAGTTGCCCAGTTTCCAGCAGCATCTGTCACATTGAGGGTAATTGTGTAAACGCTAGGATTGCTGAACGTGTATGTTGGTTTGTCTCCTGTCAAAGTCTTCACAGCCACACCAGGGAAGGTCCATGTGTAAGCTGCAATGCCGTTTTCATCTGTCGAGGCAGAGCCGTTGAATGTCATAACCGTATCTTCGTCGACGGTTTGATCTGGACCTGCGTTGCCGACGGGAGAAGTAATGTCTATCGTGAAGTAGACCGTGCCAGACGAACCGGTGTTTCCAGCTACGTCGCTTGCATAAATCACTATGCCGTGCGATCCTTCAGATGGTCCGGTCAATGTTGTATTTCCTGCAATGGTCACGTTTGCCTGTCCGTCTAGGCTGTAGCCAATCCAAGAGGTTGATTCACTAATTGTGAAAGTTAATGGAACATCTTCTGTGGCATACGTTTTGCTTTCTGGCGATAGAACGGAAATGGTTGGTGGAATAGTGTCAACGGTGAGATAAATTGTGCTCGATCCCATGTTATCAAAAGTGTCGTTAGCGTATACAACCATGCAATGCGACCCATCAGACAGCCCTGTTAAAGTTGAGTTTCCAGTGATGGTCACGTTTGCTTGTCCGTCTAGGCTGTAGCCGATCCAATCAGCCAGCTCATCAAGAGTAAAAGTCAATTGAATGTCAGTATTTACTGTGTATGTCTTGTTTTCAGGAGATAGAATGGTAATGGTGGGTGGTTCGGTTTCGTATGGGGTTGTGAGTGGGTAGTGGTCTGTGTTGTTCTGGTTTATAATGTAGGGGGTGTTTCCTCTGAAGTCGCTTCCGGCTATGTTTTGGTCTGGTCCGCTGTAAAGGTCTGTGCCAGTGTAGTCGCTCCAATAGTTTCCACCGCTGGGGTAGCCGTTATCCCATGTGTTGTTGTAGTTGGGTGTGACATAGGCTTGTAAGGTGTTGTTGATGAAGTTGTTGTGGTAGATTGTGTTGTCAGCTGACTCTGGTAAGTAGATTCCATTCGTGCAGTTCCATACCGTGTTGCCTCTTATTATTGCGTCTTTTACCCTCCAGAGGTTGAAGCCATAACTCGTGAAGCTGATGTTGTTGCCTGCGAATTCGAAATTGCCCGTCAGAGCGGACGCACTATCGTAGACGTTTACGCCGAACCCTCCAGACCCTTCAGAGCAAGATATCCCAGAATGACTGCCATTGCTCGCAATGTCATTGTTAATCACAGAGAAGTCTCCCATCCTGAACAGTGAATAGTCGTACATTTCGTAGCCGAAAGGGTAAAGGCTCCAGAAGGTTAATACATCAGCCCAGTCGCTGTAGATTTCGTTTCTGCAGAATTCAACATTGCCCATTGTACATGACGAGTTTTCATACAAGTAGGATCCGAATCTCCCGAAACCTGAAAGCCATATGATGCTGTGGAGGGTACTGTCGCTTACATGGACGCTACCCATCGAAAATGAAGAATTACCATACATATGGGTGCCGAAATCGGTAAATTGGCTAAAACCTATCGCGTCTTTGGTGCTGTTGACTATGTTTCTGCAAAACTCGATGTTGTTCATTGTGAAGGAAGAATTACCATACAACCCGGATCCAAAGAGTCGGATATCCCAAGGTGCTATTCCATAGTCGTCGCTGTTTACAGTGTTGTCGTTTACTAAGATGCTACCCATCGTGAAGCGTGAATCATCGTACATTTCTTCGCCAAGAGCCACAATTTCGTCGAGGTATATCCCCTGTTGACTGGAATTTACGGTGTTGCCTGTGATTTCTATGTCGCCTGCCGAGAAAGCAGTTTTGTCGAACATATCGTTTCCTATGTATTTAAACCTATCAACGTTAATTCCTTTGCCACTGCTTTTGATGACATTGCTGGCTACACGAAGGTCTCCAAGAGCAACCGACGAATTCCCATACATCACGTTTCCGACGCTGTTTATATCGACAAAGATGCCGTCTGAGTTAGAGCTGATTGTGTTATTGTTCAGAATGATGTCTCCAATGATGACTGAAAAATCGGTCACATCAATGGCAATGTCTTGCATAACAAGATAGATACCGTACGAACAATTCGTTATGTTAAAGCCATCTACAGCAACCCCGTACACGAAATTGTCATAGACTGTTATGTTTATGCCTATTCCGCCGAGTCCACTTATGACCGGTTTCGAATCACCCTTCAACGTTATGCTCTTGGTCACGACAACGTTTTCACTGTACGTCCCACCAAGAACATATACTGTGTCCCCGAATGAAGCGTGTTCGAGTCCACTCGTTATGTTCTGATAAGGATGCGCCTGAGTTCCATCCCATGGACCACCAGCGTTATCATCATCAACATAGATAGTGACCCCAGCAGCCAATACAGACACATTTCCACTCAAAACCGCCATCCAGCTCCCCCCAAAAAATAACGATACAATCCCTAACACCAAGACTTTTCTAGACAAACGTGTCAATCCCATATCTTCACATCCAAATGAGAACCCACACATTAACACAGCAATTTATAAGACTTTCACTACACGCATACACGATGCACCTCATAAAACGATTTCCAGGAACCTTTAAGAACAGAAAAAAGGGCTTACGGGAGACATCTCCACCTAGTCGGGTTAAAATCCCAGCGACCCTAACAACGTCTTTTTCATGTTCTTCAAGGTAACTGTTATGTGCAACCAGATTTCGACATTTCGAAAACTCCGATATTTTGCTCATTATCCAAGGCATGTCTGGAAAATAGGGAGAGAATAGCTCCCAGTTGTTTTGAATAATCGAACCCAAGTCGTCGAAGTCCAAATAAAATGTGTCAGAATCTCCTCTCAGACGCAACCAGCGGTTCTTGCGTTCTTCTTCCTTTCTTTGAGAAACCTTCTTTTGTATGTCCTTGTTAAGTTTCAACTTCTGAAAATAGTCATTTCCGAGCTTTTGCTTTGATAATACTTCAAAGGCGCATAGCTTCAAGCATTTATGCATTGT
>CAYGVX010000027.1:0-20989 GCA_964353725.1 uncultured Candidatus Bathyarchaeia archaeon
TTTGGAGAAAGAAGATGTCGCAGACGCCGTGAGGGCGGTTGTCGAGGAGGCGGAGAAGATAGCCGAGGAAGATGTTGAAGTCAACCGGCGAATCGGGAAGCACGGCGCTGGGCTGATAGAAGACGGGGACACCGTTCTTACACACTGCAATGCGGGTAGTCTAGCGACCGTGGATTACGGTACCGCCTTGGCAGTCTTGAGGACTGCTTGGGAGGATGGAAAGAAAATCAAGGTCATAGCTACTGAGACGCGCCCTCTGCTTCAGGGTGCACGGCTGACTGCCTACGAACTTCAACGCGACGGTATCCCGGTTACTCTGATTACGGATAGTATGGTCGGCTATGTGTTGGCGCGGGGTTTCGCTCAGAAAGTGATCGTGGGGGCTGACAGGATAGTTAGAGACGCGGTTGTAAACAAGATCGGCACTTACTCAGTAGCCGTCTTGGCCCATGAGCACAAGGCTCCATTCTACGTTGCGGCTCCAAAGTCCACGTTCGACGTTAAACGACTTGCCAAGGACGTTGTAATTGAGGAGAGAAGCATGTCAGAAGTGGTCAAGTTTGGCGATGTACAGATTGCTCCAACAGGAGTGCCTGCCTTGAACCCCGCCTTCGACATCACGCCCATGAAATATGTTGCTAGGATTATCTGCGAGGAAGGCGTCCTGTCTCCTGCGGCTTTCCAGAAACTCTTTGCGAGCTGAAGGCTAGTTATATATCCTTCTTGACCGTATGCTATTGCGTGTTGGCTGGACATGGCTTCGGGTGAAGAGGAACAGCGGCAGGGTGGAGAGTTTCGGAATTCTGAGATGAGAAAAGTTAGGGGTTTACTCTCGGAAAAGGGTGTCATAGTTGCAGCCACTGAAAACTTTGACAGTCTAACTAGCCGCGGTTACGGGACATTGGAAAACAATGAAATGGCTCTAAGCTTTTATGAGGCGCTGTTCCTGCAGAGCAAGGGAATGCTCGACATTTTTAAGGGAAGAACAAAGAAGGCTTTGGATTTTCAGGGGCTTCTGCATCTGTTCGAGCTTGTGGAGAAGAATGTTTGGATGAAGTACTTGGTCTATAGGGATTTGAGAAGTCGTGGCTACGTTGTCAGAGAGGGCTTCGGGCTGGAGATAGATTTCAGGGTCTATGAGAGGGGTGAGTATGGGAAGGCTACGGCTCCCTACCTTGTCCTGGGGGTGCAGGAGGGAAAACCTGTCGCGGCTAAAGAGTTTGCTAACGTGTTGAAGCATGTTCAAGGCTTGAAGAAGACGTTGGTCTTGGCTGTTGTGAACCGTCGTGGAGAAATCGTCTATTACACGCTCTCAAGGTTAACCATGAAAGAATTGTGAGGGGACGGCATGTCAAAATTCCAGACCGTGAGGGGCATGCGTGATTTTCTGCCTAAAGAGGCTGCCAAACTTAGGTTCGTGGAAGCTGCTGCAAGAGAAGTCGCTGTTCTGTACGGGTTTGAAGAGGCAATAACGCCTCTAGTTGAGCATCACGAGTTGTTGATGGCAAAGTCGGGAGAAGAGATCAAGGCGCGTATGTACGCTTTCAACGATCTGGGCGGACGCAAAATTGCACTGAGACCTGAGTTTACTGCTTCCATCGCAAGACTGTTGGCAACCGTTCTTCGAAACGAGCCTAAGCCTCTCAGGCTGTTCTCTTCTGGCACACTGTACCGTTATGACGAGCCGCAGTTTGGGCGTTACCGAGAGTTTTGGCAGTCGAACTTCGAGATTTTCGGCAGCAGCAGACCAGAAGCAGACGTGGAAGTGCTCGCCCTCACGAACCACCTCATGCAAAAAGCCGGACTTCGTGAGTATCGGCTCAAGATTGGTCACGTAGGCATCGTACGGGGGCTTCTAAGCGAGGAAGGCGTGAAGGAGGACCAGCAGAACGTTGTGATGCAGCTCTTAGACGCCAAGAGACGAGACGAAGCCCTCAAAACCGCCAAGGAATTCGGCGTCTCAGGAAAGGGCATAGAGGCATTGAAGAATGTTCTTGAGACAAAGGGAAAAGACGCCCCAAAAGTCTTAGCGCACACCAAGAAGGGACTGGAAGATTATACTTGCTCAATGGGTGCTGTTGATAACCTGCAGCGTATCCTTGAACTCTGCGCGGAAAGTGGGGTAAAGTTTGACCTTGTCATCGAAACTGGATTTGCGCGTGGGCTAGAGTATTATACTGGAATGATTTTCGAAGTGCTAGTGCCCGAGATCGATATTTCCCTAGGTGGCGGGGGACGATACGACAGGCTGGTTGAACTCTTCGGGGGGGAGCCTACACCAGCGGTCGGTGTCGCTCACGGGTTGGATCGAATCCAACTGGCGATGGAAAAGCAAGGCATAGCACCCGAGCCTCCGAGGCGTGTGGTCGCCATAATTCCAATAGGAGAAGCGGCTGTTCCAAAGGCCCTGGCAGTTGCACTTCGGCTGAGAGAAGAAGGAATTGCTGCAGAGGTGGAGGTCATGGGGCGCACGGTTTCGCGAGCGTTGGAGGATGCCGACAAGAGGGGGGTTGAGCATGCAGTCATTTTGGGTCCGAAGGAGTTGGGAGAGGGAAAGGTGACTTTGAGGGACATGAAAAGCCGCAAGCAGCGAATAGTCAGCATCGAGAAACTGCCTGGAGAGCTTTCTGCCAAGAGAGTCTAGGCGGGAATTGAAGGAAGCAATGGTTTAGGCTTTGGCTTCTTCCTGAGCTTTTTGTAGAGAACTATGCTGCCGAACATCAACGTTGTGAGCCACAGGAAGATACCAAAGGATATGCTTGTTAGCCAAGTGAGAGATGCCAAGTCTGTCATGGCTAGGTAGTTGTGTGTCAGTTCAAAGGCGGAGAAGTAGTAGTTGAAGAACCAGTGTAGCAGAATCGGTGCTTGGACCCCGTAGTAGAGGTATGCCCCTGCGAACACTGCGCCGCTCAAGGCTGCCTGAGAGATTTTCCCTATTTGCCAACCGCCCGTGTAATGAGCAACTCCGAAGAGGAGGGCAGTGAAAACCACCATCATCCACTCAGCCCATATGGTGCCGCCGAACAAGCCGTGCTCGTTGATTGTCTTCAGTCCCACCATCTCTTTTGCCTTGTCTGGTTGCAGGATCGAGAGAATGCCCAATTTCAGACGTTGATTACTCGACAAAGTCTGGGTCACTTTTTTGCCCGCGAGTGGGACGTAGGTTATGAGGAAGGCGCCCATAGGGATTATGCGGAAGATTATCTCCTCGTCTACTGGTGCCCTTGAGAATCGTAGGAAATCGAGGAAAGGTTCGTGTTGGGCAGGTTCCCCGGTTGGAATGCCACCCAAAGTCTGCAGAAAATGCAGTGCTAGCACAGCCACTAGCAACATCGAGGTTATAACGGGCATGGCAAGCAGGTTGTTTTTGAATAGGCTTCGCTTAGCGGTGCCAGAGAGAGTCTCTCGGACTCTGCCAAAGATGCTTTCCCTGTACTTTAGGGCGGCGGCGAAGCATAGAATGAAGACCCACCAGAGGAATATGAAGTAGAACCCCGCATTGACGGATACATCGACGTCTATGAAAAGCAGGGGCTTGAGGAATAACTGCTCTCGGCTGAACTGCAGCCCTTCTGTCGTGGAGAAGAACACGAGGATTCCGAGGCCCATCGACAGCAGATAAGTCGCGATGATAAGCAAGCTGACTGCTAAGACAGCCAGAATGAAGAAACTCCGCATCATGTCGGGCGACTTTGAGCTCATGGCAGGCACGCTGATGGATAGAGGGAGCGATGCTTCTATTAACTTTTGGGAGTTTGAGACGACGTCTTGTCTAGGACCCTGTTTGCCTGTCTGTCCACTTCCTGCATGTTCTCGTCTTCTCTTGAAACATGGTTGAAAGTGACTTTACTAAAACGTTTTTGGAGGTCGCTAATCTTGAGCCACAAGCCTTCAAGCCTGGCGTTTCTAACCTTATACTCCCCGTTGAGTTGCTTCACCACCAGCTCGCTGTCCAAGAAACACTGCACATGTCCGTCTGTGAAGTTCCCTGCCAGCGTCAAACCCGCGATTAAAGCCTCGTATTCTGCCTCGTTGTTTGTCCTCTTTCCAAGAGACCTGGAAACCCGCAGTAGTACGCAGCCACTCTCGTCCACAATCTTCACAGCCAAAGCTGCGGGTCCAGGGTTTCCTCTCGAAGCCCCATCCGTGTACAACGCGAGTTTCTTCAGTCCTGGAGACTGCAATAGATGCGCCTTTCCTGAACCTATTGACCTTCAAAGATTAATAACCGATGCCTACTTCCTCAAGCCAAGCCTAGGAACCTCAAAATCATTCGCAGGCTGATGATTACGAGGACGACGCCGAAAATCCTCCGAAGGTTCTTGCTGGAAGTGCGTTTGGCAGTGTACGCGCCTATCTGCGCTCCCAGGATGACGCCGAAGCTTAGAAGAAGTGCATAATCGAAGCGAACGTTTCCCAGAAGTAAGTGGGTTGTCACCCCCGAAATCGAAGTGAAAATCATTATGAAAGCTGAGGTGGCGACTGCGAGGTGCATGGGAAAGCAAAGAACAAAATGCAATATGGGCACCATGAGGGTCCCGCCGCCGATGCCCAACAGCCCCGAGAAAAACCCTGCAAAGAAGCTTATGGGCATGCCACGCCTCAAGTCAACAAAGTACTCAAACATCTTGCCATCCGAGTCTTTGAGCCGGCGAACTGGGCAATCTTTGCGCCCTGCAATCGACTTGAAGACGCCTATGTCGTACGTGAAAATCATGCGAGAGGCAACGAAGAGAAGGAATAGAGCGAAGATTAGTATGAGTAGCTCTTCCGAGATTATTTCTGTGGCGTATGCTCCCACTAGGGCGCCAGGCACCGTGATCGTGGCGAAGAGCAACCCCAACTTGTAATCTATTCTCTTCTGTCGAGTGTAGCCGACTGTGGATGACATGGCCGTGAACAGGATCATGGCGAGACTGGTTCCCGATGCCATCTGGGGCGAGAAGTCGACGCTTAGGGGTAACAGCTGCAGTGCGGGCACAATGAAGACGCCTCCCCCTATACCCAGCATGGCTGCGATTATGCCCACGAGCAGTGCGAGTATGGGGAGGAAAACCGTCTCGAATATGCTCGTCGCTTTCAGCTCCTTAGAGTGTCAGACAGTTGCAGCTACTCGCTAATAATAGTAGCGTTGAGAGACGAGAGGCAACTCTTATCTGCAAGCCCCTCAAAGTAGCCTAACCGTGCGGACACCCTGTGAGCAAAACAAGCGGGAAACGAAGTTCGCTGGAGCGTTTTCGCCTCAAAAGATCACTGGATACGCTGGCTCGCAAGGAAGGACGGGGCACAGAGCTGGTCAGCCTCTACGTTCCCCCTGGAAAGCAGCTCAGCGAGGTTTCGAACACGCTCAGGCAGGAGTACGGAACCGCGGCTAACATCAAGTCGGACACTACAAGGAACAATGTCCAAGACGCCATCACGAAGGTTCAACAACGCTTGAAGCTGTTCAGAAGAGTGCCCGATACTGGGTTGGTGATTTTCAGCGGCTCCTTACTGCAAAACGGTCCTGGCAGCGAGAGGAATGAGACCTACGTTCTGGTTCCGCCTGAGCAGATTACCATCAACCTGTACCGCTGTGACCATAGGTTTCACACTGAGCATCTGCAGGACATGTTGAAGGAGAAGGAGGCTTACGGGATTCTACTGGTGGACGCCTCCGATGCCACCTTCGCGGTCTTGCAGGGAAGACACTTGGACATCATCAAGGAGATTACGTCCGGGGTGCCGGGGAAGATGAGGGCGGGCGGACAGTCGGCAAATCGTTTTAGACGTCAGAGAGAAGCCAAAGTGCTCGAGTACTTTAACCGTGTGGGCGATTACGTCACAGAGATTTTTTTGGGCATCGAGAACCTAAAAGGCATCATCGTTGCTGGTCCGGGTCCGATGAAGTTTGATTTCCAGAAGGGCGACTACGTTCACTATCAGCTGAAGCCTAAGATCATCACCACGATCGACACGGCTTACACTGGAGAGCAGGGGGTCAAGGAGGTTGTGATGAAGGCTCCGGAGATAATGAGGCGGGTTCGCTACATAGAGGAGAAGAAGCTTGTACAGGATTTTCTCTACGAAGTGGGACACGACACGGGCTTGGGCACCTACGGCGAAGAAGAGGTCAGACGGGCGCTGCACATGGGGGCGGTGAGGATGCTGCTGCTATCCGACGCCCTAGACATAGCCCGACTGACAGTGAAATGCGCCGCGTGCGATTACAGCAGGAAGGAGACGATGAAGAGCCGAGAAGTTGAAGCCCTCCGCCAAAGCCTAACGGGTCAGCCATGCCCGAAGTGCAAGTCACCCTCCCTAGTAGTAGACGACGTGCAGGATATCGTGGAGGAAATGGCCGCCATGACAGAGCAGGCAAACGCAGACGTGGAGATAGTGTCCGCTGACACTGAAGAGGGGCAGATGCTGAAAAACTCCTTCGGCGGAATAGCAGCCATGCTGCGTTACAAACTGTAGGAATCTTCTTTGGTTCCCACGAGTGTGATTGCCTGGAGCGGTCACAATGAAAGCTGAAGCCTTTGAGAACGTCAAGAACCAAATCGGATTATGCGGAATCTGGTGCGGCACCCGCGTAGTGGGCAACGGAACGCTGAGGGAACTGACGAAGAGGTATGAAAAGATATTCAAAGACTACGACTTGGAAGAATTGGTCACCAAAGACTTCAGTTTCAAGGAATTCGCGAACGGTCTCACATCGATACAGGCTACACCCCTATGTTCTGGCTGCCGCAAAGGTGGCGGACGCGATAACTGTGAGATGAGAACCTGTGCCTCCGGCAAAGGGATAGAAGACTGCAGCGGGTGCGGCAAGCAGAAAGCGTGCAAGAACCTCAATCGATTAAACCACATGCGCACAGGCGCCCAGCACGCAGGACTTTTCCTCAAAACCAGAAAAGCTGACCAAAAGCGCCTGATAGCGAAATGGATGGCCAACCTAGGAGATAGCTGGCCATGCTGTATCCTATTCATGGACGATAATCAACCTTTAAATGAATAGACGCTTGACAGCAGCCCGTAAGCAGTATGTCGAGACCGTTTGATACTCTTACCCTAACACACACTAACACCTAGCCTTGTTACAAGGCTCGCATAGACAATCTTTTAAAATACAACGTCCATAGGATAGCCTTAATTCGACACAGAGGTGAGACAGAAATGGTAAAGGTGAACGACGTCGAAGTCCCTGAAGGGCTGCACTACACGAAGGAGTTTGAATGGGTCAAGGTCGAGGGCAACAAAGCGCGCATAGGCGTCACCGACTACGCCCAGAAGCAGCTCCGCGAAATCGTCTATGTAGAGCTACCAGGCGAAGGCGACACAATAACGCAAAACGAACCCTACGGCACGGTAGAATCTGTCAAGGCAGTCTCTGACCTCGTAGCTCCGATCAGCGGTAAAATTGAGCAGATAAATACAGAGGTGCAAGGCCGCCCAGAACTCCTCAATGAGGATCCCTACAACAAAGGCTGGCTTTTGGTCATAGCCCCAAGCAACATGGATGAACTGAAGAAGATAATGGACCACGGACAGGCCGTTGAGTGGCACAAGAGCCTCTCAAAAGAAGGCTAAGCTGATGCCCAGAAGAATAGTCGTCATTGGAGCTCACGCCGCGGGTGTTGACACAGCCTCAGCAGCCAGAAAAACCGACCGCACCGCAGAAGTCACTCTGATAACCAGAGAGAAGCACTCGGGCTATTCCCGCTGCGGCTTACCCTTCGTCCTCGGTGGTCACATAGCCAGCTTCAACGACCTTATTGTCTTCTCTCAGAGTTACTACCAGATGATGAAGCTGAAACTGAGAACGGAGACTACAGTCATGGGAATCAATCCCACGAACAAAACCGTGGACACAGCCGACAAGGCGGGCAGTACCGAAACCATATCCTACGACAGCTTAATCCTTACGACAGGCGCCTCCTCTTTCATCCCCCCGATTAGGGGCAAGGAAAAGCAAGGCGTTTGCTCACTTCGCACCATCGAAGACGGGCAACAGATAGACCAGGCGATCAAGAATGGAGCCAAAAACGCTGCTGTCATCGGCGCAGGGCTAATAGGCTTGGAAACAGCCATCGCCTTCAAAGAAAGAGGGTTGAACACTACGGTGATAGAGCTGCTGCCCCAAGTTCTGCCTGTCATGCTTGATGCAGAGATGGCTAAGCTCGTCCAGGAGATGCTTGAACAGAAAGGTCTTAGAATAATAGTCGGGAAGGGTGTAGAGGAAATCCTCGGAACAGAGAAAACCACAGCCGTCTCAGTCTCGGGCGAACAAATCCCCGCAGACATTGTGGTCGTAGCCACTGGAGTGAGAGCCAACACAGAACTCGCGACTAAGGCAGGCGTAGCCGTTGGCGAAACAAGAGCGATAAAGGCAAACTCGAAAATGGAGACAAACGCAAAAGACGTCTATGTCGCAGGAGACTGCGCCGAAAGCATCAACATAATCACCAAGAAACCAGCCTGCCCCCAGCTTGGCACGGTAGCTGTCAGGCATGGGAAAGTGGCGGGAACCAACGCCGCTGGAGGATACGCCCAGTTCACAGGAGTGCTCGGCTCAGCAGTCACACAGCTATTCGACACACAAATCGGCGTCACGGGCTTGACAGAGTTCTTCGCCAAGAAAGAAGGCATAGAAACCGTGACAGGGACAATCACGTCCAAAACAAGAGCCGACTACTACCCAGGCGCCAAACCCATAAAAGTGAAGCTCATAGCCGAGAAGGAATCGCAACAAGTTATCGGGGCCCAGATAATAGGCGGCGAGGAAGCCACCCAACGCATAAACGCCCTGTCCTTCGCAATACAAAAGCACATGACCATACGAGAACTGGCGAAAGCGGACACTGCCTATGCTCCTCCGCTGTGCGAAACCTGGGAACCTATGGTTCTAGCCGCGGAAATGGCCTTGATGAAACTTCGCTGAGAAACACCACCCACCTTCCCTTCTCTTTTCTCTCGACCCTAGTTACATGCGTAGATAGATTAATATGGAAAAATCTTTAAAGTATTGAGAAACCGTGAAACAATGGTGATTTGAAATGCCAATAAAAGTCGCTATAAACGGGTTCGGCAGAATCGGCCGACTGCTCTTCAGAGCTGCAACTGAAAGAAAAGCCAACATAGACTTCGTAGCCATCAATGACCTCGCCCCCGCAAAAACCCTCGCCCACCTCCTCAAGTACGACTCGGTACATGGACACCCACCCTTCGAAGTGAAGACAGAAGACAACAACATAGTCGTGAACGGCAGACCAATAAGAATAGTGTCAGAGAAAGACCCGAGCAAACTTCCCTGGAAAGACATGGGCGTCTACCTAGCCGTCGAATCCACCGGACTGTTCACTGATAGGGATAAGGCGGCGATGCACTTGCAGGCAGGTGCCAAGAAGGTTTTGATCTCTGCTCCCGCCAAGAACCCAGACGCAACCATCGTGCTAGGCGTGAACCACGACAAGTACGACCATGAAAAGCACAGCATCCTGTCCAACGCCTCATGCACCACGAACTGTGTCGCCCCCGTTGCCAAGGTGCTGAATGAAAACTTCGGGTTGAAGAAGGCGCTCATGACGACTGCCCACGCGTACACGAACGACCAGAGGATACAAGACCTCGTCCACAGTGATCTTCGCAGGGCAAGGGCAGGCGCACTATCTATCATTCCCACGACAACAGGTGCAGCGGTAGCAGTAGGCTACGTGCTACCGGAGCTCTCTGGGAAGATGAATGGGCTTGCACTGCGTGTTCCCGTGCCAAACGTCTCCATAGTCGACCTCACTGCCCTACTGGAGAAGAAGACCACGGCAGAGGAGATTAACGCTGCGTTTAAGGCAGCGGCGAACGGACCACTGAAGGGGATAATGGACTACACGGAGGAACCCCTCGTGTCCATCGACTTTAACCACAACCACTACTCCGCAGTGATTGATGCACAGTCTACGATGGTGATCGACGGCGACTTGGCGAAGGTGCTTGCTTGGTACGACAACGAGTGGGGCTTCTCGTGCCGCATGGTTGAACTCATTGAGCTGGTAGGCAACAAAGCCGGCCTCTAGAAGACAACATCAATTCCTTCGGAGGCTTTTGCCTCTTTTTTTGGCTGGTGAGAAATATGCCGAAGTTTCTGACTATTGACGACTTCGACTTCAAGGACAAGGTTGCTCTGGTGCGAGTGGACTTCAACTCTCCTGTCGACCCGCAAACGAAAAGAATTCTCGAGGATGTGAGGATCAGGGCTCATGCAGAAACAACCATCAGGGATCTTGCCCAGAAGGGCGCAAAGGTGGTGGTGTTAGCCCATCAGGGAAGACCTGGAGAGCCAGACTTCATTCCGTTGGAGCAGCATGCAAGGATCTTAGGCAGAATACTGAACAAACCTGTCAAGTATGTGAACGACCTCCTCGGAGAACAAGCGAAAAAGGCAATAGGGAATCTGAAGAAAGGCGAGGTCCTGGTTCTGGAAAACGTCAGATCGTTCGCCGACGAGCAGAAAAAAGGTACGCCAGAAGAACACGCCAAAACGGAGTTAGTCAGGTCGCTGGCGCCTTTAGCTGACGTGTTCGTTAACGACGCCTTCGCAGCGGCTCACCGTGCACACGTTTCCATCGTAGGCTTTACTGCCGTGCTGCCCAGCGTTGCGGGGCGAATCATGGAGAGAGAACTCAGAGCCCTCGGAAAAGCCCTCGAGTCGCCCGAAAGGCCATGCGTCTATGTTATCGGCGGCGCCAAGGCAGATGATGCTCTTCGAATCTCGAAATACGTCTTGGAAAGCGACATTGCTGACAATGTTTTGACCGGTGGAATTGCAGGGCATCTGTTCCTCGCTGCGAAGGGTGTGGACCTTGGGAAGCCAAACGTGAAGTTACTCGAGAAGAAGGAGCTGTTGGGCTTCCTTCCGGGCATTAGAGAACTGGTGGAGAATTACCATGACCGAATCAAGACGCCTTCTGACTTGGCTGTGGACGTGAACGGCAAACGCAAGGAGATAGCCGCGAAGGATCTGCCGACAGATTATCCGATCTGCGACATAGGAGACAGGACGATCAGAGAGTACGGCGAGATAATAGGGAAAGCCAAGTCCATCGTGATCAGCGGACCCATGGGAGTCTTCGAGAACATGGAGTTCATGAAGGGGACAAAAGAGATCTTGGACGCAATAGCTGGTTCGAAGGCTTTCTCCCTCATAGGAGGAGGGCACACGGTGGCAGCGGTTGAGAAGCTGAAGCTGGAGAAGAAGATGGGCTACGTGAGCACTGCTGGGGGAGCGTTGATAGAGTTTCTTATGGGCGAAAAACTGCCTGGCGTGACTGCCTTAGAAGCAGCATCGAAAAGAAGCCGCTAAAACCCCTCTTTCTTATTAATCTCGCTAATTCAAGTTTAGTATCCGTTGATAGTGCAGTGTTTTTTGATGTACTCTTCTAATTTGTCCTTCAGTGTTTGTTTCAGCAGGTCTGCTCGAATTTTCAGGTAATCGTCCAGAAGGATGTCGAAGTGCACTCCATCCCATTTTCGCCCGTTGACGAAGGCAGCGTGTCTCACCACTCCAGCCTTTTTGAAGCCACATGCCTCAAGAGCCTTGTGGGCACGGTGGTTGTATTCTACGCTCCAAGCTTCGCAGCGCTCCATGTTTAGCTGGTTGAAGGCCATTTCCAACAACGCTACAGTGATATACCTTCCAAGCCCTTTTTGCCACAATTCCTTCTTCCCGATGTAGGTTCCGACACTAGCGCTCCTCACGTTTCCCCATTCTCCGCGTTCTAGCTTGGCAATACCTATAGGCTCTTTAGAGTCGATTAGCTCGACAATTAGGTGCAGCTCTTTTTCGTTTCTCACCCATTCTTCATATTGCTTCTCCAGTTGAGCCATGTTGACGAAGTTGATAGGCTTGCTTCTCGAATACATTATCAGCTCGAAGTCGTTTTCCCACTCATGCAGCACTTTCAAGTCTTCTCTTTCAATGGGTCTGAGCCTAATGCTACCGAACTCGAACGTACCTAGTCACCTCGCAAACCCAAGATGCTTCACACAGCATAATTATTAAACTATCGGAACCCCAAAAACATGGATCTGGCATGCCTAAAGTGGAAAGAGGTTCAGCTTGACTTCTTCTACACCTCTTCTGGCTTTCAGCTTTTCCGCAAGACGCTTTATCTCCTGAGCCTCGCCCTTAACGGCGATGGTTTCTAGGCATTTGTTCCCGCTCAAGTGGACATGCATGGACGCGCGTATGATGGATTCGAAGCTGTGCTGAGTATCAGTCAAATCCGACTCCAAGTCTCTCATCTCATGGTTGTACACAATGGTTATCGAGCCTGCTTTCGTGCCTTTTACTTCCGCGAGCCACTGGTACTCATTGACAAAGGCGCGTACTGTGTCGTGTATTGCCTTAGCGACTTCCGTAGCCCATGCCCCTGATTAATCTGTCAAAATCCGACAGAAGGTCAGAAGGAAACGTCACACCTATACGGACAATCTTGCCCACACCTACTCCTCCGTATGAAAATAAATGGGGGATTTCACCCTTTTATTACTTAACGCGCGCGTTGAGTGCGCGCGCAGTCAAAAAAGCATTCAACCACGAGGCACTCCTAATAACAGCCGCCTCTGGAAAGACACCGTTCTACCGCGCCGCCCTCGAAAAGGGGAATTGGACTCAACATTGCTGGCATGGAATACGCTCCCATAGAAAGATTTTTCTTAGCCAAGAAACCATTAGAATGCTCCATTCTCCCTTTAGGTGAGGTTTAGCATTGACTTCGAAAGTCGCCATAATCGAGTTTGACAAAGATACCATAAAAGAGTCGCTTATGCAAGCTCTCGACTTCGTAGGAGGGATCACGGACTTAAACACAACAGAGAAACCAGTTATCATTAAAGTGGGGGTTTTCAGTCACAGGGCAGAGAACCATGCATCAGTAAGCGTGGTTGACGCAATCGTGAATCTTTTCGATAAGGCTCCAAAGATTCGCCTAGCCGAATCTGACAATTATCAAGGCAGTGGTCTAGAGAGACTTCAACTCTGGAAGGAACTTTTCACAGAGCGAGTTGTTCCAGTGAACCTTTCAGATGACCCGGAACCTGTAAGAGTGAAGTTGGCAGACCAAAAGGTGAATATGCCACGCGTACTGCTCGAGCCAAGAGTTTTGGTTGATACGCACATTCTGCGTTCCTTTGAAAGAGGAAGTGTTCTAAAGAACCTTTTCGGATGCATTCTTGACTCCAAGAGAGCAAAATACCATAAGATCCTTCCCACGCTTCTCGCCGATGTCTATGAAGCAATAGGGGGAGTAGATTTTGCCGTGCTTGACGGGACATACTTCTGGCGTGGGGCAGGCACTGATCCTGTGCCAATGAATACTCTGGTAATGGGCAGAGATGCAGTTGCTGTGGAGACAGTCGGAGCTGTTATTGCTGGTCTTGATCCTCAAAAGATGCCCGTCATACAAGAATTCGTTAAGAGAGGTCTTGGAGAAGGAGTTCTGGAGAACATCGAGATCGTAGGAGCCTCACTTGAAACCCTTAGGGATAGGTTTATGTCCGCTGTGAGGATCCAGAAGAAGCAAAGTGCAAAACTCAAAGGCCCTCAAACTTGGGGTGGGCAAGCGCATAAAGCATTTGAGGGGCTGATTCACGAGGGGTTCTTCAAGCAACCTAAGAAGAGAACACTGGAAGAAGTGATAGGAGCATTGAAGAAACGAGGTCTATCAACTCAAAGTAAGGAGAGAAAAGTAGCTGATAATCTTGCTCGCAGGGTCAACCGGGGTGTTTTGAAGAAATCCAAAACCTCAGATGGGCATACCTATTGGACGGAACGGCCGACTTGCGAAAGAGATTAGTCGTAGGAACAGAATCTTCATGATGCGCTGTCACACAGCCAACGAGCAGAGATGCACCTCAATAAAAGAAAAGTGAGGTATTTGGTGATGCCTCCATTTGTTCAGGTTCAAATCTGCCACAGACCAGCTTTCGCATGCCAGATGCGGTCACGTAGGGCTTGATTAGGTCTCGTTAGAAATATTGTTTGACTTGATCCCCAACAAACGCGGCTTGGTTTGAGAGCTTGCCTGCCAAACACAAGTTGAAAGCGAAGAAGAGATCTACTTTCATTAGCCGAGGTGTCAAGGCTCTTATAGCAATCGCCCTCATTATTGTTGGTATTTCGGCGGTTGTATATCAGATGGTCGGCAGGAACGGTTCCACCACAAACGAGGGTGCAACCCGAGTCCTCCTCGTTACCAGCATGGGTGAGATAACAATCGAGCTGTATGACGATATGCCTGTCACTTCTGGAAATTTCAGGAACCTGACCGAGCACGACGTCTTTGACGGGACGATCTTTCACAGGGTCGTCCATGACTTCGTGATTCAAGGCGGAGACGCTAGCACGAAGGGGATAGACGTGCCAACGATGCCTGATGAACTTCCGAACAGACACAGCAACGTCAGAGGATCCGTGGCGATGGCCAAAACGAGCGCGCCAAACTCTGCCACGAGCCAATTCTACATCAACCTAAAAGACAATACACGTCTGGACAACAACTACTCCGTCTTCGGAAGAGTCATCGAGGGGATGGACGTTGTCGACGCAATAGGCAACACGCCCACAGACACCAACGACAAACCCCTACAAGACATCACGGTGATAAGAGCGGAACTCACAGAATGAAATCCAGCGTGCACTAACCCTGTCAGAAACAGAGAATATTAGCATGTGCAAGAACTGGCCCTAAGTTTATAACCACTCTACTCTACTGTCATAATGCTACATTGCTGGGAGATTAGCTAAAGACTCTGAAACTGGTAGGTTTAATCTCGGACACGCACATTCCCGCCCGCGCGAAGGCCATTCCAAACACGGTCTTCAAGGTTTTCCAAGACGCCTCCCTGATCGTGCACGCTGGAGATCTGACGCGGCTAAGTGTCATGGAGGAACTGGAGCAGATGGCGCCGGTCGTGGCTGCACACGGCAACATGGACTCAAGAGACGTGAAAGAAAAGCTGCCCGAGGTAAACACAGCAGAAGTCTACAACTGGAAAATCGGAGTGACCCACAGTCTGGGCTTCTTCCTCCGAACAGGCAAGCCGCGGAGCTTGTTCAAGAAAGGGCTTAACGTTTTTGTCTGCGGCCACACGCACCGCCCCAGCGTTAAGTACAAGGAGGGCATGCTGTTCATCAACCCGGGAAGCGCCACCAATCCTATCCCCCCGTTCCTGACGAGACCCTCGGTTGCGCTGTTGAGAGTAACCAAGAAGGAAATCGAGCCTGAAATCGTGAATCTCTGATAGCGACAACTTGTCCCACTAAGCATATCTGACAAACAGACGAGAAACCAGAGCCCAAACGCCCCTAACCCAGACCACAAGTCAAAGCTCCACTTCGGACATATTTTCACTTTCACCTGCCTCTCCCCTATCTGTACTGTGTCGTTGGGTCGGCTGCTTTAAACGAGCGAAAGATGAAGACCCCCTCTTGAGGAATCCCTATGTCTCGACCAGTAGAAAAATGTCAAAACCCCTGGAAGAGCGACTGCATCAATGCTAACATAGAAGTATACATCGTATATGAGAAGCAGCAATTACCCATCTGCACACACTGTTGGCGCCGAATCGCAGACAACGACAACCAATGGGAGGGATAACAGATGGGAATGGAACGCTTCAATCTGAACGTCGCCCGCGCCTTCGTAGGTCGGTACGTAAACCTCCACCTAAAAGACGGCTCAGTCATCGTCAACGTCTACGTAACAGACGCAAAGCGGGAAGACGAGGACAGCAGACCGGCCATTTTCTGCGTCACGCAGCAGAGAAAGCTTAGGCTGAGAGTTTTCCTGAAGGAAATCGAGTGGATGGAGCAGCTGAACCCCCACTTGCTGCTGAACGCATGACTACCAGTTCTGAGTAAGATACTCGGCATCTTAAGGTGACTGCAAAGCCTCCAAAACATCAGGCAGCCTTGCCAAGCAGCGTATAGTGGCGTCGGGTTCCACGGGAAACGGGTCAAGCTCCCCAGCGACTGCAAACGGGTTTTTCCTAAGCCCCACGTTCTCCACCAACACAGTATTTAGCCCAGCCTTTTTTGCGCCGTACATGTCAGCCTTCAGGGAATCGCCAACGAAAACTGTCTCATCAGCCCTCACTGCTAAAGTCTTCAGCGCTTCCTCGAAGATTCTCGGATGCGGTTTCCTGAAGCCCAATTCGCCTGAAATCACGATTGCGTCGAAGAACTTCGGTAGGCAAAAATGCTCCAATATGCGCCTTAGACTGGGCGCGTGGGCGAAGTTCGAAACCATCCCCAGCTTATATCTTTCCTTCAACCCAGTCAAGATGGCTGGCACGTAATCCTCCATCCGCGAATCCTCGATGAAGGCATCTATGAATCCTTCCAAGGCATTGGCTATGGTTGGGCTTTCGTGGCTCAAGTTGTGATTAAACCTTCTCAGCGTTTCAGCGATTCTCAGGCGAAAGTCAACCTACTCGAGGGATGGCTCCGATTCTTGGTACATTCGGTTGCGTATTTCAAAGTAGACGCGCCTGAACTCTTCGAAGGGAACAGAGACAACCACACCGTAGTGTCGGAGGCTTTGCAGGAGTCTTCTGAGGCTCTTGTCGTAGTCCCATTGGTCGCTCAGTATCAGCGTGTCGCCCATGTCAAAGACCACGGCTTTGAGGCGCATAGCTCCACATCCTCACAGATGGAGAAAAATGCAGTTGCCTGCCTCTTAAGCCTATTCAACACCTCCGTATACAATTGACATTTTCCTTTGTAAAACGATGTGCCAATTTACATGAAGTTGACAAATACTTTTAAATACGCTGCCCTGTGAGGTTTAGGTGCACCGTGGCGAAAAGGTATGGGTTGCACAGTTGTAGCCGGAGCATTCTGGGGAGACGAGGGCAAAGGCAAGATCGTGTCCTACTTGGCTTTGAAGGACAAAGTCGACGTCTGCATACGCACAGGTTCTGTCAATGCCGCTCACACCGTGCATTTTGAGGGCAAGCGCTACGCCCTGCACATGGTACCTGCAGGCTTTGTTTATGACAAATGTCGCCTTCTAGTTTGCGCCGGGGCTAACGTTCACGTTCCTCAATTCCTGAAAGAAGTGGAAGAGACTGGTGTGAAGGGCAGAGTGGGCGTGGACAGGCAGGCTTCCATCATCGAATTCCGACACTCTGAGATGGACAAAAGCGACGGGCATCTGAAGAGCCTCGGAACTACGGGGTGGGGTGTTGGTCCAGCAGTGCAGGAGAGAGCGAAGAGGTCGGCCAAGCTGGCGAGAGACGTGTCCGAGCTGCAGCCTTTCCTGACAGATGTGGCGGATGAAGCGAACAACGCAATAGACGCGGCCAAAAACGTGGTCTTGGAGGGGACCCAGGGCTTGATGCTCTCGCTTTATCATGGCACGTATCCCTACGTTACAAGCCGCGACACGAGTGCGGCTGCTGTATGTTCCGAATCAGGCGTCGGCCCCAGCAGAGTGGACACCGTTTTGATTGTGTACAAATCCTTCATAACGCGGGTCGGCACTGGAGAACTGCCTGGAGAGTTGTCTAGGGAAGAGGCTTTGCGCCGCGGCTGGTTCGAGAGAGCTGCAGGAACTGGGCGGGAGCGCAGATCTGCACCCTTTGACTTTGATTTGGCAAGGAAGGTTGCACGAATCAATGGGGCCACGGAGGCAGCGGTTACCAAGCTGGATGTTCTGTATCCTATATGCAGCGGTGCGAAAAGCTTTGATGAATTGCCCCGAGAAGCGAAAGAGTTCACAGCCAAGGTTGAGAAGGCCGCTGGTATCCCTGTGACAATCATCGGCACTGGACCAGGTGCACTGGACATAATCGACAGAAGAAGCAGCGCATGAGAGCAAAGCATCTATAGGCTGTCAAATCTGACTTCTGCCTTCTTGTTTAGGTCGATTAGCGCACAGTCACCGTGTCTCGCTGGTCCAGGGTTCACCACTAGGGCTTTGCCTATCCTGTCCATTCCTTTCGCCTCGTGAATGTGCCCGCACAGCAGCAGCTCAGGACGCGTCTTCTCGACGAATTCTCTTACACTGTAGCTTCCGACATGCTCTCCATTGAAAGCTACGTCAACCTTTGTGCCTCTGGGCGGAGAGTGAGAGACCACAACCGTCTTCTGCTTTTTCTGGCAGTCGTTGTATGCTTCCTTAAGGATGTGGGCGATCTCGGTTTCTTTAAGCTCGAAAGGTGTGTTAAAGGGGCTCGGGGAAGAACCTCCGACACCCAGGAAACTGAAGTTGCCTATCGTCTTGCATTTGCCGTGAATCGACTCCACACTTCCCATTTTCTCATCCGCCAGCAACGGCAAGTCACAGTTGCCCGGCACAAACAACGCAAGCACCTTCAAGTCGAGCAGGGGCGACAGAAGCTCTCTAGCTTGCTGCAGGAGCCCGAAATGGGTCACGTCCCCGCACACAACCACTACGTCTGCTGCTACATCTCTAGCCTTTGAGGCGGTCTTGTGGAAGGCCTCGACATTCCCATGAAAGTCGGTTGTCGCTAGGATTCTCAACTCATTCACCTTTCATCCATCCAATAGAGACAAGAGTGAGTTTAAGGTTTTTAACGATGAGCCTCCAATACTCAAGGAAGGATAACCGACATGAAAAAGAGGCTAACATACGCCGAAGCTGGTGTTGACAGAGACCTGAGAAAGAGGGCAAAATCAGCATTGAGACTGCTGGCACAGACCTACAAGCTCAACCCTTACGGAGAGGCTGTGAAGCTTCCATACGGCAACATATTCCCCGTCGGCGACAGATACCTTGACCTCGCAATAGAAGGAGTCGGAACCAAGGTCCTTGTAGCACAGCTGGCAAACAAGTACGATACGATTGGCGTCGACGGCATAGCCATGGCGGTTAACGACGTGATAAGATCGGGCGCCCGACCCCTTGCCATCGCCGACAACATCCACGCCCAAATCTCAGACCCCTCTCTCGTGAGAGAATGGATGAAGGGCATAGTGACAGGAGCCGTGGAGAGCCAGTGCATCGTGGCAGGGGGCGAGATCGGAGATGTCCCTGAACTCATAAAAGGACTTGAAAAAGGCAGAGGCTTCGACATGATAGTCTCATGCGTCGGCGAGGTGGACCAGGACCAAATAATACTTGGCAATGACATCAAGCCAGGAGACGCTGTAGTGGGGTTGAGGAGCTCAGGCATCCACAGCAACGGCATTACCCTTGCGAGGAAAGCCTTGTTCAAGAAATGGGGCGGCAAATTCAAACCCCACGACGTTCCGGCGGGTTTGGACAGAGAACTAGTTTACGAGGTCTTAGAACCCACAAGAATCTACTCGAGACCACTTCAGGAAGTCATGAGGCAACATAGGGTTAAGGGCACGGTCCACATCACGGGAGATGCTTACCTGAAATTCAACAGGCTCATGAAGTTCTCGAAGGGCATGGGTTTCGATTTCACAAACTTCAAGCCGCAACCGATCTTCGAGTTAATACAACGAACTGCAAAGGTTGCGGAAGCTGAGATGCTAAAAACCTTTAACATGGGATGGGGTTTTGCCTTGATCGTGGAGCGTGACGAAACCGATAATGTGCTTGACATTCTGGAAAGAGTCAAGGTAGAAGCAGAAGTCATCGGAGAAGCAACTTCAACGAGGAAAATCGTGGCCCGTTACAAGGGAAAGAAGATTGCGCTCTCATAGTCTTTTATATTTTTATTTAAATTTAGCTTTGCACAAGATTTAAATTTTTAACTTTTTAATTACAACGCATGCTCTACATGGTCAGAGTGGAAGTAAGCCTCAAACCGGGGCACTCCGACCCCGAGGGAGAAACAACTGCTCGCGCCTTAAGAGAACTCGTTTACCCCGTCAAAAATGTGGGAGTAAGTAAAATGTACACGATAGTCTTGGAAGCGGGTTCAGAAAAAGAGGCAGAAGACCAAGTGGAAGAGATGTGCCGAAGGCTGTTGGCCAACCCAACCAAGGATAATTATGCCTTCAAGGTCGAAGAAGCCAAATGACCCTCTTCACCCGGTGCAGCACACCCTTCGAGCTCTATGAAGTAAACCTCTCAGAGGCAGACGACGAACAACTCCTGAAAATCAGCCGAGAACTCGGCATAGGCTTGAACCTGAAAGAAATGAGGGTCGTGGAGGAATACTTCTCTGGGAGGGGGAGGAACCCGACTGACGTGGAGCTTCAAACCATTGGACAAACGTGGTCGGAACACTGCTTCCACAAAACTTTCAAGGGAACCATAACCATCGACAAGGGCAAGGTAAAGAGCCTCTTTAAGACGTACATCGCCAGAGCAACAAGCGAACTCAACCCCTCCTGGTGCATCTCCGTTTTCGAGGACAACGCGGGCATCGTGGAACTGGACAAAAACTACGCCATAGCCGCCAAGGTTGAGACGCACAACCACCCATCAGCCATCGAACCCTTCGGCGGCGCAGCCACAGGCGTAGGCGGCGTCATCAGAGACATCTTAGGCGTGTGGGCAGACCCCATCGCGTGCACAGACGTGCTGGGGTTCGGACCGCTAGATTACGACTGCGAGAAGCTACCTCAAGGCGTGAAGCACCCGAAATACCTGTTCAACGGCGTAGTAGCGGGGATAGGATGCTATGGCAACAACATGGGAATCCCCACAGTCAACGGAGGCATTTTCTTCGACGAGAGCTACGTGGGCAACGTCGTCGTCTACTGTGGCTGCGTGGGGCTGCTTCCCCGAGAAAAGTTCGCCAAGAACGCAAAACCAGGCGACATCATACTCATTGTGGGAGGGAGAACGGGCAGAGACGGAATTCACGGTGTAACCTTCGCCTCCGCCGAGCTCACGGAAAAATCCGAGGAAGTCTCTCGCCCCGCGGTGCAGATCGCCAACCCCATCGAGGAGGAGAAGCTGAAGAGAGCCATAATCGAAGCCCGCGACAGAAAACTCGCCTCGGGCATAACTGACCTGGGAGGAGGAGGACTGTCGAGCGCGGTTGGAGAGATGGCACACAGGTTCAG
>CAYGVX010000028.1:0-20534 GCA_964353725.1 uncultured Candidatus Bathyarchaeia archaeon
TCGTAGCACCATGCTTATAGACAGATATAAAGAACCGAAGACATGTAAAACAGTTTAGGTGAGAGCTTTGCAGTGCGAAGTCTGTGGTCGCCACATATCAGGTAAACCGTATAAGACCATCATCGAGGGAGCACGCCTAGTGGTGTGTGGCGGCTGTGCGAAACTCGGCTCGATAAGCTGGGAACTAGAAACACCGAAAACGACTACACCAACTGTCAAGGCTCCAAAGTCTCCGGCACCGAGAACGAAAACCACAATCAAGCCCCAGTCGCCGTTGGAGCCCACCTTGGAACTGGTCGAGGATTTTGGCACCCGAATTCGGCAAGCTAGAGAGGCTCAAGGGTCCACTCACGAAGACTTGGGCAGGAGGATAAGTGAGAAGGTCTCTGTGCTTAAGAAGCTGGAAAGCCAAAAAATGGCTCCTGACAACAAGCTCGCAGAAAAGCTTCAATACGCGCTGAAAATTAAGCTCCTCGTTCCCGTGAAGAAGGAAAAGCTTCCAAAAGGGTTCTTGACGGCGGCTCCGTCAAAGACTATTACGCTGGGAGACTTGATAAAGAGCGAAGAAGAATTATGAGGGGGACAAAGAGACATAGACAGAGCCATCATCGTTCAGCGTCGTCTGAAAAACGAGCCCAATAGCTTGAAAGAACTCAAAAGCCTGGCGGAAACTGCTGGGTACACTGTTCTTTCTACCGTCGAGCAAATCCGGAAGGCAGACCCGCGATTTCAGGTTGGAAGTGGCAAGGTAGAAGAGCTTAAGCGACTGGTTGAGGAACACCATATTGAAAGAATAATTTTTGACAATGACCTCAAGTCGGTTCAGGCTTACAACCTGGCCAAGAATACAGGTGTGGAAGCGATTGACCGTTTCCAGCTGATCCTGGAAATATTCACACGTCGAGCGTCAACAACCGAGGCAAAAATGCAAGTCCAACTGGCGAAACTCCGATACGAGTTGGCTCATGCAAAAGCAAGAGTTCGGCTGGCAAGGATGGGAGAGCAGCCGGGCTTTATGGGGTTGGGCGCCTACGAGGTGGATGTGTACTACGAAGCTGTAAAAAGGCAATTTCACACGATCCAAGAAAAGCTGAGAAGAATTAAGACAAAGAGGAGTTTACACAGAAAACGCAGACAAGAGCTTGGTTATTCATCGATTTCTCTAGCAGGCTACACCTACGCTGGGAAGAGCACTCTTTTCAACGCGTTAGCCAGAGAAGCCTCCCCCACGGGAAAGGGGCTATTCACAACACTTGCCACCACCACGAGAGCAGTCGAGTTGTCTGGAAGGAGGGTTCTGTTGACTGACACTGTGGGATTCATCGATCGGCTTCCGATTACGCTCATAGACGCCTTTCGTTCAACACTCGAGGAAACAATCTTCTCGGACCTAATCCTCTTAATAGTCGACGCAAGTGACCCATTGAAGGAAATTCAGAGAAAGCTCTCAACAAGCCTCGAAATCATACAAAAGATTGGTGCACATGGTATCCCTATCGTTACAGCACTGAACAAAACTGACCTGCTTTCAGAGTCCGAAATCCAGCAACGGATAGTAGCGATGAGAGAACTTGCAACCAACCTCGTTGCAATCTCGGCACTCAACGAAGTGAATATTAGTCTACTTAGGCAGGAACTGGCAAAGCATCTAAAAGAATATGTGCGTGCAAGTTTTTCGATACCTCTTTCAAATGAAACACTTGCCCTTCTTTCAGGGCTCTTCAACCATGCTGACGTGAAGAACGTTAAATACGAAAACGACCTCGCTGAAGTCACCTTTGAAGCAGAACAAAACTCCGCGGATAAGGTTTTAGGACGCGTTAGATCTTACGGGGGGAAAGTCAAAGAGATAATCGAGTTGAGTTGAAAAATTGCCCAATGTCGCAGTTTTAAGATGGGGCCACAGGTCTCGCGATGAGCGGCTGACTACCCATGTAGCGCTAACCGCAAGAGCGTTCAACGCGTCAGGAATAATCCTCACCGACGTTGAGGATGAGAAGATCAAAGGAACTATCGAGAGAGTCGTCGAAAACTGGGGTGGTTCCTTCTTTTTTCAGATGGGAACTTCCTGGAAGACGGTTTTGAAGAACTGGAAAGCCGATGGTGGCGTGGTCGTTCATTTAACCGCTTACGGTGAAAACATACAAACCAGCGACGTAATTCGCAGAATTCGGGCAACTGAAAAAGATGTTCTAATTGTTGTGGGCAGTCGAAAGGTCCCAAGTGAGTTTTTTTCCTCAGGGATCTCGGACTTCAACGTTGCTGTTGGAAATCAACCTCACTCGGAGTGTTCCAGCCTTGCAGTGTTCCTAGACCGATTTTTTGGAGGGAAAGAGTTAGCCAAGAGATTTAGAGAGGCCAAGCTTCGGATAATACCACAGGTGCATGGAAAGAGAGTGGTTTCGAAAAGCAAAGTTTAATATCGGAATTCGGAGTCGATAAAGAGATTTATGTTCCAATCACGTATTATATTAATTGATGCCGTAGAGGTTCGTTGTGTTGACCTACGTGGATGACGAAACGCTGATGAAAGTTGCAGAAGTGCTGGGGCAAGAAGAGGCTATTAAAATCATCTACACTTTGAAGGATGCAGGCGAGGTCACTGATGACCAAATAGCCAACAAGACTGGAATTCGGTTGAACTCTGTTCGCAAGATACTCTACAGGCTTTATGATCATTCGCTGGTCTCGCTTAGGAGGTCGAGGGACGAGAACACCGGGTGGTTCATTTTTCATTGGAAGCTTCAGCCAGACCAGCTTGAAGGCTTCATCACAAACCAGAAAAGGCATGTTCTGCAAAAGCTGGATACGCGGCTTGGTTACGAAAAGAACCACGATTTTTACTATTGTGGCACGCCGGGATGTAGGCGACTTCCCTTCGAGGAGGCAGTGGAGTTGGTTTTCCGTTGTCCAACGTGCAACAAGCCTATGATGCATTTTGACAACGGTAAGATGGTTGAGGTTTTGTCTCGTAAAGTCGACCAGTTGAGGAAGGAGTTGGGTGGGTAGGCGTCTGCCGTCTGAGGAGGCGGCGATCAGTTTTCTGATACAGGCTGGTTGTTCAAAGAAGGTGATTGGACATTGCAGGTCAGTGGCGGATTTTGCCGTGGAGATAGCTGAGGCCTGCAGAAGAAGGGGTTTGAAAGTCGACGTTGATCTTGTGGAGATAGGTGCGCTTGTCCACGATGTTGGGCGGGCGGTAACCCATGGTGTTGAGCATGGCGTTGTAGGGGCTGATTTAGCTAGGGGTTTCAATTTGCCAGACAGGCTGGTTCATATAATCGAGCGGCATATTGGTGGTGGCATCACGGAGAGTGAGGCGAGAAGGCTGGGGTTGCCTGCGAGGAGTTACGTTCCTATGTCTTTGGAGGAACGTGTCGTGGCCTACGCTGACAAGCTTATTGAAGGCTCTACGCGGTTGCCTGTGGAAGTGGCAGTGGAGAGGTTGAGAAGGGATAAGAACGTGCCCGAGGCTTCGGTTGAACGTTTGAAGCAGTGGCACGTGGAACTCTCTATGTGCTTAGAATGAAGAGGAGGTGGGCGTCTTGCAGGAAATTTTCTTGCTTCAGAAGATCTACGGCAAAGTGTCTCTGGAAGAGTTTGGGAAGTTTCTGAAGAATGTTTGCGGTGATTTGAGTGTTGATTTCACTGGTTTGAGCGCCGTGGAGAATGGCTGGGTTAAGGGTAAGGTTTCTGGGCGTGATGAGCAGGTGGCGGTGCGCCTCTTGGAAAGAGAAGTCGGTTTGGCGCCCGTTTCCACTGGAAGTGTTGTCCGTTTTTCTGTTCTCCGTGGGAGAGTTGTTTTTTCTGGAAGGAGTAGATTGGAGGCTTTTGTGGATGTCGGGGTCTTTTCTCCGAAGCCTGTCCTTGCTCAGATCCCTTTGCATACGCTACAAGGGCAGCTGGCAGATGGCGGGAGACTTGCGCTTGGGAGGCTTGTTGAATTGTTTGTCCTCTTGGACAATTTTCCTTTGGAGGTGCGTGTTACAGGAATTGGTGAGTGTGTGTTGGAGACGGAGCTGACTGAGCGGCAGGTTGGGGTTTTTAATCGTTGGATTGATGCGGGGTTGGATCGTCTGGTTGTTTTGGGTGCTTTGGCTGGGGATTTAACTGAGGCGGTCAGGCGGGCACGGGTTGAAGGCGATGTTTTGGGTGTCGAGCCTTTGGGGTTTTTGGAGCATGTTGTCATCTGTAAGCTTGGGACGGATGGTGTGGGGCTTGTGCCAAGGCTGGGGAAACTGCTTCGGGGTGCGGTTTTAGGTGTGTTTTCTCCTCGTGCGATGTTGAGGGTATTGGATTAGAGGGTGTGTGGATGCGTGATGTGCGGGAATAAACCGTTCATTTAGGCTTCTAATGTGGATAGGGTAAAAGAAGATGGGGGGTTTATTCGTAGCGTTTGAGGTATAGAGGTGCGTGGGCTTCTTTTATTCTTGCTTCTAGCGGTAGATCTGTCCATAAGATGGTCTGGTTTTTTGGAGGTTGAGTTTGGAGGGCAATGGTTTCGGGCTTTGCCTTTTTCCTCAAGCTGTCACCCAGATAGCACATATATTAAGACTTAATAAACGTTTATGCGGGGTTGTAGAACTCCAAGACATCTGGAGGCGTCGGCGTTTGTTGGTTCGCCTATGTCGCAAGCCTTTTATAGGCGTATTCTATCTTAAGTCTTACGACGGATGAGGTTGAAGGAAAGGGAGCGCAAATGGCAAAAGAAGAAATCTTCTTCTCAAGCCTTCTCCTTTCTCCCAAAGAATTTCCCCATGCGTTCCCCTTCCAACAAGCGATGAAGCCGTTGCGCACTCTGCAAAAAGAGTCGTACCTAAACTGACTGCACTGAAGAAGCCTTGAAAGTAAGGTAAACCGGCGCTCCCAGGTTCAGACCCATTTCCATGAAAGACCGTTTAGTGACCTGAACCAAGAACTCTTTTCCGGCATTAACCTTTAGCCCAACAAGGGAATCGAAATCTGTAACCTCAACTATTCTGCCTTCAAAAGCGTTCCTTGCGCTCGACTCTAAACGTTTCTTTGAGATAATGATGTCCTCGGGTCTAACGAAGACGGTGACTCGTCCGCTCAGTGGCAGGGCACTCTCAATCGCAGTACCATCTTCGAAGGTTATCCGCGAAGTACCCTCCTCCAAAACCTCGGACACTCCCGAAAACATGTTTTCAAGTCTACCAAACCCAGCCAAACTCCTTGATCTCCCAACCACCTCTCCAATTGAGCCGGTGTCCGCAACCTTGCCGTCCACGAGTAGCACAGCTCTCTCGGCGATTTGCCCTGCCTGAAAAACGTTATGCGTCGCAATGATTACCGTTATTCTCCTCTGCCGGTTAACCTGCCTCACAACCTCCTCAACAATAGAAACACTATTCGGGTCGAGGTTCGCTGTAGGCTCATCCAGAAGCAGCAAAGGAGTGTCGAGCGCCAGCGCCCTTGCCAATGAGACCCTCTGCTGTTCCCCGCCAGACAGTTTCCTAGCCTGTCTCTTCTCAAAGCCTTCCAGCTTCACCATCTCCAGCGTCCTCTTAACAGCTTGGTCAACCTCACTCTGAGGCGTCTTCCTCAACCTCAAACCATAGGCAACGTTATCATACACGGAAGCGGTAAAAAGCGTCGTCTTCTGAAAAACCAACGTGACACCCATTTTAACCCTATTCCGGTTCCCATCATCTACCCTTTCACCGCCAATGTGCACTTCGCCATTGTCAGGTCTCTCGAGACAGGCCAAAACCCTGAGTAGTGTTGTCTTTCCAGAACCGTTTGGGCCAACCAGAGCGGACATCTCTCCCTCCCGAACCCTCAAAGTCACATCGTCCAGAGCCTGAACCAGTCCATAGCTCTTCGTGACATGGTTCAATTCAGCTAGGGCGCTCATCGCAACCACCTTTGCAGTAGATTCGCCAAGAGACTAACTCCAAAAACAATGCACATCAGAATCATGGCCAACGCGATGCTCAAAGCTATGTCTC
This sequence comes from uncultured Candidatus Bathyarchaeia archaeon, assembly GCA_964353725.1. Lineage (GTDB taxonomy): Archaea > Thermoproteota > Bathyarchaeia > Bathyarchaeales > SOJC01 > CAYGVX01. Next base: position 5,970 of record CAYGVX010000028.1, read on the forward strand.
CCCGTGTCGTCTCCAAAGCAATCGTGGTGGTAAGCACTCGGGTCAAACCCCTTAGGTTCTGACCGATCATCAAGACGATTCCCAACTCTGCGACAGCCCGGTTGAAACCAGCAACCACCGCCAACAAAACTCCCGAAGTGGACTCCTTTAGGACTGCAAAGGAAGCCTCAGTCTCCGAAGCCCCTAAGGTCTTAGCTAGGTCTCTTACATCAGGGTCGACCGCTTCTACAGCGCTCGCTATGAAGCTTATGATTATGGGCGAAATCAAGATAGCCTGTCCAATCGATACACCCAAGGGATTCAAGAAGAGGTTCAACGAGCCTAGAGGACCAGAGCTGGAGAACATAAGATAGAGAACTAGCCCCAAGGCCACCGTAGGTATTCCGAGAAGCGCATTAAACACGCCTTTTGCGAGCCTTCTTCCCGCAAAATCCCCTAGACCCAGGAGAACACCAATGGGGACACACCACAAAATTGACAGACCCGTGGCTGTTCCGGAAATATAGACAGACCTCAGAGTAATCTCCAAGACCCTTGGGTCGCCAAAAATAATGAGCCTAGCAGCCTCCACGAAACCCTCTGCAAACTCCCCGACAAAAAGCAGAGGAACAAAGAAGACAGAAAAAAATAGGAAAAGAAGCAGAAGCGGAATCGCTTCCTTGACTCTCATTCTGCCAGTCCTCATCATGCAGCCGCCGTCAGTCGTAGAGCTCAGGATGACCAAGCCTATACTGCGGAGGACACTCTGAACCCTCGAAGAAGGCATAGTCCCGGATCATCGCCGACATCGTCGGATCTGTGTTATTCTGCAACAATCCAACCGCTGGGTAGAAGAGGCTTTTGCCGTAGTCCTCCACTCCATAATCTCCAATAAGATGCTGCCCCTCGTCGGATAACAAGTACTTCACGAAAGTGACTGAGGCCTCGAAATTCGCCTTAGGCTGGAGTGTAGCGTTGACAGGAATGGCGCTGTAAACGTTGAGCAGCTCAGACCCTTGAGTAACAAGCTCCCCAAGTTTGGGTACCAAGCTCGGCTCAGCGCTGCTGTATGAAAGGAAGGTTCCGATGTCAGTCAAAGTGTAACCGTTCAACTGGTTCGCAGTCTTCAGGGTGTTTCCCATGCCCGAGCCCGTTTCCATAAACCAGCCTGTCTCATCCCGTATCTCCGTCCAGTTAAAACCCGCTGCCTTCCAGAGTTCCTTCTCCTTTGTATGCGTACCCGAGCTGTCACCTCTTGAAACCCAAAACGCCTCGGAGTTTCTTCCGGCGGAGGCAATCTTCGACAACGCCCCGGTCGGAGACGAGTCGCTGATTCCAACAGGGTCGGCCTCGGGGCCTACTATTTCGAAGAAGTTGTATGCGATGATTTTTCTGTCCACACCATATCCGCCTTGAAGGAAGGCTAGCTCGTCGGAGGGTGAATGAACGAGTATCATGTCTGCGTCTCCTCGCTGCGCGAATTGAATGGCTATGCCCGATCCGACTGATATGAAGTATACGTCGATGTTGTGTTTAGCCTCGAATTGTGTTTCCACTTCGTCTAACAGACCAGTGTCGAAGAGGCTTGTGGTTGTTGCCACGACGAGTTTCTGTCTGGTCGTCGTGTTGAGGTACAGCGATGTGCCTACGACTGATGCTGTTGTTGCTATGGCGGCGACTATTAGGACTATTCCCCATGTGCCAAGTTTCATCTTCTCTCACCATTATGTTTGGCTGAACATATCGCCTCCGATGCCTAATATGCCTATCGGTGAAGCCGCGAATCACGCCAAGAGAGATTTTCATCATGAAAGCGCGTTCAAGTCTTCCTTTACAGTTGTCAATACCACATGTGTATTCGTTCGGTCCACAAGAGGCAACGAAAGCAGCCGCTTAGCGAAGATACTCAGCTCTTCTCGGTTATGGAACTTGGCGATGACAAACGCGTCAGTCTCTCCAGTGACATCGTAGACACAGCATACATTAGGCCACTTAGCAATCTCTCTCTCCATCTCCAGCAGTTTGCCCTTAGACACGACAATCTCCGTCACAGCAGTCAACTCGTAACCAAGTTTCTCATGATCAACGACTGCCGAGTATCCCTTGATCACTCCCGCATGCTCCATCCTCCTGATCCTGCCCAACACCGTGCCAACCGAGATGTTAAGTCGCCTCGCAACCTGCCGACTCGAAAGCCGCGCATCCTCTGTCAGCAGCTCCAATATTTTGACATCCGTTTCATCCAACTCTTACACTTCCCAACAGCCATAAACAAAACACAACAATACAGGCTTGGAAATAAACATTTGTCTAGAAATACTCCGAAAAAAGTTAAATTCTTGGAAGAAACAAACAACATGCCGAACAGATGGTACGGAACTCCCATGACCTTCAAAGAGGAAGCACAAGAATGCCTCGAAACTCTAAAGGCACATAGAACACAGTACGTCATACTACACTTCACCGATCTGTTGGGAAACTTCAAAGGAAGAACCATTCCCGTCACCGAGATGGAGAAGGCATTGTTTCATGGCGTCGGGTTCGACGGCTCTAGCATCTCCGGGTTAACGTCAATCGAAAGAAGCGACATGGTTATGCAGCCCGACCCGGTCACCCTCGCCCCAATTCCCCAGTATATTTACGACCACAATGTCGCCGCAACTGTATGCAAGGTCAAGTGGCCCGATGGTAACCCTCACTCGGGCGACCCTCGAAACATGCTCCAAGAATACATACTCGAACTGAAAGAGACGGGCTACACTCCCTCTGTCGCTGCTGAGCTGGAGTTCTACCTCGTAAAGACGCATGATAGCGTGATGGAACCTGTGGAGAACAGCATTCGCGATAATCCTCGTTACTTCGACATAACGCCTGGTAGGGATTTGACTGAGCAGTACCGCATGGATCTGTGTGACGCGCTATTCGAGATGGGGATACAAGTGGAGAGGCAGCATCACGAGGTCGGTTCTGCGCAGAACGAAATCACCTTCAGGCATGCAGCTCCCATCGAGACGGCGGACAGCATCGTGAGATACAAGTACGTGTCGAAAGCTATCGCTCACAAGAAGTACGGGTGGGCGGCGACGTATATGCCCAAGCCCTGGAAGGGCAAGGCTGGAAGCGGCATGCACGTCCATCTAAGCCTATTCAACCATGGCAGGAACTTGTTCCACGACGAGAACGGATACGCACAGGTGAGCCAAGCATGCCGATACTTTATAGGTGGTCTCTTATCGCATGCTAAGGCGTTAGCTGCGGTCGTGGCTCCCACTATAAACAGCTACAAACGGCTGTTGCCGGGTTATGAGGCGCCCGTGTATGCGGCTTGGAGCAGGAGCAACCGCTCCGCGCTGATTCGCATACCCGAGAACTTTCAAGGCGAGGAAAATGAGACGAGGATAGAGTTTAGATGCCCAGACCCGCTTTGCAACCCCTACTTGGCTTACCTTGTCCTTTTGGAAGCTGGGCTGGATGGGATACGGCGAAATATTGATCCCGGAGATCCGGTGGACGCTAATACTTATCACCTGACGGAGACCGAACGTGGCAGAATGGGCATAGGAAGCCTGCCTACCTCATTGAAGGAAGCCTTGGAAGCTTGGGAGAGCGACGACGTGTGTGTGCGGGCTCTTGGAAAGGAGAACGCGCAAAGCTACTTCGATCTGAAGATGAAGGAATGGAAAGAATACGAAACCCATGTTCCTCAGGATGCTGCAGAGGTAACACAATGGGAGATTGACAGATATCTTCTCGATTGAACCGCAACAGTAAAGTAACAAACTCCGTCGTCAATACTACGAGATAGGATCGCCATGAAAGTCGACACGGTTCTGGTCTTAGACTTCGGAGGGCAATACTGCCATCTGATTGGAAGGCGGGTGCGGGAGAGCAGCGTTTTTTCGGAGATAGTTTCCCACGACATCTCACCCCACGAAATAGAGGATTGGCTAGAAAAGACTAACGTCAGAGGGTTAATCCTGTCAGGTGGTCCCCAGAGCGTCTTTGAGCCAGGCGCTCCCCAGATTAACCCACGTATTCTCGGTTTGAATCTGCCAATTTTGGGGCTGTGTTATGGGCATCAACTAATAGCCCATCTCGCTGGAGGATTGGTTAAACCAGCGGAGAAGAAGGAATTCGGCATCGCCTCCGCAACTATAGATAAGTCCGTGGGCGTTTTGAAGGGATTGGGCAAAAGGGAGACGGTTTGGATGAGCCATGGTGACACGGTCTATAGTCTACCCAAGAAGTATGAAACATTGGCTCACACTGAGAATTGTCCCGTTGCAGCTTTTCGTCACAGAAGTCTACCAATCTACGGGTTGCAGTGGCATCCAGAAGTGGTTCACACCGAGAATGGAGATAGGATGCTGCGGAACTTCCTCTTTGAAGTGTGCCAATGTAAGCCCAACTGGACCATGGAAGACTTCATAGAGAGAGCCGTGAACGAAACCAAGGAAGCGGTCGGCGAGGACAAGGTAATAGTGGCTCTGAGCGGAGGCATAGATTCCAGTACGGCAACCGCGTTAGCAGTCAAGGCCGTGGGCAAAAACCTCACTGCAGTGTTCGTGGACCACGGGTTTATGCGAGAAAACGAGCCCGAGTTCGTCAAAAATGCATTTCGAAGACTTGACATGCATTTCGTAGCTGTCGACGCTAGGCAAAGATTCCTCAAGAGGCTTCGAGGCGTGACCGAGCCTGAGCAAAAACGCAGAATCATTGGTGAAGAGTTTGTCCGCGTGTTCGAAGAGGAAGCAAGAAAAGTCGGGGCACAATACCTGCTGCAAGGAACCATCTACCCCGACAGAATCGAGTCGGGGATTCGCAAATTCTCGGATAAGATAAAGACCCACCACAACGTCGCCGGTTTGCCCGCAGAAATGGAATTCAAAGCAATCGTCGAGCCCCTTAGAGACCTGTACAAGGACGAAGTGCGCAAGGTCGCACAGAAACTGGGCTTACCTGATACGATAGTCAAAAGACAGCCTTTTCCAGGACCCGGGCTGGCTGTGAGAGTTGTGGGCGAAGTCACCGAGGAAAAACTAGGCATTGTTAGAAAGGCGGACAAGATTGTCACAGAAGAAGTGGAAAAGACGGGGTTGGAGGATGGGTTGTGGCAGTATTTTGCAGTCTTGGCAAATACAAAGAGTACAGGTGTTAAGGGAGATGCGCGAGCCTATGGCTACATGGTCGCTGTGCGGATCGTTGAAAGCAGAGAGGCTATGACAGCCAGCTTCGCAAAGGTTCCATATGAAGCTCTGGAGAGAACCTCGTCGAGAATAACGAACGAGATACCTCAGGTGACCCGAGTTGTTTACGACATCACCCATAAACCGCCTGCAACAATTGAATGGGAATAGATGACTAAGGCTCGCTGGAGAGCAGACGAAAATAGAAGCCGCGCGAGATAATCGCTGTGGGTTCTGCTCTGAGATGTTTATCTCAACTGCAACCTAACCAAGGGTCTCCGTGGATTAGTCGTCTGAACTACCTTGAAACCGAGTTCTTCATAAATTGCCAGAGGTCCAGTCCACGCCATGCTCGAGCCGATTCTCCGTCCGTCCTTCGTGGTAGTAACTGGATAGGCCTCAACCACTCCGACGCCCCGCTTCCGCATCGCTTCGACAGCTGCCTTCAGCAACCCGCGAGACAATCCCCTTCGTCGCCAGTTGCGATGGATGAAGAAGCAAGTAACAGACCACACATCATCCAAATCATCCTGTTTGTACGTCTTGCTCTTCTGCAACAGGGGAAAATCATTCCTCGGTCCAATCGAGCACCAGCCTACCGGCTCGCTTTTGGCAAAGGCTAGTATCCCATGGGCCTTGCCTTTCAGCACGCACTCTCTAAACGCCTTTCTAGCGCCAGCACCCCTCACTCTCTGCCAAGCTTTGTAGCTCTCAGCGCGCCAGCACATACACCAGCAGCCGCCGCAGGCTCCATTGAGACCAAAGAGCCGCTCTATATCAGGCCAGCCACTTGGACGTAACTCGTCAAAACTCACGTATCCCACAGCTGACAACTCGTTGACCTCGCATACTACAGGCGTGCCAACCTCGCTAATCTGTCTTTTTAGTGAACGGACTGAGTATTCAGTGATTTGACAAAGTTTTTGTTCAAGTGTGACAGAATCTAAATCCTCCTCGGAGAACAAGGAACGCTTGAAAGCCTTAATCCTAGCAGGCGGGTTCGGAACTAGGCTACGCCCCCTAAGTTGCACCCGACCAAAACTCCTCTTTCCGATAGCCAACAAGCCCCTCCTCGACTTGACCCTTGAAAGACTAGCAGCCAACGGCGTAGACGAAGCCATCCTCGCTGTCAACTTCATGGCAGACGCCCTAGAAAGCCACTGCGGCAAAGCGAAATACGGAATAAGACTCCATTACTCCAGAGACATGCCGCCAACGTCCAAAACCGCCCAATCCTCTCAAGGCGCCTTAGGAACAGGAGGTCCGGTTAAAAAAGCCCAAGCACTACTGGAAAATAAGGAGCCGTTTCTGGTGTTAAACGGCGACATCCTCACCGACACCAACTACTCCAAAATTGTGCGGGATCATGAGGAAAATCACGGAGCCGCAACAATAGCCCTCCGGGGAGTAGAAGACCCGAGCCGCTACGGAGTAGTCGAAATCGCCGAGCAGAAACACATAGCGCGGTTCATAGAGAAACCTTCCAAACAAGCACCTAGCAAGCTAGTCAACGCAGGTATATACGTCTTCGAACCGGAAATCTTCAACTACATCCCCGCCGGCAAACGATGCTCACTTGAGAAGGAAGTATTTCCCAGACTGGCAGGGGAGAGAAGGCTCTTCGGGTGTGAGATCAAAGACTTATGGATAGATGTGGGGAAGCCTGAGGACTACATCAAAGCAAACAAGCTATGGATCAAATCAACGGCGACCTCCAAACCTTTACCAAAAACACGCCTAGGAAAGCAAGCGAGAATAAAAGATGCAGTGGCCATGGGCGAAGGCGTGCATGTAGGCGAGGAATCAACCATCGGCCCAAACGTGTCTCTCGGAAAAAACGTGTCAATAGGGAGAGACGTCAGCATCAGAGAATCTATAATCTTTCCCTACACATCAATCTCACACGACGTGGTAATCGAAGGAGCGATGGTGGGCGAGTCAGTTACAGTTGGAAGAGAAGTGAGGATTGGAAAGGGATGCCTAATAGGCGACAGCGCAGTGCTCAAAGACGGCGTCAGACTCGCCCGAAACGTCAAAGTCTGCCCTTTCAAAGAAGTCTCCGAAAACATACTGAAGTCTCAAAACGTAATGTAACGCATGGTGCATGAAGAATGCCAAAGTCAAGACGATTGTTTGGAACGAACGGCATCCGAGGTGTGGTCAACAAGGATTTGACACCCGAATTCGCCCTGAAGATCGGAGAAGCCATCGGCACTTTCTTCGAACAGGGCAAAATCCTCCTCGGATATGACGGAAGAGTCAGCAACATAATGCTCGCAAACGCCGTTACCAGCGGCCTGGCATCAACGGGATGCGACGTCTACGACGCGGGGATGGCTCCAACCCCATGCATCCAATACGCAGTGAGAAACCATCACCTGGATGGCGGCGTTATGATCACTGCATCCCACAACCCCCCAGAGTACAATGGGATAAAGGTGATGGCGAAGGACGGCGTGGAAATCCCGAGGCGGCAAGAGATAAAAATTGAAACAACATTCTTCGAGAATGGGGCACATCGCGCCGAGTGGGACAAAGTTGGGCACACTTACGTCTTGCCAAACGTCTTGGAAGAGTACAAGGAAGCCATAAAGAGACACGTGGATGTTGAGGCAATAGGCGAGAAGGATTATCACGTCGTGGTCGACGCCGCCAACGGTGTAGGCGGCTTAGTGACGCCTTACTTGCTCAGGGAGTTGGGCTGCCGAGTCACAACGATAAACGCGAACATCGACGGAGCTTTCCCGAACAGGTTGCCCGAACCGCGCCCCGAGAATCTCAATGATTTGATCGTTGCAGTGAAGACGGTTAAAGCAGATTTCGGAGTCGCCTTTGACGGCGACGCTGATCGCGCAATCTTCGTGGACGAGGAAGGAGAGGTGCAGTGGGGAGACCGCACTTTCGCTCTCGTAGAGAAGGATTTTCTACAGAAGCATCGGGGAGAAACCGTTGTCACTCCTGTGAGCTCTTCCCGAATAGTTATGGATGTCGCGGAGAAATACGGTGGTAAGGTGGTATGGACTGAAGTCGGTAGCACAATCGTTTCTTACACAATGAAGAAGCTGAAGGCAAAGCTTGGAGGAGAAGAGAACGGAGGCGTTTTCTACGGAGCCCACCAACCAGTGCGTGACGGTGCAATGACAACAGCCTTAATCTTGAGCATAATGGCTAAGACTGGCAAAACACTCTCCCAACTACTCAACGGACTCCCACGCTACCATCTTGAGAAGGACAAGATGGAATGCCCTAACGAACTGAAAGAGGCGGTGTTCAAAAGACTTGCAGCGGAGACCAAACATCTGAACCCCGAAACCGTCGACGGAATCAAGCTGCTGTTCCCAGACAAGAGCTCCATCCTCATAAGACCCAGCGGAACTGAACCCATTTATCGTTTCTACGCGGAAGCAAAGACAAAGGAAAAAGCCGCGGCGCTCGTTAAAGAATATAAGGGAATGCTCCGAGAATTCATAAGCCCCTAAGAGTCGCGCCGTCCATCAAAGCCCATGGCTTCGGCTCAATAGAGGTGAGAAAACGTCTAACATGATGAACATCAACAAAGAAGGCTTGGACAGCTTCGAAAAACGCAGAAGCTACACAGTCAGCATCATCGAGTGCGGCAGAATAGGCACACCTCAAGCCTGCCTCTTTGCAGACGCAGGCTTCAAAGTGATAGGCGTAAACACGAATCCTCACACTCTTGAAATGCTGAAGAAGGGACAGACCCCGTTTCTCAGAACCGCTTACCGAATGCTAGAAAAACACGTCAAGGAAGGCAGCTTTTCGGCCTCCCCTGACATCAGGAAATCCGTCTCTGATAGTGACATAGTCATCATCACCACTCAAACACCGATAGACGGCAGGAAGAAACCAGACTACTCACTGCTGGAAAAAACGTGCAGAGAAGTAGGCATGGGTTTGAGAAAGGGTTCCTTAGTCATCTTCGCCAGCCCGACTGGGCCAGGAGTTGTCGAAGGTTCCATGCTTGAAGTCTTGGAGAAAGCTTCAGGACTACGGGCAGGCATGGAATTCGGCTTGGCCTGCAGCCCTCTTCAAGTGAACTCGCATGGGGAGGCGTGCGTAGTGGTGGGCGCGGTCAACGAGCCCAGCCTCAGGACTGTAAGCCTCGTCTTCGGAAGTGTAACCAACTCAGATATCGTAGAGGTCAGCAGCATAAAGACGGCTGAAGCGTTAAACCTCTTCCAAAACGTTAACAGTGAGATACTTCAAGCTTCATCGAACGAGTTCGCTTCCCTCTGCGAAAAGCTCAAGATAGACTTTCTCGAAATCTTGAAAGTCATGAACAAGAGCGGCATTTCGCACCTTCCGCCAGCGGGTTTGATGGACGTCTCCTCCCGAAGAGATCTCTACATGCTTCACGAAGAAGCAGAAAACCTGGACTTCGACCTCCGCTTAACCGATCTAGCCAGCAAAATAAACGACGAAATCGTGGAATCGGCTTTCCACTTGGTGAAAAACGCGCTGAAGACCTGCGGCAAGACAGTAAGAGGCTCAAAGGTTTCGGTTCTCGGAATCTCCAAGAACTCCGACGCAAAGGATCCACCAGCGGCTCTGACGAAGAACATCGTTAACCTCCTCAAAAAGAAAGTGAGGCTTGTTCAAGTCTATGACCCATACTTTTCCAAGAAGGAATTGGCGGAGCTGGGTTTCGACGGCGAGAAGCTGTCTAAAGTGGTGGAAAAAACCGACTGCCTACTCGTTTTGACAGGGCATTCGAAGTTTGCAAGGCTAAACCTGAGAAAAGTCAAGCTGCTGGCTAAGAGGTCGCCTGCCCTAGTAGACATCAGCCATGTCATAGACCCCTCAAAGGCTGAGCGGTGCGGCTTCGTGTATCGAGGTTTGGGACGCGGAGTTTGGGCGAAATGAGCAGGATTGGAGTAGCCGTCATCGGCGTAGGTTTCTGGGGAAAGAACCACGTGAGAGTGTTCAGTGAACTCCCTGAGACCCAGCTTGTGGCTGTCTGCGACATGGACTATGAGAGAGCCAAAACCATCGCCGGGCAGTACGGTGCTGAAGCCTACAATGACAGTCGAAGACTGCTGAAGAGAAAGGACATTGACGCCGTCAGCATCTGCACTTGGACGACGACGCATGCTGCAGAGGCAATGAAGGCCTTGAGGGCCGATAAGAACGTGCTCGTGGAGAAACCGATAGCCAGCACGATTCGAGAGGCGAGAAAAATCGTCAACTTTGCGGAGCAGCAGAATAGGCGGCTGATGGTGGGGTTCATAGAAAGGTTCAACCCCAGCGTCCAAAGAGCCAAAGACGTGCTGAGAAAGGGTAAAATCGGCGAACTCGTGTCTGCAACGGCGAAACGGGTCTCTCAGTGGCCTGAGAGAATAGGCGACGTGGGAGTAGTCAAAGACTACGCCATCCACGAGATAGATATCATGCGTGAAATCTTCGAAGAGGACCCTACAACGGTCTACGCGATAACGGGAAACTTTAGGCACACTAGGTTCGAGGATTACGCTCAGATAATGCTAACATTCAAGCAAAGGAAGACGGCGTTTATTGAGGCTAATTGGCTTACGCCTGACAAGATTAGGCGTCTGACGCTAACGGGAAGCGACGCCATACTCTCCCTAGACTACCTAACGCAGGAAATCTCCATCGAAAGCTTGGCGAAAACGTTGAAGCCTCGATACCAATGGAAAGAGCCCCTAAAACTGGAATTGCAGCACTTCGTCAAAAGCCTAGTTAAGGACACGGTTCCAGAGGTCACTGGCATGGACGGTCTAAAAGCCCTGATAATAGCTGAAGCCGCTTTACGGTCCTCACAGAAAGGCAGTGCGGTGAGGCTGCGATTTGACAAGACCTAGCTTCTCTTTCCAGACTTTGCCTTCAGGTTGAAGGGGTTCCCCTCGGAAAGTATTGTCTTCGGGACATTGTCCTTCCACTTCTCCAAAAAGGGCAGTTCGTCTTTCGAGTCTCGGAGCTCGTCGGGCAGCATTTCTGGGATCTCATCGCGGATGGGGTACCAGCGTAGGCATTTTGGGCAGACGATCAATCCTTCGATAACCTCTTCTTTCTCCTCAAAAACGTGAAGCTCAAGGGGATAGTGCTTGTCTATGGGGCAGGCCAATATTTCCATCAGTTTCTTCTTCATTCAGAAACGTCTCCTTAAGCAGAGATTCTAGTGGGTTTGCCTAAAAAGACTTACGCTGAAGCTGAATGTTGATTTTCTCACAAGAGTTTTTACCCAGAGCCTCCAGACATCTAATGGAGCGAGATGCTATTCCTCTGGAACGTGGGCTTCACGGAGACAAGCCGCGAGATCACACTCGAGTTCTACGATTCTTCCAGTGGAAAACTTGAAAGAGTCCACGTCAGTGACTATCAACCCTACTTTCTGACGCGCCATCCTTTGTCGAAGGATGAAGAAGCGGCTATGGCAAGCGTTGAGGGGGAAGTAGAGCGTGTGACGAGGCAGAACCTCTTCACGGAGGACAAGGTTCAGCTTGCCAGGATCAAAGTCTGGACACCCGCTTTCCTAAAGAAGCTTGCTAGACAGTTTGAGAGTGTCTGGGAGAGCGAAATCGAGTACGGCAGAAGCTACATCTACGACAGCACAATGGTCTTCGGCGCCCCCTACGCTCGGCAGGGCGATGACTTCATTCTGGTCAGAGATGTTCCACATGAGCTAAAAAGAGAGTTTGAGACCGCCTTTTCCTATGAAAAGAAGACAGCTCCCCGGAAGTACGAGCAGACTAAAGAATGGTTCAACCTCTGTAGCCAACCAGTTCCAGACATAAGCGCAGACTTACTAGGGAACAAAGGAAGACAGGAGGATACTGAGGAGGGAAGTCATTTAGCCTTCTTGCTTGCACGGATAGCCAACATACCCGTCCCCGAAGCCTATGCCAGCAGAAGGGTGAGCGACTGGATCAAGTCGATGATCTACACGTATCTGCGCCGAAACAACACCCTTATTCCTACGTCCAAGGAATTGCGAAGAGGCCAGGAAACACACGCGGTTCCAGGCGCTCTCACCATCGAGCCCGAGGCAGGAGTATACTTCAACACGGTAGTCTGCGACTTCGAAAGCCTCTACCCCAGCTGTATAGACAGCTACAACCTCTCCTACGAAACCGTTGACTGCTCCCACCAAGAATGCAGGGCAAACAAGGTTTCCGAGGTTGGACACCACGTGTGCATCAGGCGCAAGGGGTTCTACTCCCTTCTGATAGGCGCCTTGAAGGATCTGAGAATCCGCTGGTTCAAACCCCTCTCCACCAACCCCTCTGTCGCGGAAGAGGAGAGCCGTTCAGCGAGGGCGGCTTCGAGGCTACTGAAACTGTTCAGCGTCTCGAGTTACGGTGTGACTGTCCGCATCCACGGAGTCGCATGCCCTCCTCTCGCCGAGTCCATAACGGGCTACGGTCGGTGGGCGCTGCAAACCTCGTGGGACATTGCGAAGGGATACGGGATGCACCCAACATACGGCGACACCGACTCTGTCTTTCTAGACAACCCGCAGCCCGACCAGGTGCAAGCTCTAATCGACACCGTGAAAAAGCAGTTGAACCTCGACCTAGCCATAGACAAACAGTACACGCTATGCGTCCTGCCCAAGGCAAAGAAGGCGTATTTCGGAATAACACAGGACGGAACACCCGACCTGAAGGGTTTGACGGCGATAAAGTCTAATGCACCCAAGTTCATTCAACAGGTTTTCCGCGACTGCATCAAAGTGCTCAGCCACGTAAGAAACATGGAACAGTATGCTGCGGCAAAAGCAGAGGTTGTCGCCGTCGTGCACGAGACGACAAAACGACTGCGAGAACGCCAACTAAATCTTGAAGACCTCGTTTACTCGGTGCAGCTTTTCTACGACCCAAAAGAGAGACTGGCTGCGAAGAATACCATGCCTCAGCCTTACCAATGCGCCCTACAGCAGATGGACTCGGGGGAGAAGCTCAGCCGCCGAGACACTGTAAACTTCGTGAAAGTTAAGCCCTTCAGCTACAAGGGCAGAACTTTCACAGTGAAACCGTTCAGCCACGTGAAGAGTCTGGCTGAGATAAACGTCGAAGATTACATCCGCAACCTAACGACTGCTCTCGAACAGACTTTCGAGCCGATGGGCATTAAGCTGGAGAAAGAAGTCAAGCTAACTGACTGGTTCAAGCCTTAGAGGCTTATACGAGCTGGGTTTTTCCCTCAAGATTCCACATTCGTTTCGAATACCTTTCCCTTTCCAGCCTCTCTGCAACATCCAACTCGTACTTCGATAGTTTCCCTTTTGCAAACTCTACACCCAAAGCATTCTCGAATCCCTCAATCAATGCTCTGTAGGCCAAGTCCACGGGCACATTTCTACCCGTCTCTTCCGCAACAGACGTTATCTTCCTCCCAGCAATGCTCATCAAGTCTACACAGGCATCCGCCCACGGAACCTTCAGAAAAGTGAACATCCTCTTCAGGTCAACGTTCAGTAGCAGGGTGCCATGTTGGAGAATCACGCCCTTCTTGTGAGCTTGGGCGCTGCCCGACACCTTCCGGTCCCGAACGGTTATGTTTGGGCACTGTTTAACGTTGCCCTCGTTGTACTCGGCGTTCACACTAAGATTTCGGGCTGCTTCGATGAGTCCGTCACAGATACGCCTGTAAGCTTCTGCAACATCATCGGTTCCCAGGTCCACCTTCTTCACTGCGACGCTGTATGTGACCTCGTCTTCAAAGTCGTGGTAAACCGCGCCGCCCCCAGACACACGTCTGACAACGTCTACGCCGTGGGTTTCACATGCTTCCAAGTTAACCTCGTTGTGGACGTTCTGGAAACGCCCGATTGAGACCGCTGAAGGCGACCAGCGATACAGCCGCAGGGTGTTGGGCGCTTTCTCCTCTATCACTGCTTGCAGAATAGCCTCGTCGACAGCCATGTTAAAGAAAGCGTCGCGCTTCTCCGGCCCAAGCAACCGCCAGACAACCATACCTTTCCGCCAATCTGCATATTCAATCGGTGAATATAAATGCGGACTGGCTCATTCTTGGTTGCTGGTCTGGTTATGGTTGCCGAGGTGGCGATTAGCCGGAGACTGTTTGAGATAATCTTGGATAGCGCTAGATCCGTGTACCCCCGCGAGACCATTCTCCTTCTGCGAGGAAAAGCTGGGAGAGGCAGAATCGAAATCACCGACATTATTATCCCTCCGTCTGCAACTCACGGTAGAGGGTTTTCAAGCTTCCCTCTCCATACGCTTCCAATGGATTTCTCTCTCATAGGCAGCGTTCACTCGCACCCATCGGGAAACGCAACACCCTCTGTGGGAGACTTGAACCATTCTTTCGGCAGAATAATAATGATAGTCGCATACCCTTTTCTAGGGAAAGAAAACGTGGCTGTCTACAACCGTTCAGGAGAAGAAATCACCTTGGA
>CAYGVX010000029.1:0-20282 GCA_964353725.1 uncultured Candidatus Bathyarchaeia archaeon
TTCGCCGAGATGTTCGGCATGTGGGTCGGAAGAGTTCTAGTCACCGCTGAGAACGAGAAATGGGCAAACACGGCAGCCCGGACAGCTATAGGCTTCGCCAGCTCGATAATAATGTCCCCCGCCGAAGCAGGGATAGAGGGAACTGTGCAACCCGAGAACGCGCCCGATGGAAGACCGGGTGTGCTAATCCAGATCTACCACAGAACACGCTTCGACTTGAAGGCGCAAATGGTTCTCAGAATTGGGCAGTGCATCATGACGTGCCCCACCACTGCCGCCTTTGACGCCCTGCCAGAGGCGAAGAGGAGGCTGAAGGTTGGGCGAAGCCTACGGCTCTTCGGGGACGGTTTTCAGAAGAAGGGCGTTTTTGCAGACAGAAAGGTTTGGCGAATCCCTGTCATGGAGGGCGAGTTCGTGGTGAACGACAACTTCGGAGCCGCTAAAGCCATAGCTGGGGGCAACTTGATCATAATGGCCAAAGACGCCACCGCAGGATTGCGGGCTGCGGAGAATAGTGTGGAGACCATAGTCAACAACTGCGGAAAGGTGATAATGCCTTTTCCTGGAGGCGTCTGCAGGTCAGGCTCAAAAGCTGGCTCAATGAAATATAAACTCAAAGCCTCCACTAACCATCCTTTTTGCCCAAAACTGAGAGGAGTGGTAGAGGATTCGGAGGTTCCCGAAAGCGTGGGCTGTGTGTACGAGATTGTCATCAACGGCCTAAACGTTGACGTTGTGAAAAAAGCGATGGCGGAGGGAATAAAGGCGGCTGCAAGAGTGCCCGGCGTGGTGAGAATCTCCGCGGGCAACTACGGTGGAAAGCTTGGTCCGCACCATGCCTTCCTCAAAGAGGTGCTCGGGCTGGGTTAAGCTGCCTCAGCTTACAGGCTTTATGTATTCCCTGCCCCTCCCCTCAGGTGAACCCACCACAACCCTGCTATATTCTCTGCCTGTTCGGTTGTCGATGACATGCTCAAGCTTTCCCCTCACCTCAATTTCCTCATCCTTCTCCGCCAAACTGTCGTAGAGCCCCTCATAAGACACCACCTCCCCGATGTCCACACCGACTTTCCCCTCAATGTCCGCAACACGATAGACAGCTGGCAGGAATACGCTGTCTCTGCTGTCCGAGACGACGGCCCTCACGGTCACCGTCTTTACTGGGCGGTAGGTTTTGTCTCCATACTTCTCCGTCAACTCTTCCTCCAACTTAGTGGGATGGACGGAAAACAAGGTGTCTTCAAACACGCCTATATTCCACTTTCGCTTGTAAACTCGTCTAGCCTCAGACGGTGTAAGCGGGTGGTTCAGTGTTTTACTCACATACCATTCTTCTAGTCGCTCTTTTCCGAAGCGTCTGATACCCGAGTGTGCGCTTAGGGATGCCTCGTTCAAAGCGTCTTTCACTGCGTAACTGTTCGCTGCTCCATACACGGTTATATCCATGTCCGAAAAATCGGGGTTGTGAATGCTCAGCAGCACAGAACCAGTCACACCGAAATCCTGAGTCGCGACGTTGCTCAACCTAGACAAAAGAGAGACTAGACGAGTTACTTTTCCCTGCAGCGGGTCGAGGCGAGGCTTCCTGAAAAGCTCAACCAGTTTCTTTTCGGGCCTAAAGTGTTTCAATATTCGTTCCCGTGGAACAGCGGTCATCGTGATGTTGTAGAATTGAGAGAAGAAAAGGTACTCTGGATAGGCGTTTTTGAGGAGGTTGAATGTTTCGAGCAGGTTGGGGATTGTGTAGACCTGCATCACTCGTCTGAATCGGTTTCTTCCCTTACGCCACGCACCAGATGGGTCGGGCAAGTATTTTAGGTAGCTTATTACACGGTCGTCGGGGTGATGTGGACCTACAACGCAGAAGAAGAAGCCTTCTTTACTACTCAGGAAGTCGCGGTCTCTAAAACCTCGCTTTCTCAATAATCAATCACACCTCTAACGCCATGAAATCTGAAGGCTCGCCCCCCAGAAGAAGCCTAAAGAACGTCTCCCCATCCTTCCTCTGCACTTTCTCCACCTTTCCCTGTGCAACAACCGTTTCCCCAGTTCTTGCTTGGTCGCAGAATCGCCCCCTGAAAGACGCAACCTCAGTCACCGCTTCTCCGCCTTTCCCGCCAAGCAATCGCACGTTTTCCACAGAATAGCGGCAGGGCGTGAATATGGCTTCAGAATCGTTCGAAACCGTTGCCCTTATCTTTGCATATCCCACCTTCTGGTAAGCCACGTCACCGTAGCGTTCGTCAACTTCATCCCAATCCTTAACGCAACGTATGAAATAGTCGCGCCGGAGAAACTTGCCCTGCAAAACCTTCCGATGCTCTGTTATGGCAAAATCCTCGAAGACCAGCTGTGTGTCTCTCGAACGAAAATCGTAGAGAACCCTCAACTCCTCGAGCGAGTACGTTTTCAAAACGCTCTTTGCGTCTTTCGTCAACGATTTCAGCGTCTCGAAGGCTCTGCGGCAGTTTCCTGCTCCGTAGACAACTGGGTCTATGTCCGATTTCGGAGTATACAACCTAACCAGAAGCGAACCAGAGACGCCCAACTTATCCCAAGGAACCATCGCTTGGTCATGCAGAACCTCGAGAAAAGACAAGGCATCTACCTCCAACTTGTCTAGCTGGCCATCACCACGGAGTTCCCCAAGGCGCTCAACTGGATTGTAATAGTGCTGAATATCATTCCTCGGGACTTCGCAGAGACGCTCACCAAAAACCGAGTCAAAAACCAGATAATGGGGAAAATATGCCTGAAGGAGCTGGAAACGCTCCGGGAGAGCATAGACCTTCCTGTAAGCTATACCTTCTCGCCGACGGTCTCCTCGCGGGTCTGGAAAGAAACGGGGGAAAGCGACTATTCTGTCTGGAGGATGCACTAGACCTTTAACATCGTAAATCCAACTGTGCGTCGTGTGAATTAAGTCGCCTTCTTTAGCTTTGACTTCCAAGGAATTTGTCCCTTGAACAATTGCAGAGCATAGCTATTTTTGACTTTCCGTTTTCTTTTGGAGAAAGTCAACAGCAAGTATTCTTATGCCTCTTTTCTTTAGAGCCAAGAGAACTGCGGTACCTATTATCGCTCCTGCGAGGCAGTTCAGAGAGTCGGCTATCGCATAATACACTGTGAGTGGCGCCCAGAAAGGGTACATTTCAGGTGTTCCCCAACCTAAAACCCAAACGGCTATGTTATTGCTGGTGACAACTTCTCCGCCAATTCGTGCAACCCATGCGAGACACCAGAGAGCTATGGGCAGTCTCTTCTCGTCTCTTGTTAACAAGGCGCCAATTACCCATCTACGGATTGGAGGCGCCACGAGGATAACTAGTGCAAGCCAGGACTGCCACGTTATGATGGGCATGAGTTCATACCATGCAAATGGGTGGGTAAACCAAACTGCCATTTCCAGTCCGAAGATAAGGGCTGCTTCTTTCCACCGGTTGAACAGAAAAAGCCCCCCCATTAAAGCTCCTAGAGTGGGGCTAAGGAACGTGAATAGACCCATCGAGGTTGTTGCGTTAACGAAAGGGACTAGCCAACCAAAGATAAACCCCGAAACAGTGCCCCAAAGAGGACCAAGGAGTGGCGCTGTAAGACTGGAGAAAAGAATGCTTGACAGGGTTATTTGGGCAGGTGTCCCGAAGACGGGATAAACGGGCACGACTGCCGTTCCCAACATGAGCGCAACCCAAATCGACACAAGAGCAATAAGGATCGTATTAGCAGCGTATTTCCCGGCCATCCTCACCCGCACCTGTGTGGTTCTGTAAATCGCTGTGTAGTTTTTTACACAACGTTAATAAAACTTCTGCCCCCCATTTGTAACGGTGAGATTGAGACATAGCATACACGAAACAGCCAACCATGTCGCCAGCTGCCTCCAACTTGCGATTCTCTTAGAAGTCAGCGCTCACAAGCCTGGCAACGTGAACAGGGCAGCGAATTTCCAGAACACTCGATACGAGCATTTTTTGGCTTCCGCAGTTGCCGTCGAGCCGCCATTCGCGAAAGCCGCCTGTCAAGGCGTCAAGTGTCATGATGAGAAAATCGCGCCAAACCAAGTTAACGTCGGAGAAATCATCAAAGACGCAGTGATAAGCATAAACAGGTGGCAGCACGGGGGCAACACACTGTTAGGCACTATCATCTTGCTCTCCCCGATAGCTGTAGCGGCAGGAATGGCCTTTGCCGAGAAAAGAGAGCTTTCCCTTTCAGATCTGAGAGGCAACGTCAAGCTTGTCGTGGAGTCAACCACACCCGCAGATGCCCTCGCGGTCTACGACGCCATCAACCTTGCCAATCCAAACGGCTTGGTTGACAAGGCACCAACCCTCGACGTGAACGACCCAGACTCGAAAAGGCGGATAATGGAGGAAGGCATAACTCTCCACGACGTCTTCAAGATTTCAGCCGCCTACGACTCCATCTCAAGAGAACTCGTGGAAAACTACCCACTAACCTTTGACAAGGGTCACCCCTACTTCACCGAGCAACTGGAAGAAACCGGCAACGTGAACACTGCGATAATCCACGCTTTCCTCAAGATCCTTTCAGCAAACCCCGACACACTGATAACCCGAAAGGTCGGACCGGAGAAAGCGAGAGAGGTCTCGGAGAAAGCTAAAGAGGTGCTCAACTTAGGGGGCTTGGCAACAAACCTCGGCAGTGCCGCGCTCGACGCACTGGACGTGAAGCTGCGCACGCAAGCAAACTGGCTCAACCCGGGAACAACCGCGGACATCATAGCTGCCGTTCTTGCCATAAGCATCTTGAGTGGCTATCGCCCTTGAATGTTCTTCGACGGCAAACGCTTTTAGCCAAAAACAGTCTAGAAGAATCGAAGGCTTGAGTGGTGCATGATTATCATTGCGGTCGTGGGAAGCAAAAAGTCGGGCAAGACGAAGACTGTTGAGGCTCTGGTGGGAGGCTTAACGAAGAGAGGATACAGCGTCGCCACGGCAAAGCATGTATCAGAGCAGGACTTCACGATAGACACCAAGGGCAAAGACACATGGCTTCACGCCCAAGCCGGAGCCAAAACAATAATACTAGTCGCGCCCAGGGAGCTGACCACAATCAGGAAAGGAGACACAGGAAACCTGACTCTGCGGGAAATCGTTCAAAACTGCAACGATGACATAGACATACTAATTCTTGAAGGCTTCAGAAACCTCGTTGAACAAGAGCCCACAGTGTCCAAGATAGTGGCTGCCAAGACAAAACAGGAAGTCGCTGATGCATCAACACGGTTCAACCCCATCTTAGCCTTCACAGGACCCATGGCTTCGCCGCCTAAACTTGGAAAACCCGTTGTCGATGTGCTCGCAGAGCCGGAGAAAATCGTGGCAATCGTTGAGAAACACCTAGGCAGAGTCAAATAGGGGAGTATACGTCCCACAGCTGGTCTGCCGGTCGAGAATTGCCTTGGAGGTCTAGTGTTCTTTCAATGATAGCATTTTGAGACCTACATATAGAACCTTTTTCCGTAAACGTTATATTGAACAAAAAATACCTCTTAACACAAAGGATAGGAGAAGGAGAGAAAATTGAGCAGAAAAGATGTTTCAGGAATTTTGTTGGCCTTACTCGCGCTAAGCATGTCAATGCTAGTATTCAACGTAGCGGTAAAACAGGCAAAAGCTGCGCCAGATCCATGGGAAATGCCAGTTGTCTACATCCAATCCACTACCCCAGCGGCAGGTGTACTCAGGATTGACTTCGCCGTTTACAACCTTTCAGACCACTTCTACCCCACTGATGAAGAGTGGCATCCAGGTGAACCACTTGGACCCTATGCAAGTGGACCAGTGGCAAGGTACAACTACACGTTTGGAAACCTATACGCCTTCGACATTTCAATAAGCTGGAACCCAGCAGTCTTGTCCTATACAAGCCACGTGAAGAGAGTTCCTGTACAAACCAACCCAGGTGGCATACTCAATACCCCAGTCTTACTTGCTACCGACGATGTTGACCCCGTTGCTGGAACATACAGAATTGGCTACACGTCCAACTATCCCGCAGACCCGTTCAACGCTGAGGAAGAAAGTGCTAGGGTATTCTCCATGCTGTTTAGTGTCTTGAATGCAGGTGACAAAGAGTTAAGCATCGACTCTGTTAGCCTTATACCTGATAGAGTCAGCTTTCCAGAGTTTCAACCTGTGATCCCATGGCGGGCTGTTCTGTCGAAGCCCCACATAACCGGACACAATGTCGGTATAGAGGCAGCCTTGGTGAACAAGAAGAATGTTGGGGGACCAGGAACACCACCACCTCCAGTCGGTTTTGGCTTTCACGCCTACGTCGTGGTCATAAATTCAGGAGACTCCGCTGAAACTTTCGACTTGACTATCTACGCTGGCGCCTCGGTCGTCGGCACTGGCCCAGTCTCCATTTCAGCGAGCAGCTCACTAATGGTCACAGTTAGTTGCAGTACGGCGGGTCTCGCAAAGGGCTCCTACAGCGTTAAAGCAGTCGCCTCCGCAGTTTCTGGTGAAACGTACCTAGATGATAACGAACTGCCTTTTGGCTCAATCTTTGTCACCCTTGCAGGTGACGTAGATGGAAGTAAAGCCGTCAACATATTCGACATCGTCAAAATGGCAGGCGTCTACGGCATCAAAAACACAAACATAAAATACGATCCCTACTGCGACCTCGACAACGACGGAGACACAGACATCTTCGACATAGTCACTGCAGCAGGAAACTACGGCAAAAGCTGGATTTAACAAACAGCAATCAAAATCCCCTCCATTTTCCTCTTTTTCATGTATTTTTGTCAGAGAAGCCATCCCAGAAGCTGCTATGGTAAGTTGCCACTTTTCATGTCTATAAACTGAGTTGATAATTTGACGAAGTTGTAAGGATTTGTGGAAAAAGATGGGGTGTAAGCTTCAGGAGGCTTTTCGGGAGTTGAAGACATTTGCTGAAGGGAGAAAGGAGGTTTCGCTTACTATCATTAAGTAAGGTGCAAATCTCTTCAAATCTTTCCGATGCCCCCCGATAGCTCTTAGAGTGCCTTAAAGGCGTCGAACCACTTGGTGTAGGATGCGACCATCTCGAGAGAGACGCTTGGCTTCCTGTCCTCAAGTATCAGTCGAAAGTCGTCCATCGTAACTTGTCTGGGTTTGGCTCGCTTGTCGTTAGCTCGTCCAGATTCGAAGAATTCTCCTATGACGCGAAGATAGGCTGACTGGCAGCAGTCTTTTATGTCACTTCCCGAGAACCCTTCTGAAAGTCTAGCCAACTCGTGGAGACTCGCGTCAGGGTTCAAGTTAAGGTTTGCAATGTAGAGCTTGAACAACTGCAGTCTCGCATGATGGTCAGGAAGAGGCACAATAATCCTCTTCTGGAATCGTCGGATGAACGGCCAGTCCAAGTCCCAAGGTCTGTTCGTTGCTCCGATCACGTACGCATGAAGACTTTTACCCTTATCAACTACACCGTCCATTTCTTTGAGGAACTGGTTGCGCACGCGGACTTCGCCACCGACTTCGGTTGAATGCCTTCCCATCAAAGAATCCAGCTCATCGATGAACACTATAGCGGGTTTGCCGTTATTGGCTGATTTCCGGGCACTGGCGAAGAGCTGTGCAACGTTCTTTTCTGCTTCACCCAACCATTTCGACATAATAGAGGCTGCGTCGACGGATATGAAGGCGCCATCGATTTCAGTGGCAACGGCTGCTGCTATCAAAGTCTTTCCACATCCGGGTGGCCCGAAGAGGAGTATTCCTCTGGGCCACCCTAAGGGGAACAGGTCTGGTCTCTGAACAGGGTAAACGATTGCCTCTTTTATCGCCTTCTTTGCGGTTTCTAAGCCTATGACTTCTGGCCACTTGACGTTGGGTTTCTCTTGCATGATCAGTTCGTCGTAGCTTGCCTTTCCAGGCTGGGGCGGCGCACCTTCCGGCATTCTGCCCTCTTCTTCCTCGGGCTTCAGCGGCAATCCGCCTTGCAGAACCTTTACGCGTTCTTGGTACGCCATCGCACGTTGTATGTAAACCTTGTTCAAGCCGTAGTCGGGGTAGAGCTGCACTATATTCAGCAGGGTTTCGATGGCTTTCTGGTACATTGTGATGGCCATGCCTCTTGAACCCTGCTTGTCCAGTCTGACGGCTTCAGAGGCGTAGTTCGTCGCTGCCTTTTCAAGTTCTTGAGAAGCGCTCATACTTTCACTTTCCGATAATTATCTTGCCTTTAGTTCCTAGGCTTTCCAGAGTCGTCTCCACATCTTTGGGTGGAATTTTCAACTCTAACGCACATTCAGTCACGTCTACTTGACCCCTGCACTGTTTGATGTACTCCAAGAGCTTGTCTTCAAGCGGCTCTGAGCGTTGGATACGGAGAGAGATGCTTTGCATTTTCAGGTCTTTTATGGAGAGGAAGGCTTCTTCCTTCGACTCTTCATTGTAGGAGTCGGAACCAGCGGCAACCAAAGCAACCATCTCCTCAAGTCCTTGCCTTGGCTGCTCGAGTTCCGGCAGGGTTTCTAGGGCAGGCGGTTCTGGTAGTTGCTCGCTTAATTTCTGCTCGAGAACCGTGTTGACCTCTTTGAGAATTTCCTGTCCACCCGCAGTTTTCATGGGCTGTAATGTCGGCGGCTCCGAGGAGAACTTGGTTACGGTGAGGGTTTCCCGTATACTGTTGTTGATCTCGTCAAGTTCAGATGCAACGTCAGGCATTACGCTAACGAGGTTCGTGGTTACATTCTTGAGGGCGCTTAGTGCTGGCTTAAGGTCGATTATGATTGTGCTAAGCTCCTTAACAGTCTCCAGCCTGAGGATTATGCGTTCTATGGCGATCTGCGTCTGTGAGAGAAGCTTTATGAGCTTCCTGACCTCTGCCAGCTCGTTAGCGCACATCGCAGCGCGTTGAGAATGCTTCTTTTCCAGCGCGAAAGTGCATGCTTGGAAGAGAGTTCTGTCTCTTTCAGAGAGTCGTATGTGCACCTGTTCCAGCTTGGAATGCTGAAACTTGAGCTTTCGAATAGACTTTACAATAGCTTCGTCGAGGGGTGGAGGTTCCTGCCGGAAGATGCTGCGAATTTCTCTGTCCCTCCGCCCGCCCGCTCAGTTTAAGAAGTGGACTTGTCGACGTTCTTCACGTAAACTATGACTGGGGATTCTGAGAGTTCCGTGGAGTCTGGCGGCTCTGGGAGCGAAGTGCTCAGAGGCTCGCTTCCTGATTCAATAAGGGTGTTTTCTTCGACGATTTCCTTTCTTGCTTCGCCTATGAGGATATTTGACAGCTTGCTTTTCATAGATTCGAAGTCGCTCTTCTCGACGTTAGCCCGTCTAAGTCCTTCTTTCACCATGTCTATGGCTGTTTCGTAGGATTCCTCGTCGATTTGTCCTATCTCTTTCTCGATTTCAAGGTTGACTAGGGCGGAGTTCAGTTCCTTCACGCGTTGACTGCATTTCTCGATCTCCTTGTCGACCTCAGTAACCGTGCTTTCTGCCTCTGTCCTCAGCTGGTTTAGCGCACCTTCAAAACTGGAGTACAAGTCGCCGTACATTTCTTCCGGTATCTTCTTCTTTTCGTTCAGGTCTTTGATTGCCTGGGTTTTCCTCCAAAGGAGCGGTATCTGGTTGCAGAAGTTTGCAGCCTTCATCTTTAGTGTCGCGTAGAGCACTATCTCTTCCCTCTCTGTCTTCACCTGATCGCTGGAATACTGCTTTATGCGCCCGTCACCGTGTTCGATGAAAACTGCATTTACTCTTCCTCCAGGCGTGACAAGGAAAGATGCCATAGTTCCGACGACGCGGCCGTACTCGTCCTTCACGGATTTTCCAAGGTAAGGAAAAAGATTGGTTGTGGGTTCAGACATTGTGAACCACCTGTTTCTCCTATCTGCCTAAGCGGTCTTTGTAGCCGTCCTTTCTCCAACCTCTGGGATGCCCGCGGGTAGCTCTGGGAATTTGTCCTTGATTCTCTGCTCTGCTACTGATGATGCTTCAGTAAGGATCTTCTGGGCGTCTTCGTTTGCAGACTCGAAGTTTATTGTCAAGCCGGTGCTCTGGCCTGCGTCGATCATTATGCCGTTCAACATGTTGCCTATCTGTCCCAGTTCTCTTTCAGCTTCGGGGAAAATCGCTGTCATTCCGCTTTTCACGGAGCTTAGTACGCTGACTGCTGGAGCCAGAGTGGTTACGATATCGCCTAGTTCAGAAACAGTCCTAAGTCTCAGCACAATCTGTTCAAGTGCTAGTCTGCCATGCATTATCATCTTCTCCATCTTTCGTATTTCGGCAAGCTCGTTTGCGAAAACGTTTGCCCGCGCCATGTCATGCTTAGTGTAGGCTTCTACTATTCTGGCGAAGATTTTCTTGTCGCGGTCTGAGAAGCGTTCATTAGCCTGGTCGAGCCTCTGGACTTGGAGTTCAATGCGTCGGATTGCCATGTCGAGTCGCGGCTTCAGTGGACCTGGTGGCTTCAAAGATTCCTTGATTTTTGTTGCGAATGGCTGCTGATCGGGGGCTTCTTCCCATCGTTTAGCGAATCTTTCTGACATAACTTAGTTTACCTCCTAAACCAGAAGGGGTTGTTAAAAACGTATTATTACATTGTTATTATGAGCTAAACACTAGCGTATATCTGTGGCACTATAGACTTTTTCAAAATCGTTTTGGGCTTTAAACGTCTTATTGTAAGAGATGCAGGGTTCTTTAGCGGTTATAGACAGTTTTGTGTTAGTTAATCTAAAAAGGGGTTTGACGAGTAGTATGTTTACTCAAGGTGACTAAAATGGGTGATAGAATAAGAGTATTTGCCTTGTTTGGGCTGCTAGGCTTCATCGCGGGAATCATCGCAAACCTCTCAGCGAGATACTTCATTCCTTGGCTTACAACCCTGATCTTCCCCAGCCTCTTGCTGGAGTGGGTTCTTTCAGGCTTCGCTGGCGCTTTCCTCACCATCATGCTGGTAACAGTCTGGGCTTACATTACTGCGCCTTCAGAGGCATAAACGCGGCTTAACTCGCAGCTCCAATTTTCTCTTTCTCCACTTATTTTGGAACTTCGCCCTATCCGTTCCTTTTTGCCAAAAGATTATCAGCGAGTATCCATGTTTAGAACGGGGGTTCCTTGTTTGAAGGCAGAGGCTCAGGTATTCGGGCTCCTTTCCAATCTGGTTAAAGATGGTTTAAAGGAGCTGGGCATTATTGAACCTACAGAGCCGCAGGTTAAGGCTGTCCCCCCAGTCCTGAAAGGCGAAAATGTTCTTTTGGTTGCCCCCACCGGAAGCGGCAAAACAGAAGCTGTCCTCCTCCCCATTTTCTCGAGAATTCTCGGCCAGCAGAGCAGAAGGGGAATCTCCGTTCTCTACATCACTCCTCTGCGGGCATTGAACCGTGACATGATAAAACGCCTGTCCTACTGGGCTTCGAAGTTGGATATTTCTATACAAGTGCGCCACGGCGACACCGAGGCCAAAACACGCAGGAGACAGGCAATTCAGCCGCCTGACATCCTTGTCATCACGCCTGAAACTCTGCAGGCGATTCTGCCGGGCTCGAGGATGAGGGAGCACCTGAGTTGTGTGAAGTCTGTGGTAGTTGATGAGGTCCACGAGTTGGCTGCTGACAAGCGGGGTGTACAGCTTTCGTTAGCTCTGGAAAGACTATGTGAGGTCGTCGGGAAAGATTTCCAGAGAGTAGGTTTGTCCGCCACTGTAGAAAACCTTGGAGAAGTGGCGAGGTTCGTGGCGGGAACGGACAGGCCCGTCACTGTTGTGGAGGTTTCTTTGCCTAAAGGCTACACATACACGGTTGAATACCCGATTCCTATGGACGCAGATTATGATTTGGCTGAGAAACTCAGGACTACGCCAGAAGCCGCGGCGAGAATCAGCCGGATACTTGATTTGGTCAGGCAGCACACTTCAACGCTTATTTTTGTCAATAGTCGAACGAACGCTGAGATGCTGGGGCACAAATTCAACCAGTTGACTGATGATATCGCAGTGCACCATGGCTCGTTGTCTAGGGAGGAAAGGACGCGTATCGAAGACGAGTTTAAGGCGAATGTCCTAAAGGCAATGGTTTGCACTAGTACGATGGAGCTGGGAGTCGACATCGGTCTCGTAGACCTCGTAGTGCAGTATCTTTCGCCTCGGCAAGTCAGCAGCCTGATCCAGAGAGTCGGCAGGAGCGGACACCGCCTAAACCTAGTCTCAAAAGGAGTCATAGTCACGGCCTTCTCCGAAGATGCTTTGGAGTCCGTGGCTGCTACCCACAGAGCCTGCAGAGGACAACTGGAACCCACCGTCATACATGAAAACGCCTTGGACGTAGCAGCTCATCAGATAGTGGGAGTCTTGATGGACAAAGGAACCGCCACAATCGACGAAGTATTGAAGTCTTTTCATCGAGCCTACCCCTTCAGAAACCTTTCAAAAGCCAAGCTTTTAGAGGTCGCAGAATACCTAAATGATTTGGGCGAAGTGCATCTGGAAGACGAGGTTTTGAAGAAAGCCCGACGAACAAGGGACTACTACTACAGAAACCTTTCTATGATACCTGACGAAAGACGCTACCCAATCGTCGACGTCCTGTCAGACCGCAGGATAGGCACCTTGGGCGACGAGTTCATGGCCCTCCGAGCCCGCACTGGACTCAACTTCATCTGCAAGGGCAAGGTGTGGCGAATCGTCCAAATAGAGGAAGAGACGGGCACGGTCTACGTGGTCCCTTCAGAAGACCAGTTAGCCGCAATCCCCGGATGGGACGGAGAAATGCTTCCCCTCCCACTAGACCTGGCAAAGGAAGTTGGCAGATTGCGAGAGGAAATCGCAGAGGAGTTAAGAAAAGGTGAAAGCGTCGAGTCAACGAGTGAGAAGCTCGCAAGAAAACTCACAGTAGAGAAAAAAACCCTCCTCGAATCAGTCAGAGAAGTGGACGCCTACTTGCAGGATAACCTGCCCATTCCCACACACCGCCACATTCTCCTAGAAGCCTTCAACAAATACATAGTAGTCCACGCCTGTTACGGAGAAGTCGTCAACCGCACGCTGGGAAGCGTCTTCGACGCCGTCCTATCCGACCATGAGCTAATGACGGGTTGGTGGAACGACGGCTACCGCATACTGATCGAGACACCCAGAGCAGTAGAGGCGAAGACTCTGGAGAAAGTTTCCCGGCTGCTCTTCAACCTCACGCCCAAAGACGTCGACAAGGCGTTCAACGACTATGTTGAGGCACGTTTCCCCTTCGCCTACAAGATGAAATTTGTCGCGGAACGCTTTGGCGCCTTGCCTCGAGGGAAAACCATGAACCCAGACAGGATGGCGGAGCTCCCCTCGCGTTTCAAGAAGACGCCTGTCTACGACGAAACCATCCGGGAAGCAATGGTTGAAAAGGTGGACGTTCCTGCAGTCAAGCGAATTATGCAAGATATTGAAGAAGGCAGAATCAAAGTCAGCAGGCTCCTACGAATGGAGAAGCCCTCACCCCTAGCCTACCATATATTCGCAAAATACTCCGAAATCGCAGAGCTGATGGCTCCCGAACACGTCATCCTCAGCAACATCGAAAAAATGAAGAAGACAGCCCAAGCCAGAACAATCAGACTACTATGCTTCATCTGCGGATACTCAGTCAAAGAAGCCCGAGTTTGCGATCTGCCCGAAAAGCCATCTTGCCCAAAATGCGGCTCAGGGCTACTTGCAGAGTTAGGATACAGACAGGACGCCGATAGGGTGTGCAGTCTGCTGGGGAAAAGACAGAGGGACGAGGATTTGTCTTCTGAGGAGCTGGATGAGCTTGTCTACACGCGTCGAACTGCAGATCTTGTCTTAAGCTATGGAAAGAAGGCGATAATCGCTCTACAGACCAAGGGCGTGGGACCTGAAACTGCTTTCAGAATTCTGGGGAGAATGCACCCCAACGAAGACGACTTCTACATGGACTTGCTGAAAGCTAAAATCCAGTACTTGCGAACCAAGCCGTTTTGGGAAGAAAAAGAGAAACAATCTTCCTAAGACACATACCTACGAGTCTAAGGCTCAGGTCTGGTGGCATATGCTGAAAACCCCTTTTTGTGACAGCAAACCTTGTTTACTCACAAGCGCAAAAGGCACGGGCAATGGTAACCGCTTCGGCCTGCAAGGCTGACCAGTATGGGCGGGACTACCAGCATCTAGGCAACACTCCGGGGGAGTTGCTACTTCCTTGACGAAGGACTGCTGGATACAGGGCAAGCTCTGTGGAATCTGCTCATGCGTATGCCTATGCATAATTGGTTGCTCTACAGCCTATTTCACAGCCCAACTCCGCGACAACTACCTGGACGACTTCGCGGTGTAGACACTCTCTCAAAAGGGACATCGTAGCGCATCGTCACATTCCCATTTTTTTCGAGCAATTGCATGATCATGGGTGATGTTTTCGATCATGCAAACTGTCCACAGACTTCGGCTTGGCAAAGTGCTGGGCAACCCCGAGATTTTTGACTCTAGAGGGAATACTTGAGGTAACATGAGCTTTCGAAGCGCAGCCTTTTCTCTGTCCTTCAGCGAGGCATTAATAATACGAAATCGAGGAACCTTCTCGGGTTGCTTAAACGCATGACGCCGATTATATGACGTGAAGCCTTATAACATAGCATACGAGAGTTTTTCGTGAGCCTTGCTGTCGAAGAGAAAGGAGGCCGCTTACATAGCTGAAGAACTCAGAGATAAAAACTCGAGATTAGAGATTTTGTTGGAGAAAACAAGCGAGCCTTTACGTAGGAGAGACCGTCACGATATAATCGTGGAGATTCTGAAAACCGCTAGGGAAGGAGAGAAGAAGACCTACATAATGTACAAGGCGAGGTTGAGCCACTCTCAGCTTCAGCTCTACTTGGGTATTTTGAACCGAAACGGCATGATCATAAGTGATAATGGGGTTTATAGAACGACTTCGAAGGGTTTGAGTTTCATAAAAGAGTTCGAGTCTGTCAACCATCTATTCCGCCAGTAAGACTCCGTTTAAGTCAAAACCTCTTTCACTGTTTTGCCATGAGCAGGTCTATCAGGGTTTTTTCGTCGATCTCTGCTCGTGTTCTCCAGTCTAGGTAAAGCTGTCCCCTTTCGTCCTGGTCTATGTAGCCAGCTCGCACGTAACGGTCCAGATTTAGGTTGGTCCTCCATCCTGGCAGCTTGTCCCGTAGAAGTTTTTCCACCTCCTCCCTAGAGGCTTTGCCTTTCTTCGCAATGATCGACGATATGGTTATAGCTAAGCCCGCTATGTCGTCGATGCGCCATCCCATCATCTTCGTCTCTTTGGGCGTCAGGCCTCCGCGGAGAATTATGCAGAAACGCGCCCTGTCCAGCTGGGCCATTGTGGGCTTTTCGGAGGGTTTCTCCTCTTCGAAGACTGTTTTCACCTGCAGGTCTAAGCTTTCAAGGTGACTGTTCAGTAAAGCTAGGGTTTTGGGGTAGTCAGATCCGAGTCGCTTCCTCAATTCCCAGCCTTTCACTCCAGGCTTTTTGTGGCGTTTGAAGAATAGCATGTGAGTTGCTCTTTTCAGTTTGGTGGCGTAGACTGTTTTTTTCAGCTTCTTCTACCTTCTTTCCAGTCTTTCCAGTCTTCCATGCTTATCGAGATGGGTATAGAGATGGCCTGCCTGGTTCCTGCTTTTGGGATTGGGGTGGCGTAGGGTTTTATGTAGACTATCTCCTCCAGTCTATCGACTTCCAGTGTTGCGTAGCCGTAGGTTGTAAGAAAGCTTGCCATGTAAGCGCGTCTGACAGTTTCCTCGTAAGTTTCGGCGCCGACGAAGTCCCAATACTCGATTCTCTCGGCATCGCCGGTCTTTTCTCTAAGCTCATGCCAGAGGGATTCCAGATCTTTGGAGAACTCCTTTTCAGCCATAATTTGCTGTCTTAGCAGTTCCTCTCGTGTGGTAATGCCGGCCTCTGCCGCTGTTCCTTGGGTTTTCTGCCAACGTTCATCTATGGGAATCAGGCTCTGCCAGTATTTTATTGCCTCTGTAAGGCTGTGGGGGGAGATCTGCTCGAGCTCTACTATCGGGTGCCAAGATTCGAGGAATATCGCGGCGATTTCTTCTCTGGGCAGTTTTCGCAGCTTCTCTTCTATCAAGAAGGGATCAGTGTAGAGGGACGTGGAGCGATGCTTTACCCATTCGCTCTGAAGCTTAATTGCCGAGGCTATTTCATGCACTGCCTCCGCGTCTAAGCAGAGCTCTTCAGGGTTCTCCCAGTCGGGGAAATATTGACGGATGATTTTGAGAACGTTGTCAACGTTCACTAGAAAAGGGTCCACACCCTTCTCTTCGATGGAGCGGCATAGGTCGATGATCCGTTGGAGCTGCTCCTTGCCCAGCCTTTTCTTCTCCCGTCTAGTGGACAAACCCATGCCTCTTGGAAGCTTTTTGGGTAACCTTCTATGCAGTCCAGACGCTATTAGGGTTTCTATGAAGCCCGTAGCCTGGCATTGGGAAGAAAACAAGAGAAAAAGGAAAGGAGTGAGGCTATGCTTTTGGAACTTTTCTCATCGCCAAGGCATGCATTACTAGCAGTATTAGACCGCAAGTGGCTGACAACAGGGCCATCGCCAGAACTATGTACATCGGTATGGTGAGCCTCTCCTGAGAATCCACGACTTGCGAGACGTCAGCCTTCACTGTGCCAACGTCAGTCGCTATCGTGGCCGTGTTTCCGTCAATCGACTCCACTTGCCCCTGAATCGTTCCCAAGGTGGTCTCGATTGTGGCGACATCTCCATCAATACTCACAACCTTCAGCTTGATCGTGTCCAAGTCTGTCTCAATAAAACCTAAAGTCGAGTTAATGGTCACCAGTTCTCCTTCAATGCTGATTATCGTTGCATTAATCGTCTCCAAGCTCGTCTTAATCGTCCCCAACTCGGGTATCACTATGGTGGCAATGTCATCACTGATTGCCAGTAGCAGGGCGTTCTCAGTTATCGTAAACGAAACTGAAGCAAACGCCTTACCTAAAGTCAGCTCTGGACCTCGACCCACGGTGTAAGCCGAAACCATATAGTCGCCGGGCTTCAATATGGGAACGACAAAGGAGTACTCGTACGATCCATACTCATCAGCGAACAGAGCCGAGTTACCCATCATCAGGTCCACGAAGTTCATGGTGAGCACGTCTTCCACGTACAACAGGACAGGAGCGTAGGAGGGAAAGCCTGAACCAGCTGCAGTGACCACCGCGTGCCCAGAAGTCGTATCAGGCGTCAAGGTCAGAATCGGAGAAGGCGCTACAAATGGGGCTTCTGCTGAATTACTGTCTTCGTCTATAGCTGCAACCATGTAGAGCCCGTCTGGCACATCAGGTACTAGGAACAGTTGCATGAATGAGCCATCTGCGCCGGTTGAAGTCGGTGGATACATAGTTACGTTGATGCTGCCGAACCTGAGTGACACAGCTGAGTGTGGAGCGAAGCCTGTGCCGTTGACAAACACGGTTGTTGAAGGGGGACCACTCGTCGTATACAGGATGATCTTCGGGACTACCCTGAAGAAGGCGAAGGCGCCATTTGCGCCGTCGCTTGCATGCACTCGATACGTGCCTTCGGGGAATTTGGAGACGTTGAATTGGGCTATGAAAGAGCCGAAGTCGTCTGTCTGGGGCTGCGGTGAGGGGGTGACGTCTATGCTGTCGAACTCGAGGGTTATTGGACTAGCGACGTCGAAGCCGTGACCCTCCACCATTACTTCGTCGCCGCATGATCCTTCTTCAATGCTTAGGGTGATAGTGGGTTCGATTATGAAAAGCTCTGTGCTGGTATCTTCGGTCTCCACGTCAAGCACGAGAACAGTATAGGGACCGAAGGGCAGGGCAGGAACTTCGAAGTGGGTGGAGTAGTCGCCTGTCGAGTTTGCGTTCGTGGTTGCAGCGAACAGGTTGGCGAATGTCCCCAGGTAGACTCTTATCTCTCCGTTGGGGGTTGCGTCGTCTCCTGAGACTACGACAGTGGTTCCGTGCGAGCCGCTGGACGGTGAAACGTTGACTGTTATGGGGCTTGCCTTCGCCAGATGCGTGGACAGTGCTGTCAAGCTTATCATGCAGATAATGACTGCGACGAGTAAGCTCTTTTTGTGCAAGAGGGATTTTCCAGGCATTTTACTCTACCTCAAATCACCAAGAAACGGTATCGATAATATTGAAAAGGGTTATGAATTGTGGATATAGATTCGGGGGAAGCTAGTCTTCTTTGACCTCAACTCGGGAGGCACCTTCGACGTTCTGCACGGTTACTACGTGGACATCTCTTTCTGCGCAGGTGATTTGGCTGGGAGTTATTATGAGATACTGCGACTCCAAGTCTCTCACGGAGTCTATTAGTAGGTTGGTAATTGTTTCACGGTTCCTCGGATCCATGTGTACGTCGTATTCGTCTACGGCACGGAACGGCGACTGCACGTGTTGCTGCAATGCCAAGAGGAAGCTCATGGTAGCCATGCTGCGTTCTCCCCCGCTTTGTGTGTAGGCATCTAGGGGGACTGGTTTGGCGCCCTTGAAGCCCACCAGCACATCCAAACCTGCGGCCTCGATGTCATGTCCGTTGGCCATGTGGACCTCGCCTACGGCTTGGGCTTGTGAAAGAATCTTCTGGTATTGTAGGTTCACGTGGTCGAGAAGGCTTTGCATGACTGTCCGCCACGACTCCATACGGGTTTTGACCTCTTCCAAGGTTTTTTCACGGTTCTCTTCCACTACCCTTGTCTTGTCTTTCAGGTCGAGGTAGAGTTTGGAGTAGGACTCGTACATGTGTTCGATGTCTTCTGAGACATCAGCAAGGGCGACGAGGTAGCCTTCTGTCAATCGGATCTCGTCTACGATTTCGCCTATAGCTCGAGTGGAGGCTATGCGGGAACCTGCTTGTTCCGCCTTTTTCGCCGCTTCCTCGTATTCTCCTGTCTTGGCTTTCAGGTCTCTGCGGAGCTTCTGAAGGCTCTTCTCGATGTTTTGCTTCTGGTAGTTTAGCAATGCGATCTTGATCTTGTAGTCTATGATTTGGTTGGTTAAGTCTTCGATTTCCCTTGTCATGTGCTCTGTCTTGTCTTGTATTTCGGAGAGGTTTCTGCCTGTTTTTTCAACTTCTTTGCTGCTGATTTCTATTTGTATTTTCAGGTTTTCGTTCTTCTGGCTAAGCTGCTGCGCCCACGTGTCTTCGAGGTTTTTGTATGCTCTTTTTATCTCGGTCAATCTGACGGCGAAGTCGTCTGGGTTGTGTTTGGAGCCTATCACTGTTTCTAGTTGTTCGACTTTGCCGATGCACTCGTTCATCCTTTCGCTGTGGTTTTCCGCGAGCTGACGCATTTCTTCTATCGTCTGGGTCCTCAGTGTAATGAAGGCTTCGTCTTCAGCCTTCTCCCGTTCCATCAGCAGCCTCTCTTGGAAAAGTGTGTGCCACTGTGACCTTGACTGCTCCAGCTTCGAATGTAATGCTGACAGAGCAGCTTGCAGTTCAGCCGTATTGTCATCTATCCCCTTAAGTTCGTTCTCTTCAATCTTGAGCTGGTTCTGCAGCTCTTTCACTAGCGCCTCTTTCTTGGAGGCTTCCGCCCACACAAGCTCCCGCTCAAGGAACCGTCTTTTAATCTGCAGCTGCTTCTTCTGCTGGTACCGGTCGTACTGCTCACGCCAGTAGTTCAAGGTCTGTTCTGCGGATTCGAGAAGCTTGCTCACCGACTCTTCTTCGCTCAGTATGTGGCTCAGTTTTTTCCTCGCCTGCAAAACATTCCTGCGGTAGGGTTCCAAGCCGACGGCTGCTTCAACTATCCTCAGCTTGTCCTGGGACGAGAGTACGGTAAACTGTTCGGTCATGCTCTGGTGCATAATGATAAGGAGGTTGTCGGGCTCCACGCTGAACCGAGCAAGCATCCTCTCAACATCGACTTTAGTAGCTGCCCGGTTGTCTAGCTCAAACCAGTATTTGCCATCACGTCTCAGCGCTCGGGTTAGGAAGATCTGGTCCTTGTCGATTCTCGCCACTGGACGTTTGCCGTTTCGGGGTGAGTTGTCTAGGACAATCGTCACTCTCGCTTGGTCGTTTCCCCAGCGTATGAGGTTGCTTAGCTTTCTCGAACGTTCGGTGTAGGATTGACCTAGGGCGATGGAGATGCCTAGGAGTATGGATGACTTTCCTGCACCGTTTGGCCCACAGACTACGTTTACGCCGGGCTTGAAGGGTACCCTGGCATACTCATATGACATGAGGTTTTCGAGTATCACTTCTCGGATTAACATGCTGTGGGCCTTCTTGAAGCAGTAGATAGAGCGCGTATTCCCCTATTAAAGGA
>CAYGVX010000030.1:0-4500 GCA_964353725.1 uncultured Candidatus Bathyarchaeia archaeon
GCGCCATGGGTGGTAGAGGATTTATAGAGTATTTCCAAGAGTTTTTTATTCGATAGAGCAAAGAATAGGTTTTGTTTCTATCGTTTGTGCGCCTAGTCATCGCTGAAGCTAGCTCTAAAAAGGTGAAGACTGACGTGAAAAAGACGATGTCAGTTTTCTTGTTTCTTAAAACACACTGCATGAATTCTCTAGATTCGTGATTGTGCTCCTCTTCCTCGATTTCAGATGCCACTATAACATTAGAATCAATGTAGATGTTCGTCACTGTCTTCTCCTCTTCTTCTTTGAATAAAATTCAACCCTACGTCTTCTTTTAGAAGGCACTTTAGCAATAAAGGAAACCTTTTTTCTCTTAGCTACGAAAGAAACTCTCTTCCCAATCTTCTTTCTTGCTAAGAAGCTGACTTTTTTTCGCCTAGACACATTACTGCCTATATTAAAACCATAGAAATAAGAATATCCCTTAGGGACTGGTTAATTAGGAACAATAAAAAAGAGGGGTGGTTTATTTGCGTTTTCTGAACAGTTGGATTCCTTCGATTGTTGTTGTGTATTGGAATCCTGCTTCTATGAGCTTTGAGGCTTCTTTTGCTGTGGTTGCTCCTGCTACTGTGTATTCTTCGTCTGCGAAGTTGAGTAGGTGCATATACCTCTGTGTCGTCTGGAGCTTCTTGTGTCCCATCAAAACCATTACGGTGTATGGGTTGTTGATGTCGTAGAGCTTCTTCGTGCAGAAGTAGTGTCTTAAGTCGTAGAGTCGGATTTGGTGTATCGTTGGGTCTTTGAGTTTCTTGGCTAATCGGTCTCTGACTTTGCGGTAGGCACAGCCGTATTGGTCTGCGGTCATGTTGCCGAATAGGTTGTCTGTTGGGTTGAGGTTCTTTGTCAGTGTCCGTTCTTTCAGTTTTTCTGTTAATGATGCTGAGAGCGGTATGGTTCGGGGGTTTCCGCCTTTCGCTGTGGTTGGGTTCACTGTTTTGTGTTCGAAGTCTATGTTTTTTACTTTTAGTCTGCATAGTTCTACGGGTCTGAGTCCTGTTTCCATGCTCGTTTGGAGTCTTATTCCGAGTTGTTTTCCTGCTTCGGCTATTATCATTAGCAGTTTTTCTTTTGGTGCGAGTGAGATGTTTTTTGCTTCTTGGAGATACTTGGGTTTGTTCCATGTTGTTTGTGTGAATTTGCAGTAGTGGTTATATGCGGTGCATAGGTTCTTCTTGTATCCGTCGGTCTTGTTTAGTGATGCTATGAAGGTTTTTACTGCTTCTGGTTGCGTTAGTGGCGCGTGTCTCTGGATGTAGGTTAGTGCTTTTCTGGTGAATCTAATTGTGTAGTCGCTTTTGTTGTCTGCTTTCATTTGGAGCAATAGGTTTGGAATTACATCGGTATACGGTAAATTTGGGCTGGTGTGCTGGTCGTAACCCGCCTTCTGTTCAAAGATGGCATTCAGCTAATCGGGCTACCCGCGCCTCACGCAGCCATTCACAGGCGCCTATTTGCCCTTACACCTTGCAGGACAGCCGTTTCACCGTTTCACACCCGAGCATACTCGGCAACTTCAATATGCCTCATCGTCCCAGCGCCGAGTGGACGTTTCGTTTCTGTTCTGTAGCCGGAGCTCTCGCCCCACACTCTTAACGCGTGTTGCAACGCTGCACGGTGGGCGGAGTTTCCTCAAGCCCTAAGCAGGCTCGGAGCCATCCGCCAGCTCACCAGCCCAGCAATGAGAATGCTAACGGTGTCTCTTAAAGCTTAAACCCAAAGAAAGGTAAGACCAGATATGGCTTGTTGGGTGACCAGGGTTGCTTGATTCGACAAGAGGGGCCATAGAAAGCGCGTTGGACAAGATATTCGGAGAGGAAATAGTTCCCTACGTTCAATGGGTTAGAGGGGAAGTCCCCATCAAGTCTCTGAGGGATGTCGCCCTCGGCTACGTAATCGGCACGGCAGCAGGAATAGCTTTTGGGTTCATAGCCATAGCTGAGCAGCGTCCAATCACAGATGAAGACAGAACCGACACTGAAACAATAATCCGAAGAAGACTCCCGGAAGTCCTCAAAAAGGTTGAAACCGAACTGAACAAGTAAAGATGGTCCATTGTTAATCGACGCGCGCGCCGAAAAGGCTTCAACGTGAGAAAACGAAAGCTGTTGGGAAAATGAGTCAAGAAAACATATCGCTGAGAATGGCGACTCGACTATACCTGACAAAACATCACTTACTCACAAAGGTCAAGAAAGACCAACTCACGAGCGTCGTCGAGGACGTCTGCGGTCTACACGCCCAGGTACCTCAAACCCCCTACTTGTCGCTTTGGAACAGAGTTGAAGGCTTCGAGAATGCTTTGCTGGACGAGTCACTTTACGAGGACAAATCCCTGGTCAAAGCGTGGTTCATGCGGGGGACACTGCACCTTATTCCATCCAAAGATCTGCCCGTTTACAATAGAGCCCTCAGGAAAATGTGGTTTGAACACCATGGGCGCTTCATGCGTGCACCAGAATGGCCGCCTGCAGAAGAGAGAAAGAGAGTTATCTACCCCACAATCGTCAAAGCGCTAGCTCAAGAGCCACTCACAAGAAAAGGGCTCAATGACGAAGTGCGCTCGTTGCTCAGGGACAACTCTCTGCCCTACGAGAGACTGTTCTCAGGCTGGGGTGGTATTCTTAAGGAAACTGGTTACGAGGGCTTAACTGTCCACGCCCAGCCATGCGGCAGAGAATCCTGCTTCGCGAGACTGGACAAGTGGCTCCCCAACATCGACTTGGACAGCGTTAGCGAAAAGGAAGCCCAAGAGAAGCTTCTCTTGAAATACCTTCGCGGATACGGTCCAGCCACGCAGCAAGACTTTGCCATCTGGAGCGGGCTAATGGCGAGAGACGCCAAAAGAGCAATAGAAAAGGCCTCATCGTTGCTGACGAGAGTCACGGTCGAGGGTTCAAAAGGAAGTTACCTGCTGTTGAAGGAAGACATGAAAAACGTGGCATCCATAGACCTCGACGAAGAAGCTCCTCTACGGCTGCTACCCAAATTCGACTCCATGCTCTTGGGGCATAAAGACCGAGCGCGCATCATACAGGAGAAATACAAGAAACGCGTCTTCAAGCCTAAGGTCGGAGACATTTCAGCAACCCTCATGGCAGACGGGCGGATAGTCGGAACCTGGAAGCAGAAGAAAACCAAGAAAACCCTATCGGTTACCCTCGAGCTTTTCGAAAAGATAGGCAAAGAGGATTTGAAGCAGGCTGAGAGAGAGGCGAAGGAGCTGAGTCAGTACATGGGGCTCGCTGAACTCAAGTTCGTGGTCATGCCTTAAGATGTCTGCGCTGTCTCTTTTCTTCGCAGTCTCAAACCCCTGAACTTCAGCTTGGCAGTGAGGATTTTCTCGGTGGCGAACAACCTTGCAGCCACATACAGCAAGGCGACCGTGAAGAGAGCGATGTAGACGACGCCGACAACTGCTATCAGATAGTTACCTGTAAAGGTAGCTTGCGCGGCCAACATGGGATGAGTGTATGGAATTGCGAGTAAGGCAATCCGCGCAGCTAGGGGCAGGGAGTTGAAGTCTGTGAACATTATGATGAACATGGGGAGCATGATAATCACGTAGAGGTAGCCGACGATTGACTGCGCCCCTCTGACATCCTCGGAGAAGGCTGAAATGATTATTGCTAGGGCGAGGGCTGAAAGCAGGGACATGAAGACTGAGGCGCCTAGGACGGCGTAGCCCAGAAGGGTGGGCGCCAAGCCGAGGGCTGCAAGGTCCACCGTAACGCCCGCCTGACCCATGAACATGAAGGACCCCATATAGTAGTTGAAGCCCACGATGATAGCAACCGCGCCTACAGCCGCTACGATGATCGAACCTGCGAGCTTTCCCAGCAGAATCGTGAACCGGCTTATCGGCAGGCTCAACAGAGTCTCCAACGTCTTCTCCTCTTTTTCAGAAGCAACTGAAGTCGCGGCAATCTGCATCGAGAAGACAAGCAGCATACTTATGGTCACGGGCAGAGCAAAGACCTGTGAGTACATCAGGCTGAAAAGCATGTCGGGCGGGACATCTGCGGGTTCACCTTTGATTATCGACTTGGGCACGGTCTGAAACGGGTCGGGCGAAAGGCTTCTTTTGAACAGCTCCAGGTATCCGCTGACAATCGACGAGCTAGCCGTCTCAGCGATACCTCCAGTACCGGAGAAGACGCTGTAGACCTCGATCTCAGCTGGCCTTCCTTGGGTTACGTTTTCCGTCACTCCCTGGAGAATCACAATCAACTCGGTCGCATTGGTCTCTGTCTGCAATACCTCCACAGCCTCGTCCAAGGTGGAGGCGTTGAGATCGATTATAGTCACGTCTAGGTCTTCTTCGAAGAAGCGGGTCAGGTTTACACCTATCTCCCCACGGTCGAAATCCGCGAGTCCCACTTGAAGGTTCTGAAGGCGCTGTTGCGTCGACTCCATCGACCCGCGGATAACGAAGCCCATAATGGGAAACATCAAGAGTGG
>CAYGVX010000030.1:4600-19955 GCA_964353725.1 uncultured Candidatus Bathyarchaeia archaeon
GAGTGGAGCACGTCCAACCCGCTCGTCGGCTCGTCAAGCACAGCCAGCTTGGGCTTGGTCATGAGTGCCCTAGCTACGAGCAGCCTCCTCTTCATGCCCTTGCTGTAAGTCTTCACCTTGTCACGCAGACGTTCACCCAGCCCAGAAATCTCCTCCGCACTCCTAACAACCTTTTCAGGAGCCTCTCTCCCTTCTGAGCCAAACCCAGCCATAAACCGCAGATACTCTGCTCCAGACAGATTCTTGTAAGCCCCGGCATCCTCGGGTAGATAAGCAATAAGCTCACGAACCCTCGGAGCCTCGTTCACCACATCATGACCATAAACCTTCGCGGAGCCTGAGGTGGGCAAAATCAAAGTTGAAACGATTCTCAGGGACGTCGTCTTCCCCGCACCGTTGGGGCCGATTAGTCCATAGATTTCGCTGGGCTTGATGCTGAAACCTAAGCCATCAAGAGCCCTTATGTTGCCAAAGACCTTAACGAGATTCTCAACCTCAACTGCGAGACTCAAGCAATGTTCACCTACGTGCGCTGTCCACTAACGTCTTCCGCCCCTAAAAACCTGGTGGCACCCATCTTGTAATGGCTGTGCGCGTGCAGACGTACGCAGCCGCATAGCAAACCTTTCAAGAAACAAACCCCCACAAGACAAACAAGGCGAAAACGCATGCCCACCCCGAAAGCAGGCATACACCCAAAAAACACAATCACACTTATGGACATAATCCAAGAGACCAGACAAGACAAAGGCTATCCTAAGACTGGCGCTATCACCTTGTTCATAGGCACAGTCAGAAACCAAACCAGCAACAGACAAGTGAAAAAGCTAGAGTTGCAAGCCTACGGAGAACAGGCCAACAAAACCTTACAAGCCATCTGCACAACCCTGAAAAAACGCGAAGGCATAACAGACGTTCAAATCCACCACCTCACAGGGGAGTTCAAACCAGGAGAAGAACTCGTATACGTCCTAGTAGCAGGCACCCATAGAAGCTACGTATTCCCGATACTACAGGAAGCAGTGGAACGTTACAAGAAGGAAACACCTATCTTCAAAAAGGAACACACAACTGACAGAAAAGGGAAGACTCAGGCAATCTGGACGAGTGAGCAACGACTGCGCGAAGGCTGAACAGACAAAGCTACATCTTGGCCAGCCTTATCCACGAAGCGATCTCCTCTAAGGTAGGCCTTTCGCACTCCTTAATCCTCCCCTCCCTCACGTACAGCTCAGCGGTCTTGGAAATCCTGGCACCCAGACTGAG
Organism: uncultured Candidatus Bathyarchaeia archaeon; assembly: GCA_964353725.1. Classification (GTDB taxonomy): domain Archaea; phylum Thermoproteota; class Bathyarchaeia; order Bathyarchaeales; family SOJC01; genus CAYGVX01. The sequence continues at coordinate 5,867 of CAYGVX010000030.1, forward strand.
AGTTTCTTGAAGCGCCAGTTCCTGCCTTGAGTTCACCCCGCTTTTCAACAAAAGCACAGCATCCTCATGCTGAACTCCAGGTATCATCAAGAGCTGCAACACACTCTGGAGACTCTTCGCTTCACCCTCAGACATAGCGTTGGAAAGTGCAATCTCGACAGGACCCTTTAACAACAAATCCTCAACTTTCTGCATCCCGCTAAGTTTCAGCTGTTTAACAGTACCCGACTTCAACATCTTTCCCTCCAGCACATCCACCCCATCTGTACTGCTCAGAAAGGGCTTTGAGGCCGAATCCACTCTTTCTACAATATCCTGTATCACCTTCAGGTCCCTCTCCACACCCTCCAAAACCTGCAACCTCCTCTCCAACGAAGACACCCCTTTATGGACAGACTGTAAACCATCAAGCTTACGCTCCATATCCATTAGCTTCTTCTGCGAAACATCGTGTGACTTCTCGTGCTTCTCCCCACTCTCCTTCAGCCTGACTTCAATCCCCTCAACCTTATCTCGCAACACTTGCATGCTTTCTTTCGACTGGAAACCCTTCAAGCCCAACTTCGTCAAAGCCTCATCAGTAGAGCTCAGCAGCTCCTCACTATTCGCGTCAAGCTTTTCCTCAAAATCCCTAAAAAACCGATACAAAGGCAACTCCAAAGGCTCACTGCTAAAAACAACATAGCAGACCGCTCCGATGAAGAGGAAACTGGTCAACAAAGCCCCCACAAAATAGTTCATAACCTCCATTTCAAACGAAAAGATCGTAACAAAGGCGACTCCCTGAGTCTGCCACAGAATCCAAGCATGCAGAGTACCCAAGATACCAATAAACGTAAACACAACGAGTACCCAAACTGATAACGCCTTTTTGGACGTCAAAGCCAATCCCGAAGAAAGAATAGCTGCCCCGACAGTTTAACGTTATGAAGTGACAATAATTATTCCGAATAGGCTAACATTGTCTTGCGTATGCCACAGTGGGTCACAAAAGATCGAACAAGAATTGAAGTACAAGGATTATCGCCCCGAAGGCGAGAAGCATCAAAATCACTATTCCCAGGTTCTTCGCCCACTTACCTTTGCTACATGCTATGCCGAACGGAACACCTATTAGAAAACCCGCGACGTGAGCCACGTATCCCACATTTCCGCCAAAGCCCAAAGCAACAGCAAAAACATTGAAGACGAAATAGAGAACGGCAACCACGCCTAAAGGCATGAATAGAAAGAATATAGACAGCTTCAACGGTTTAACAAGCATCGCAGCAGCAGCCAGTGTGAATATCGCTCCAGAAGCTCCGATCATAGAAATGTCAGAGCCGTAGTAGAACGAGCTCACCAAGAGGGAGCCAACGCCTCCCACGAAGAAAGCAGCTGCCGTTACTCTTCCACCAGCTTCTCCTTCAAAAGCCATCCCGAAAACGTAGAGAAAAACCATGTTACCTATCAAATGCCGAAAATCAAAGTGCACAAAAAGAGATGTAATCAGCGTCCAGAAAGCACCTTTTGTTAATCTTTCGCCGCTGTAAACAAGCCAGTCTTCCAAGCTTGGGTACGTAAGCCAGTAGAGCAGGCTGACTAGCACACATGCAATTATCAAGATGTTTGTCTTTTTCAAACCGCGGACAGTTCCTCAGAATAATATCCGTCGGCTTCTGTATATGAAGTTTAAAGAACAGACTGACCTTGCCCGCTTTCCTTTTCCTCGATACGGACCTTTTGAGTCTCCGCGATCTGTCCAACATGTTCTGTTTCCTGAGATGCAGCCTGCGTTTCTTGCTCACTCGCTGTCTCAACAACTTCAGCGACTTTCCTAGTCATCTCCACGACGGGTTTCTCTCTTGGTGTTTCCTCTTTAAGGCTCAAGTCTTGCTTCTGCGTCTCAATAAACTCACTAATCGTTCTCTGTTCCTTCTCTTCAGCTTTTTGAACTTCAGCTTCTGCTTTTTCAGCTTGAGTCGGCGTGAGTGATCCAGCCTTCCTCCGGCTTTTCTTCTGGATGTATAGAGTGAAGACTATTGAAAGTGCTATATTTGTCCAAGACAGCCCGAAGATTATTCCAGAAAGAATCCAGTAGGGCATTGCCCATCGGTAGCTGAATTGCAGTCCGAAGTTGTAGAGGTCGCCATGGACCATGTAGTTAATCTGGTAAAGACTCAGCATTATCATGAGAGAGGTCGCTGCCATCAAGAGCAGAATCACACTTGTCGCTGAAGGACTGACGCGAGTCTCCATAGAGTGACCACAGTAGTTAGGAAGGGCAAAAAAGCCGTTAAGCATTGCGACTTTCAAATCAGATTCCGAAATAAATACTATAAATGAACCAACAACTGCTATTTTCAATGCTGATTCTGTATAAGGATGAGCAATTAGCAAACTAAATATATCTAGGAGTCAACCTCTTTTTCCCGGTGTGCTAATTGGAAACAGAGAATTCTCGTACACGAGTTCAGTCATCCGTTCAAGAATACACTCCTTTAGAAGCCTACCCTCGACTCGAGGAAACTAGGAGACATCGGTTCTCAGCACTTGTAGATGGAATATGCATTGGAGTAGGTGTTGTTTTCATGCTCCTGGGAGTCCTCATGCCTGTAACAAGCGAGGGGATGTTAGTTCAAGGCCTTTTGTCGATTATCGGCGGTCTCATCGTCTCAGCTGTAGGCACAGTTGTCGAAGTGTACCATTGGGCCAAGCTCCGCTAAGAACCAATAAGACCCAAACCCCTTCAACTCAGACAGACATCTTCTAGTGCAAAAACCAAACGAACTGCTGCATATCATGTCAAAAATCCCCGATAGATGACTTGTCATGACTCAAAAGGTGTTGTTTGTATGTGCAGAGAACACCTGCAGAAGCCAGATGGCTGAAGCCTTTGTCAGAGACCGAGAAGTGAGAAAGGAGCTATAGGCTTAGGCGCATGTAGGACACTCTAAACTGAAGTCTGCCAGTGTTCCTTCACTCTCAATAGGCCGCAAAACTTGCCTTTCTCGACTTCCGTGTCGGTAGACTGTCACACCTTTACACTTCAGCTTATAAGCAAGCCAATAAGCCCTGTCGATGTCGTCAGGTGTGGCCTTGTTTGGGAAGTTTATGGTTTTTGAAACAGCGTTGTCGGTGTGCTTCTGGAAAGCTGCTTGCATGCGAACATGCCATTCGGCGCTTATGTCGTGGGCTGCGACGAAAAGTCTCCTGACACGCTCAGGGACTTCTTCTGCGTCTTGTATCGACGTCTTTTTGGCGATTCTCTTGATCAACTCTTCGTCGTAGAAGCCTTCCTTCAACGCTGTGCTTTCAAACAGCTGGTTGACTTCGATTAGGCTTCTTCCTAAGCTTTCTGCAACTTCTCTTACATACACGATTGCGAAGATGGGTTCGATTCCTTGAGAGCAGCCAGCGATAATGCTTATTGTGCCGGTGGGGGCGATGGTTGTGACGGTTGCGTTTCGCATGGTTTTGAACTGTTTTTCCCAAATGCTTCCGCGGAAGTTTGTAAAGCTTCCTTTCTCTTCGCCCAGCTCTGCGCTCATCTTCCTCGCCTCGGTGTTTATGAACTCCATCAGTCTCTCCCCGTTCTGGATGCCCTCTTCCGTGTCGTATCTTACGCCTATCTTGATGAGCATGTCTGCAAAACCCATGACCCCTAAACCGATTTTCCTGTTTCCCTTCGTAGTTTTCTCTATTTCGGGTAGCGTGTACACATTTGCGTCGATTACGTTGTCTAAAAACTTCACGGCCAGCCTCACTGTCTTTCCAAGCCTGTTCCAATCAATCTTTCCGTCTTCCAACACGAACTTGCTGACGTCGATGCTTCCCAGATTGCAGGACTCGTAGGGCAACAGGGGCTGTTCACCGCATGGGTTGGTTGATTCGATTTGCCCCAGTCGAGGGGTCGGGTTATGCTTGTTGATCGTGTCTAGGAAGATGATGCCTGGTTCGCCGTTTTTCCAGGCCATCATTATAAGTAGATTCCATATGGCTCTCGCCTTAAGCGTCTCCGAGATTTCGCCGTTTCGAGGGTTCGTCAAACTGAAGTCGCTGTCTTCTTCGACTGCCTTCATGAATTTGTCAGTGACTGCCACAGAAATGTTGAAGTTCCTCAATACCCCTTCTCTCTCCTTCGCCACGATGAAGTCCATGATCTCGGGGTGGTCGACTCGCAGTATGCCCATGTTGGCGCCTCTTCGGCGTCCGCCTTGCTTCATGACTTCTGTCGCCGTGTCGTATATTTTGGCGAAAGATATCGCACCTGAGGCTATGCCTCCCGTGGTTTTCACGACGTCTCCTCGAGGTCGGAGTCGCGAGAAGGAGAAGCCCGTTCCCCCTCCCGTCTTGTGGATTATGGCTGCGGCTTTCAGCGTGTCGAAGATGCCTTCTATCGAGTCTTCCACAGGCAGGACGAAGCAGGCACTTAGCTGTTTGAACATCGTTCCCGCATTCATTAATGTTGGAGAGTTCGGGATGAATTCGAGGCTAGTCATCATGCGGTAGAACTCGTCTTCAACGTCAGCCACTTCCGCATCGCTCTTGCCATATTGCTTCTCAACCGCGGCTATGCAGTTCGCGATTCGTCTGATCATCTGCTCCGTAGTCTCTATGACTCTGCCCTTCTCATCCTTTCTGAGGTACCGTCGCTCCAACACGAGGATTGCGTTTAGGGGAAGCTTGAGCTCGTCAACGACACCCAGCAGTGCTTCTGTTCTTCGTATTTGGGTTCGCCTTTCGCGATAAAGAATGTAAGCCTTCGCTATGCTGGCCTGCCCGTTCTCGATGAGAATTTTTTCCACAATATCCTGAATCTCTTCCACACGCGGGATTTCTCCAGGTTTAAGCTGCTTTTCTAGCTGTTCAACTACTTGTTTAGAGAGATTCAGGGCAAGTGATCTGTCTTTCGACCCAACCGCGTTTGAGGCTTTCCATATCGCCTCCATGATTTTGTTGGAGTCGAACTCGGCGACTCTGCCGTCTCTCTTCCTAATCTTCTCAATCGTAACCATACGGGGCGCCCTGTTAATGATTCCAGGCTTTTCTCTTTTAACTATTGGGTTTGCCTCTTCACCTCTGCAAAACCGCCTCGGTAGGCAAGAATTCGTCAAAGCACGCCCAGTCACTTTCGAAAAGCCTTTAAAACGCAGCATGTTCTCTTTCCTATCCACACCTCAGAGAATAGTTTGTGATCTAATGAGTCGGAAAGTGTTGATAGCTCTCGGCGGCAACGCGATTCTGAAGCATGGAAGGAAGGGGACGGCTGAGGAGCAGTTCGAAAGTGTACGAAAGACTTGTGTGCACCTAGTTAGGTTGATTAGGGATGGCTATAGAATTGCCGTGACGCATGGAAACGGGCCCCAGGTAGGTGACATTCTTCTGAAGAATGAGAGGTCAAAGGATGTTTTGCCTCCAATGCCGCTGGATATTTGCGGGGCTCAAAGCCAAGGCATGATCGGGTACATGTTGCAGCAGTCTATGCACAATGAGCTTAGGAAAGCTGGAATGGACGTGCCAGTTGTCTCTTTGGTGACGCAGACGATCGTTGATGAGAACGATGAAGCTTTCAGGCATCCCACAAAGCCCATAGGCCCATTTTACGGGGCTTCCGATGTGGAGAGGCTAAGGAAAGAGAAGCGATGGACTATGGTTGAAGATAGTGGAAGAGGGTATAGAAGGGTAGTGCCTTCCCCTGAACCAATAGAGATAGTTGAGAAAGACACGATTAGAACGCTTTTCGAAAGCGGTGCCATAGTTGTAGCTGTTGGAGGAGGAGGGGTTCCAGTAGTAGTCAAGAGGGATGGAAGTTTGGTGGGGGTCGATGCTGTGGTTGACAAGGATTTGGGTGCACACATACTTGCTAGCGACTTGAAAGCCGAAATTCTCCTCATGTTGACCGACGTCGAAAAAGTCTCCCTTAATTATGGAAAGCTAAGCCAGGTAGACTTGGATGAGATGACTGTCTCCGAGGCCAAGCGGTATCTGCGGGAAGGGCATTTTGCCAAGGGGAGCATGGCTCCGAAGGTGGAGGCTGCCGTGAAATTCTTAGAGGCTGGAGGACAGAAGGCGGTTATAGCCTCGTTGGAGGAGGCGGGTAAGGCGATAGTGGGAAAGGCAGGCACAACTGTAAGAATAGCGTGACACCCCGCCTTGTTCTGATTCGGATTCACTCGCAACGGTATTCTTCCTAGAGGGGTTGTCCCAGGAACGCTTCAACTGCAATTCGGTTGGTGTGAGTGGTGAAGGAAAGAAGAGTGCTGGTCAAAATAGGTTTGGTTGACGAAACCACTGAAGAGGCTGAAGAGGAGGTTGAAAAAAGGATATTCACGGAGCTCTCAAGGTCATGCCTTGTTGTTCGGTGGCTGGAAAACGCTTATAAAGCTGCACTCATTGGAGACTGACGCTTGAACTCCGTTTTTTCCTTAGCGCCAGCGGCTTTATTGACTCGGAATCTGACGTCTTTTTCAACAAGTGTTAAATATGAAAAGCCTAGAACACAATGGACTGGTGATCTAATGAAAAAACTATTTGTGGCTCTAGTGGCCGTAGCACTGCTTTTTCTAATGTTCTCGCCGTCAGCCTTGGCAGGCGATTATAACGCTTACGTGAGTCTTGACAAGGTGCAGTACACTCCTGGAGAACAAGGAAAGATTTCTATCCTCATAAGAAACATCGGCGAAGACCCAATGGAGATCAAGAACGTCAGCATAGTGTTTGACAACTGGATGATGTACACGGTGGACGGTTGGGATGAATCAGGCAACAAGACAATCGACTACAGCGACCTCGACCCAATAGGCAGCAACAAGACAGTTGCGCTTCAGGACGTTAGTTTCGCCGTGCCTACTGATGGAAGGGCAACCTCTACAAGCGTTGATATATGGATTTACACTAACGAACCAGCTCCCAAGCACTACGAAGACTACATTAGTGTTGTTAACCCCGAAGTTCTGAATCTTCAAAGAACCATGGACAACATCGTGACGCTTCTTACATTAGTGGCGATACTCGCTATCGTAAGTGCTATCATCGTCGCAGCAGCCATCTTTCTATCAGGGCGAAGGCCCGGAGTTGCTTAGCAGAAAGAAGAATGAACCTGAAACCCACATCTCCTTTTCTTTTATGCTCCGTTGCGTTTAAGTATCTGCGAGTAGCATGTTAGGGAATAGTCTGGAGGTGCAGGTCACTCGGCAAAGTTGTGGTCACGAGCGCGTGGCCTTACATTAACTACACGCCTCATTTGGGCACTTTGATAGGGTCGATTCTCTCGGCAGACGTTTTTGCCCGATACTGTAGGTTGAAAGGAGACGAAGTGGTTTTTGTAAGCGGCTCCGATGAGCACGGGACACCTGTGGAAGTGGAAGCTGTAAGGCTAGGTGTTCCACCGAAACAACTTACAGATGAAAACCACGCGAAAGTGGTTGACTTATGGAAGAAGTGGGGCATCTCCTTTGACAATTACACTAGAACTGAGAGCGCAGTGCACAAGGAGTTCGTGAGGAGTCTATATTCCAAGATTTACGAGAAGGGTCTCATTTTTTCTGCAGAAACAGAGCTTCCGTATTGTCCAAAGTGTAGCCGCTTCTTGCCAGACAGGTTTGTCGAGGGCACGTGCCCGTACTGTGGCGCTGAAAGCGCCCGGGGAGACCAATGTGACTCTTGTGGAAGACTGCTTGAACCCACAAAGCTGGTCGGCTTCTACTGTGCGATCTGCAAATCCAAGCCGGTCACCAAGAAAGTGCGGCACTGGTATTTCGACCTCCCAAAGTTTACCGATAGACTCCGCGGTTTCATCGAAACCAACAAGAGACTGCCTCTAAACGCGAGGAAGTTCAGCCTAAACATCATCAATGAAGGTCTCGAGCCCAGAGCGGTTACCAGAGACAACAAGTGGGGGATTCCTGCGCCCTTTCCGGGAGCCGAAGACAAGACGATATACGTGTGGGTTGAGGCAGTCCTCGGCTATGTCTCCGCCACAATCGAGTATTTTAGAAACTGCGGAGAGGAAGGGAGATGGAGAGATTTCTGGTTTGACAAAGATGCGAGGATCTTGTATTTCATAGGAAAGGACAACATTATCTTCCACACGATTATCCTTCCCGCACTTCTGCTTGCGACAGAAGAAGGCTACGTCCTTCCATGGAACGTTTCATCAACCGAGTTTCTGCAGTTCAAGGGTGAAAGGTTCTCCAAGAGCCACAAAGTGGGCATTTGGATAGACGAAGCCCTGGAACTTTTCCCGGCAGATTACTGGCGCTACTTCCTCATCTCCACCCGCCCAGAGACGAAGGACACAGATTTTTCATGGGACATCTTCATAGAGAAGGTGAACGCCGACCTGAACGACACATTAGGTAACTTTGTCCACCGCACCCTCACGTTCATCAACCAGCATTTCGAAAGCACAGTGCCTAAGGCAGACAGACTTGACCCGGACGACAAACGTCTCCTCCAATCCGTGGAAAAGAAGGTGACAAAGGCGGCGCAGAACCTTGAAGATTGCAGGTTGCTGGCAGCCTCGCGAAACGTAGTCGACATAAGCCGCTTAGGAAACAAGTATTTCAACGACAAAGAACCGTGGAGCCTCATCAAGAGTGATAGGCAAAGAGCCGCAAACACGCTATACGTCGCCATCCAACTAGTCAAAACGCTCGCAACAGCCCTGCAGCCATTCATACCCTTCACTGCTCAGAGACTGTCAGCCCTTCTCAACTTGCCAGAAAAAGAGTGTTTCAAGTGGAATGAGACGACAAAACTTTTACCCCCGGGGCATAAAATAGAGAGGGCAACTCCGCTGTTTAGCAAGGTGGAGTTGAGCGGTGAGGAGTTGCAGGCAAGGTTGGAGAAAACAAGAACCCCAGTTGCATCGTCAACAATAGGATTCGAGGAGTTTTCTAAGCTTGATTTGCGGGTGGGCAAGATCGTGAAGGCAGAGGCTGTGCCGCAGTCGAAGAACCTTCTGAAGCTGAGAATCGACATTGGCGGCGGAGAGACGAGGCAGGCTGTGGCAGGCATCGCCCAGCACTACAAGCCAGAACAGCTGGAAGGCAGGAACATCGCGGTTTTAGCCAATCTCCAACCCAAGAAGATCTTCGGGTTAGACTCGGAAGTCATGATTCTGGCCGCTGAAGACGAAAAGGGCGTCTCGATAATCCAGCCGGAGCGGGTAGTCAAGGCTGGAAGCAAGATAAAGTGAAAACCCTTTGCCCTTGAAAATAGACATGCACGTTCACACGCACCACTCTTATGACGCCCACACAAAGCCTGAGGAACTAGTCGTCTACGCGAAGAAGCGTGGTCTAGACGGAGTGGCGATAACTGACCATAACACCCTCGGTGGACTAGGCGAGTTTGGGAGAATCAGAGACTTCTTGATAGTGCCGGGGGTTGAAGTGGCGGCTAGTCAGGGGCACGTTCTGGCGATAAACGTGAGCCAGACTTTCAAGGCAAATCAGTCTTTTGCTGAAACGGTAGACGAGATTCACGATGCAGGCGGGCTCGCCATAGTTGCTCATCCCACCGCGTTCTTCAAGGGGATACCTGAGGAAGTGATAGGTCGGATTTTCGATGGGATGGAGGTGATTAACTCTTCTGCGTTTCCCTTCTCCTTTTCAGTGCGTAAGAATCGGAGGATTGCGGCGAAGCTCAACTTGCCCCAGACAGGTGGGAGCGATGCTCATTGTGCCCCCGAGGTGGGGATGGCGTACTCGGTGGTTGAGGCTGATGGGGATGTTGAAGAGGTTGTTAAGGCGATAAAGAACGGTGCTGTGGCGCCGTTTGGCAGGTCGATACCTTGGAGGATGAGGTTGAGAAGAGAGCTTTTGAGTTTGAAGAAAAGGGTTTGATTGGGGTTTTAGGGGTCAGAAGTCTTCCATTTGGTATAGGCCAAGGTCCACTGCCAGTCTCTTCTCGGGTTTCCACGTTGTTTCCAGGTTGAAGAGGTGAGGCGCTAGGGTGCCGATTCTTCTTGGACTCTGTGGCGGGTTGGTTCCAGTCATCAGTAGAGTTACTCGCAGTCTTCCGTTCAGTTCTGGGTTTACTTGTGCTCCCCAGATCACTTGAGCGCCGCTGCTCATCATCTTTGTGACTATCTCGCCGACGTGGCTTGCTTCCTCGGTGGTCATTTTGACGTCGCCTGAAACGTGGACTAGGGCGCCTGTTGCGTTGGTGTAGTCTGTGTGCATCAGCGGGCTGCTTAAGGCGTTGCGTACTGCTTCTTCAGCTCGATTGGGCGCGTCAGACTCTCCTATTCCTACGAGGGCAACTCCGCCCTGCTTTAGGATGGTCTTGTAATCGTCTATGTCTGGGTTTTCGAGGTTGGATGCCGAAATCGCCTCTACTAGGCTTCTAATGGTCTGGGCGACCATTTTGTCCACGATCTTGGAAGCTTCATCTATGGAGAGTTGGGGCTCAGTTTCCAGGAGTTTGTTGCTGTCTATTGTTATCAGGGTGTCGGAGTTTCGGCGGAGCTTAGTGATCGCTTGGCAGGATCTTCTTGTTCTGCCGCGCCCGCTTCGAAGTGGTTTTGCGACTACTCCTATCGTTAGGGCGCCTTTCCTGTTCGCCGTTTCTGCGACTATAGTTGCAGTTTCGGTTCCAGTTTCGTCGCCTAGGCCTGCGGTGATGATCACGATGTCCATTTTAGCTAGGATCTGTTTGACTTGTTCACGTGTCTCCTCTGCTGCGGTTTCATCTAGGACGGAGTGCTCGCCTGCACCTTGGCCCTGATGTGGCTTTCCGCTGATTAGTATTTGATGGTCTGCTTGCGTTGTTTCTAGTCGAAGTGGGTTGCTGCCTATTGCCACGGTTTGCGTGTTTTTGACTCCGCTTTTTGCCAGGTGAGCGATGATGTTGCAGCCTCTTCCTCCGACTCCTATGGCTGCGATTTTGCATCTGTCGTGTTTCTGAATGCTGTCAGCCGGTCTCTGCGTGCCTTGCCACGCAAGCTGAAGGGCTTTGCTAGTTGGTCTTTCGCCATCCATCTTGTTTCCTTCCCCAAAACTCGTTGGATAACATGTCGCGGATTGCTACGCGTATTGCTTCGGCGCGGTTTGGGTAGAACTGCTCCACTACTAGTCGGTCTAGGGCTTTGATGTAGGGTTCGGGGAGATGTAACGTGATAAGTTTCATTTTTTATGCCTCCTCCCTTCTTTGGGTACTAGAGAGCCATGCGGTCTGAGGTTATATCTGTATATAACATGCTTGCTAATATGTGACAAACATGTTGGTACATGTCTTTTTAAGCTTTTCTGTGCGGTTCTTTCGCGTTTCTGTGAATGAATCCTTTCCAGAGGATGTTTATCTCCTTATTTATGAGTCGAACTTGTATATTTTGAATGTTGGGGCAACAATGCGGGTCTATGTCAAGGGATTCGGCTGTTCAACCAGTCTCGCAGATTCGGAGGTTCTGGCGGGCTGTCTTTCACAGGCAGGCCATACGATGGTGAGTAGTGTGCAGGGCGCGGACCTGGTGGTCTATGTGACTTGTGCGGTCAAGGCTCCCACTGAGAATCACATGATAAGCCTTCTGAAGCAGGTTCCTGGGGAGAAGAAGCTGGTTGTGGCGGGCTGTCTGCCTCTGATTAACCCGGAGAGGCTGCGCAGGGAGACACGATTTGACGGGCTTGTGGGGCCAGCCTGTGGGGAGAAGATTGTTGAGGTTGTGAGAAGGGTCTCTCAGGGCAAACGTGTTGTGGACGTGGAGGACGCTGCGGAGAATATGCCAGGGCTTGGGCTGCCGCGGGTTCGCATAAACCCGAGAGTAGGAATTATTCCGGTGAACTATGGTTGCTTGGGTTCGTGTGCCTATTGTTGTGTCCGGTTTGCTCGGGGAAGGCTTAGGAGCTATGGTGCGGAGGAGATCGTGGATAGGGTTGAGAGGGACGTTTCTGAGGGGGTTCGTGAGTTTTGGCTTACGTCTCAAGATACGGCGTGTTATGGAAGAGATTTAGGCTCAAGCCTTGCCGAGCTGATTGAGAGCGTTTGCAGCGTCGACGGAGACTTTTTTGTCCGAGTGGGAATGATGACGCCTAACAACCTGTCTAGCATTCTTGAGGAGACTGTGAAAGCTTTTCAGTGCGACAAGGTTTTCAAGTTTCTGCATCTGCCAGTCCAGAGTGGTGACGATGAGGTCTTGGGGCGAATGAACCGGCAGTACACGGTTGAGGATTTCGTGGCTACAGTTGAGCGGTTTAAGAGGGCTTTTCCAAGGTTGACCTTTGCTACGGATGTTATTGTGGGTTTTCCCGGGGAAACGGAGAGAGAGTTCAGCCGCACGTGGGAGCTGGTTGAGGAGGTTAGGCCGGATGTGACGAATGTCTCGAAGTATTTTGCTAGGCCTGGGACTCCAGCGAGAGGTCTAGGCGGAGTGGTTTCGCCGGCGAAGGTGAAGGAGAGGAGTGCGAGGTTGGCGAGCTTGGCTCGTCGCGTTTCTTTTGAGTGTAACAGGGGTTGGTTGGGCTGGGGGGGCAGGGTGTTGGTAGATGAGGTGGGGAGGAAGGGGTCGGTTGTTGGGCGTAACTTCGCGTACAAGCCCATAGTGATTAGGGGTCTTGGTGGGCGGGGTTTGTTGGGTGAGTTTGTTGATGTGAGGGTTGTGGGGGCTTTTCAGTCGTACCTGCTCGGTGAAATCTCATGATTCTTGCCTGTAGACGCTTCCTGTCGCTATGGTTTTTCGGTTTCTTTCCTTTGCTTTGTATGGTTAAAGAAGGTTTAAATATCGTGATATATCTATTACAAATATTGTAGGCCGAGAAAGGGGTAGGTGGAGTTTTGGTTCAGGGCATGGATGAGACGAGGGTATCGCACAGGGGGCGGTTAGACATTATTGCACACATACTTTCGTCTTCTGTGGGCGGGGTTCGTAAGACTTCCATCATGTACAGATGCAACCTGAGTTTCAAGCAGTTGGAGGTGTATTTGGGTTTTCTTTTGAATAAGGGGCTTTTGAAGGTGTTTAATGGGGTTGAGAGTGAGGCTAGCCAGTTTTTTGAGACTACTAGTCGGGGTATGGATTTTTTGAGGGCTTACCGGAATCTGGACGCTCTCATGTCCGCCTAGACGTAGGTTATGTGTTTTTTCAGAAAGTCTGTGAATGCTTTTGATGATTTGGCTCTGCGCTCTTTCTTGTTGAATTCGATGAAGGAGTAGTCTGCAAGGAAGTCTGTTAAGATTTCTATCTTGAATTCGTGCAGCCTAGTTTTTCGGCTTATCTCTTCTAGTGTGTGCCACTTGCCGTCTCTGAGTAGCTCTATGATGCTCTCTGTTTTTGGCTTCATTTAGGTGGCCTTCTTCGCAGGACTGTATTGAATTGACTGTGTAAGCTTAAAGGATTTCTGAGAGTTTCATTCAGAAGATTATTCTAGAAGCTAACAAAAGAAACATTCTCCATTGGAGCCTCATCATTGATAAGGCTTGGTACAGTAAATCTTTTATAGTCTTAACATGGAGGTATATCTCCCGTTATGTGATTATGCCGAAACCAGAAGTTGGCATCGATGAGCCGGAGAAGCAGGATGGGAGTAATAGTTGATATCCTCACTGAGGCTATGAGCGGAGCGAACAAGACTCGGATTATGTATCGTGCCAACTTGAATTTCCTGCGTTTTAACGTGTATTTGTCTGAGATGATAAGCAGCGGGTTATTGATGAGGGAGAAGAACGGCAACGGGCAGGTTGTGTACAAGACGACTGAAGCAGGTGTGGCCTTGCTGGAAATGCTGTACAAGGCTAAGGAACTGATTGCTATCTAGTCTTTATCGACGAGGCCTAGGGAGATCTCTTCCAGTTTCTTGTTGACTTTCACGTTGATCTCTATATCCGTGTCCAGGAGGTTTGTCATCTGTACCCCTTGGACCCGTATGGTTCCCTGAGGACGCAGAACGATGGTGCCCACTGCGGCTTTTCTGCCTCTATTCGCTTCGCTCGTGTTCTTGAGGAGTCTTCTCCATTTCTCTTTGATTTTTATCTGACTTTTTCCTGGCAGGTATTCCACGATGCCAGGCTTTGCGAGTAGTTGGGCGAGTTTCTCGAGTTTTTTCTTTTGGGTTTTGGAGCTTTTGGCAAGTTTCTTGAGGTTGTGCCATGTTCCGTCTTGTATTTGGCT